>DASRDU010000073.1:0-16902 GCA_035652435.1 Blastocatellia bacterium
TTCTGGTCTGGGTCCGGCTCAAAGAACTGGCGACCGAAGCCGGTCGCACGGTGTATCAACTCAAACATGGGCTGCTGGATGAGTACCTCATTCAACAACTGAAGAAGCCGTCTCTCAAAATGGCTTCTGCGTAAGTCCTAAAATAGAAGAAATCATGACCATTGCAATTACAGGAGCAACGGGGCAACTGGGGCGTCTGGTTGTCAACCAACTCAAAACCATGGTGAATGCTGCCGACATCATTGCGCTGGCGCGCACGCCCGCGAAAGCATCTGACCTCGGTGTCACAGTCCGCGCGGCGGATTACAACCAACCACCGACAGTGGAAGCATCACTGACAGGTGTTGATACACTGCTGCTGATCTCATCGAATGAAATCGGTCAACGGGCAGCCCAGCATCACAATGTCATTGAGGCGGCGAAAAAAGCCGGAGTGAAGCGGGTTGTTTATACCAGCCTGTTGCACGCCGACGCCTCACCGCTGAGCCTCGCGGATGAGCATCGCGCGACGGAAGCCGCACTAACAGCAGCGGGCATTCCATTCACGATTCTGCGCAACGGTTGGTACACGGAAAATTACACGGGTTCGATTCCCGGCGCGATTGCCGGAGGCGCGTTCCTTGGCAGCGCAGGCGACGGCCGTGTTTCCTCCGCGCCGCGTGTTGATTACGCAGAGGCGGCAGTTGCCGTGCTTATCGGCACAGGCCACGAGGGCAAAGCTTATGAACTGGCGGGCGATGATTCTTACACGCTCAGTGATCTTGCCGCTGAAATCTCCCGCCAGACGGGGAAGACAATCCCCTACATCGATCTGCCGGAAGCGGAGTATGCCGCCGCGCTCACAAGCCTCGGCGTGCCGGAAGGCCTTGCTAAGGCCATTGCCGGTTGGGATGTCGCCGTCTCGCAAGGCGCATTGTTTGATGATAGCCGCCAACTCTCCGCGCTCATTGGTCGCTCCACCACTCCGCTGTCAACCGCAGTCGCTGAGGCGCTCAAACAAGCTGCTTGAGGCGAATGATGAACTATGGGCAGCGCAAAACAACGACCACCTTGGATCAGCTTTCGGAATCTTTTATGGGCGTCGCTCACGCGCCGCGTCCGCCTGCAAGGAAACCCGAAGTGATTGCTGGCGCTCAAACGCTGCTTTCCATCGTGAATCTCACCTGAACTGATTCAGGATGGTTCTACGGAAGGGAAAGTGAATATGGACTTGAGGTGGGCTACGCCAATCTCAGCCATTTCGCAAAGCTCTTCCGCAGAGAAACCGGCCCGTCCCCGAGCGATTACCGTCGGCAGCATTGAAGCGGCGGCTTCGCTGTGAAGTTCCTGCCTCCTTTATTCCTCCAAGAGCAATCGCGCTTGTGACGCGACATTCACACGCCTTGTTCGTTTCCGTACCGATCAGCGGTTTAGAGCAAGATCACGATAGTTTGAGCAAGAACGCCCGCGACGGCTCCGCTCATAGACAGTAAGCTGCCCATCGAAGGAATAAATCGGAGGGAGAGCATTATGCGTGCAACTGTTATGTATGGCGCGGGCGACGTTCGCATTGAGAACGTGCCTGAAGCTCGTCTCATTGAACCAGCCGACGCGGTCATTACCGTCACTCGCGCCTGCATCTGCGGCAGCGACCTCTGGCCGTACAAAGCGATGGAACCAAGCTGCACCGGTCGTGTTATAGGACACGAAGCTATCGGCATTGTTGATGCGGTCGGGGCCGATGTTCGCACTTTGAAGGTCGGCGATCTGGTCGTGATGCCGTTCGCGTTCTCTGATGGCACCTGCGACTTCTGCCACGAAGGGCTGCACACGTCGTGCGTTCACGGCGGATTCTTTGGCAATGAGAAAGTCGCCGGGGCACAGGCCGAAGCGGTGCGCATCCCGCAGGCGGATGGAACGCTATTCGTGCTGCCGGTAGGCCGTGACGATGCGCTGATGCCGTCGCTGCTCACGCTCTCGGACGTGATGGGGACAGGTCATCATGCGGCGGTCACAGCCAGGGTCAGCCCCGGAAAGTCCGTGGCTGTTGTCGGAGACGGCGCGGTCGGTTTGTGCGGCGTGATCGCGGCGCGACGGCTCGGCGCTGAGCGGATCATCATCCTGGGCCGTCATCCCGACCGCATCGCACTCGCCAAAGAATTTGGCGCAACCGACGTGGTGAGTGAGCGCGGCGACGAGGCGATTGAGCATGTGCGCAGGTTGAGCGGCGGCTTCGGCGTCCACTCTGTACTCGAATGCGTCGGCACCGATCAGGCGCTGCTCACTGCGATCAGCATCGCGCGTCCAGGCGGCGCAGTGGGTCGCGTTGGCGTTCCCCAGGGCGAGACAATGCTGGGAACAGAGCCAGCGTTTTATCACAACATTACCGTAGGCGGCGGCCCCGCGCCGGTTCGCGCTTACATCGAGGAACTGCTGCCTGATGTTCTTGAGGGCAGGATCAATCCTGGCCGCGTCTTCGACCTCGTCACAGACCTTGACGGGGTGCCCGACGGTTACCGGGCGATGAACGAGCGCGAGGCGCTCAAGGTTATGGTCAGGCCGTAGCGGCTCATCTACGAGGCTTGGCGGAAGGCCGATAAACCCGTCGTGCTGCACATCTCCACCAAAGGACGGCTGCGCTTCAGCATAACGAAACAAAATCTTCCTTCGGACTTGTGGCCCGAACTGTTCAGGAATTGGCTGGCGACCCAGGGCTATCTGTCTCCGGCCAGGAGGTAGACAAAGATTACGCACAAGGAGCTTCAATTATGGCAGACGAACCCACAGCAAAACGTAACCCGTACGCGGACATCGCTCCGGCGCTCGGCGACTATACCGACAGAGTGCTTTTCGGCGAAGTCTGGGAGCGGCCTGGACTCTCCAGGCGCGACCGCAGCCTGATTACCGTGGCGACGCTCGTCGCGCTCTACCGCACCAACGAGCTGCCGTTCCACCTCAAGCGGGCGCTTGAGAACGGCGTGACGAAGGACGAGTTGGTAGAACTCATCACGCATCTGGCCTTCTACGCGGGCTGGCCGGCAGCCAACACCGCCATCACCATCGCGAGGCAGGTCTTTGCTGAAGCCAATCAATGAACCGGCAGGAAGTATAGAATTCAAGAAATAGTAGAAAGGCAGAACGGCAAACAACAAAATAGGAGATTATTGTTATGAAACATTTCGCATTTTTTCTGGTGCTGGTTCTGCTCAGCACGTCAGCCTTCGCGCAAGAGTCTTTCGATTGGCCGCAGTGGCAGGGACCAGATCGAAACGCCATCTCCAAAGAACGTGGATTGCTTCAGACCTGGCCCGAAAAAGGGCCGCCGCTCGTGTGGAAGGCGAAGGGCATTGGCAGTGGCATGGGAGGCATCGCCGTCAGCAAAGGCCGCATTTACACTGCTGGCGATGTTGGCGACGCATCTTGGGTTTTCGCGCTGAAGGAGGCAACCGGCGAACTCATTTGGAAGGCCAAACTTGGACGCAGTGGCGAAGTCGGAATGATGGTCACTCCATCCGGGCCACGCGGCACGCCCACGGTTGACGGGGACAGGCTTTACATCATGAGTCAGTTCGGGGAACTCGTCTGTTACACGACCGAGGGCAAGGAAGTCTGGCGCACGGACTTCGTGAAAGATCATGGCGGTATTGTCCCAACGTGGGGTTACGCCGAATCGGTGCTGGTGGACGGTGAGAAACTCATCTGCACGCCCGGCGCCCCAGACGCGACGCTCGTGGCCCTCAACAAAATGACCGGCAAGACGATCTGGCGGAGCCAGGTACCAATGCCTATCAACCAAGGGGGGCAAGGTGGGCCAGGGGGACAGGGTGGTCGTCGCGGCGGCCCCCCCAACCGAGGCCCCGAATCTGGCGCGAGCTACGCCTCGATCATCGCGATAGACTTCGAGGGACAACGCCAGTACGTGCAACTCACCGCGAAAACTCTCGCCGGTTTTTCGGCATCCGACGGAAAACTCCTGTGGCAGTATGATCCTGTGGCGGCCATAATCAGTTGTTCCACTCCGATCTACCAGGATGGCTTGGTGTTCGCCTCCTCAGCTTATGACGGCGGTGGGGGAGCGGTGAAACTGAGCAAGGATGCCGACGGCAAGATCAAGGCCACCGAAGTCTATTTCACCAACCATATGCGCAACCACCACGGCGGAATGATCGTCGTTGACGGCGCTTTGTATGGCGCCGCTGGCGGCAACGAAGGTGGTTTTCTTGTTTGCCTTGACTTCAAAACCGGCGGGGTTTTGTGGCGTGAACGCCAGGCGCCGAAAGGATCGTTAGCGATGGCGGACGGGCGTCTCTACTTACGTGCGGAGTCAGGAACGATGATCCTGATCGAACCAAACCGTGAGAAGTATATTGAACGTGGCCGCTTCGAGCAGCCAGACCGCACGAGGGAGCAGGCGTGGACGCATCCGGTCATTGCCAATGGCAAACTGTACGTGCGCGACCAGGACCTGCTGCTCTGCTACGACGTGAAGAAAAAGTAGCATTGTTCATGTGATAAGACGGCAAGTGTCGCTGCGAACAAAAAGGTGAAGATCAACAAAGTCTGGGTGGCCGGAGACATCGGCAGCCAGATCATCAATCCCGATGCAGCCCTGAATCAGGCGCAAGGCGCGATTGTAGATGGACTGAGCGAACTGTTGCAGGAAATCACCTTGAAAAATGGACGTGTTGTGCAATCGAATTATCCTCAACACCCAATGCTGAAGATGTCGCAGGCGCCACCCATCGAAGTACATTTCCTGAAGTCCAACAATCCGCCCACGGGTTTAGGCGAATCGGCTTTGCCGCCGGTTCTGTCGGCGATTGCGAATGCTGTGTTCTCAGCAACAGGCGAACGCATTCGGACGCTGCCGATGGCGAAGCAGGGCTTCAGCTTTGCGTAAACAGGTCAGTAATGAGAAGCGTGGAAACCCTCGCGCTTCTCCACCTGGCTTGTCTTTCTCCTTGTTTTGGGGATGTGCATAATAGCTGGACGTTTCAAGCAAGGAGCCGAGTCAATGAAAGCTGTCATCTACGAAGCCTTTGGTATCCCGCCACAGCTAAAGAATGTCCCTGATCCAACTCCGGAAGCACATGGCGTAGTCGTCAAGGTCATGGCTACGGGTGTTTGTCGCAGCGACTGGCATGGCTGGGTCGGACACGACGCGGATATTCAACCTCCCCATGTGCCCGGGCATGAACTGGCTGGGGTTGTCGCAGCGGTTGGCAACGGCGTGACAAAGTGGGGAATCGGGGATCGCGTAACGGTGCCGTTCGTCGGCGGCTGTGGCGCCTGCCCGCAGTGCGCATCCGGGAATCAGCAGGTTTGCGACCACCAGTTTCAACCCGGCTTCACCCACTGGGGATCATTTGCCGAGTACGTGTCCATTCATCACGCCGACACGAATCTTGTGCGCCTGCCTGAGACGCTGGATTTTCCTGCGGCGGCCAGTCTCGGTTGTCGGTTTGTAACTTCCTTTCGCGCAGTCATGGACCAGGGCAAAACTTCCGCCGGACAATGGGTGGCAATCCATGGCTGTGGTGGTGTGGGTTTGTCGGCGATTATGATTGCCAACGCGACAGGCGCCAACGTCGTGGCGGTAGATATTTCCGACGAAAAGCTCCGTCTGGCTGGCGCTTTGGGCGCGGTTGCCACTGTGAACGCGACACAAGTCGCCAATGTCGCCGAAGCCATCATCGAGATCACGAAGGGGGGCGCTCACGTTTCCCTGGATGCCCTCGGAAATCCCGCTACCTGTTTCAATTCCATCAGTAATCTGCGCAAGCGCGGCAAGCACATCCAGGTCGGACTGATGCTGGCAGAGCAAAGTACCCCTGTCATTCCGATGAGCAAAGTCATCGCGTATGAGCTGGAAATCCTCGGCAGCCACGGAATGCAGGCACATCGTTACGATGCCCTGTTCGCGATGATAGAAGCCGGGAAATTGGCGCCCGAAAAGCTCATCGGCAGGACGATTACTTTAGAACAGTCCATTGATGCGCTCATGAATATGGACAAGTTCGAGGTCGCGGGCGTGACCGTCGTGACAGAGTTCTAAGGTGGAAATTGCGAACGCGGCGTTCACGGCGACAGGCTTAACGCTAAGCGAGTATTAAAGGCAGCGCTGACGCTAACTTTTATGGGTGCCAGATGATGTTACATTCCCCGGGTTAGCCGCTGATCACAAGGTTTCGGTACTCGTACGGCTCCAACCACAGCTCTTCTTGAATCTGCAAACACTGGCACCGACCTCTGTTATTCCAGCAGGCAGCATCACTCGCGACACTCGAACGACGCCGCATCATCCGGGTTCCCGGTGCCCTTGTAGTGCGCATGCTGCGGGTAGGGGCAGAGTGGCCGAGTGTGCCCGGCAAACGCCCGGCCCGTGGCCGTGATTGAGGCTGGTGCTTTGCCCTGCTCCACCCACTCCACGATTGCATTGAGCAGGTCGAATGTGTCTAGTGCAGCAGGCCCGCCGCCACAGTGGCCCATGCCGGGAACCAGGAACAGACGGCTCCAGCCCATCACTTTCGCCGCGCCGCCGTTCGCCTTCGTCATCCGCTCGTAGTAGTCAACCGTGTCGAGCGCCGAGAACCAGGGGTCGCTCACGCCGTGATAGAAGATGAGTTTTCCGCCCCCTGCCGAAAACGTATTCAGGTTCGTCCAGGTGGAGGTCGCCGTCAGGATCATCTGCGGACTTGCGGCGGCCTGTTCGGCCCTGGCGTCAACGTCCATCTCGGTGGCGGTGAACGGACGACCGACCGGATTGACGGAGCCGGCCAGCAGCCCCGGGATGCCCACAGTCGCCGTGATGCCTGTGTCGAAGAGGAACCCCGGGTAGACCTGACGGCCTTTGGAGTCTTTCGGGCCTGCGAACCCCTTCTGAATGGCTGATACTTGAATCGGCGACAGGCATCCCTCCTTCTTCTCGCCCGCACACCGGATCATCTTCGGATCGAAGCGACACCCAATTGGATTCATGATGATTCCGTCCTTCAGCCCATCAATCGCGTCGCACGCGTCGAGTACCCCGGCGATGACTGCCTTTCGGTCCGCGTCCGAAAATGCCCGCTTCAGATCGGGCTTCCCTGACGCATCCTTCGGCGCAGCCTGGTTCAGCATCGTCGCCACCCACTCATCCCCTATGCCTGAAAAGCCGGTGCGCATCGCGGGCGCCCCGACGACGATGCCGTCGAAGTAGGTGGGGTAACGCTCGGCCATCAGCATGCCTTCGCGTCCACCCGTCGAGCAGCCCATAAAGTATGCGTGATCGGCAGGGCGCCCGTAGTGCTGGGCGAGGATCTGTTTGGCGAGTACGGCGACGCGCCCGACCGCCAGGTACGCGAAGTCCAGGGCCGCCTGCTGCTCCTGCATAAAGGTCGCATCGAACACTGCGCCCTTATGCCCCGTGTCGGTGGTCACGACCGCAAAACCACGCGCGAGCGCCGGGTCGCCTGCGCCCGTCCGACCGAGCGGCGGCGCGACGCTCCCGTTCAGCCCGCCGCCGCCCTGAAAGAGCAGCCGCCCGTTCCAGTCGGCTGGAAGCGCGATGGCGAAGCCAATCCCATATGGGCGACCGTCAGCGCCGGTGCGAGCATCCAGCGTCGCGTCGAGCCGACAGTATGCGGGCAGCTTCACACTCAGTGGTGCAGGCGGAGGCGAGCCGGCCGGGAACCATTGCGGTCGAATATCTGAGAGCATCGCTCCCGGTACCTGCAGCTTTGCAAGTGCGGAACACGCAGCTTCCGGTGAGGACGATTGCCCGAACGCAGAAGGTGTGGCGACTGCAGCGGTCAGTAACAGGACGACTGTGCAGATCAGGGAAGCGCGCATCGTTTCTCCTTAAATGAATCTGGCATCACAGATGTAGTTCGCAGGAGCGTACGATAGCACAGTCGAGTTCACGTCGGTAATTGAGCAATTCGGGCGCCTCGATCTCTTTACAGCCCCTGCAGCCGCGTGGAGGCGTCGCCGAATGAATCCAGCTTCACGCCCATGCGATCCATGATCCCCAGGTACAGGCTGCACAGCTTGCGGTTCTCATCGCCGGCACGCAGGTAGTCGAGCGAGCGGCCGGTTTCGAGCGTCCCCCCGAGCGAGCCCGCCATGACGACCGGCACCTTCAGGTTGTCGTGCTTCCAGCCGGCCCACATATTCGACAGGAACAGCAGGCAGCTGTTGTCGAGTACCGTCCCTTCGCCTTCCGGCATCGAGTCGAGCTTCCCGGCCAGATACGCAAACTGGCTGAGGTGGAAGCGCGAGATCCGCTCGTAGCCGTCCGACAGGTCGTCGTGCGACGCGCCGTGATGACCTTCGCGCACGTCCAGAAACGGATAGTACAACGACGACAGGTCGCGCGCGAGCAGCAGCGACGCCACGCGCGTTTTGTCGGTCTGGAACGCGAGCGCGATGATGTCGCACATCAGCCGCGCGTGATCGCGGAGGTCTTCCGGCAGCCCGTTCTGTGGCCGCTCCATCGTGAGGGCGGGGCGATTTTTGAGCTTCGCCTGATCGTCGGCCTGATCCTTCGCCGCGCGCATCCGCTCGATGCGGCGCTCGACCTCGCGGACGCTCGTCAGGTATTCGTCGAGCTTCGACTTGTCGGTGGCGCTCACTTTGCGCGAGAGGCTTTCCGCACGATCCCTGACGCGGTCGAGGACGCTTGTGTAGCGCAGGCTCCCGCGGTTTTCGAACAGGCTGTCGAAGGCGAGCGACGGGTAGACTTCGTTCGGCACCGGCGAGTCGGCGCTCTGCCACGAGATGTGCGAGCTGTAGGCCATCGAGAAGTTCGTCTCGTGATAGCCGGTCATCGGCTGCTCACACGCGAGTACGATGCTCGACTGCGGCGTCTCCTGGCCCAGATTTTTAGCAAGCACCTGATCCATCGTGATGCCGGCCCTGACGATGGGCCCCTTCAGGATCGGGGCGCCCGAGAGCAGGCTGCCCGTCTGCCCGGGGTGGATGCCGATGCCGACCGACATCTGATTGAACAGGCCGTTGATGACGTTGATCTTTTTCTTCACCGGTTCGAGCGGCTGAAGTGTCCGCCCGAGCTTCATCGCGTCGCCATTGCCGCGCGACCACCAGTGGTTGCCGTTGATGCCGTTCCCCATAAAAAACACGGCAAACCGCTTCGGAAACGCAGACCCCGACTGCGCGGGTGCGCCCCAGGCAGTCAGCGATTCGAGCCATGGCAGGCACATCGTGACGCCGGCGCCGCGCAGGACTGTCCTTCTCGTGATTGTTCGCGCCATAGTTTTCACCTCCTCGGGCTTACCTCGATTGAGCGCTGCGCCGGGACAAGTCGTCGCCGCCGCGCTTATATCGAAATTGAGAACTCGTCACGATGCTCTCAATTAAACTATCGAACCTGTACCCGTCACGTTCAAGCTTCGCGCGCATGCTTTCGACGAGGATGTCGTCGGAAAGAATCAGGCTGCGGCCGAGCGCGTAGGCGAGCAGCTTGCGAGACAGATTATCAATGAAATCATCCTGGCGATGCGCGCGCACGTAAGTCTTCAGCCCTTCGATTCCACTTCCTGTCGAGCCGCCGGGGAATGTGGCCGACGCGTCAACGGCGCGGCCACTCAGGTCTTTGGCCCGCCTCTCTCCCACAGGGCCGAAGCCCTCGAAGACCAGACCGAGCGAGTCGAACCGCGAATGACAGCTCGCGCAGCTCTGATTCTGGCGGTGACGGGCGAGCAGATCGCGCAGCGGCAGTTCAAGCATCGCCTCGTCGCGCGGCAATTCCGGGACGGCGGCGGGCGGGGGCGGGATGCGCTCGCCGAGGACATTCTTTACCACCCAGTACCCGCGCTTGACCGGGCTCGTCCGCAGCCCCGGCGCGTTCTTCGTCAGGAACGCCGCCATCGAAAGGATGCCGCCCCGCTCGTATTTGTTCGCATTGTCCACCCGTACCCACGTGCCGCCGTCTCCGGTCACGTTCGGAATGCCGTAGTGCCTGGCGAGCGCGGGGTTGACGAAAGTGTGGTTCGCGTAGAGGAAGTCCAGCACCGAACGATTTTCGCGGAACACGTCGAGCATGAAGCGGATCGGCTCTTCGTACATCGCCTGGCGCAGGTCGTTGTCGAAGACGGGGAAGCGTTCGCGGTCAACGGTATTGAGTTCTTCAAACCGGCGGAAGTCGAGCCAGTTGCCGCCGAACTCAGCCGCGAGCCCGCGCACGCGCTCGTCTTTCAGCATCCGGCGGGCCTGGCGCGCCAGCACCTCGGGCCGCTTCAGCTCGCCCCGCGCGGCGACCGCCATCAACTCGGCATCCGGCATGCTCGACCACAGGAAATAGCTGAGCCGGCTGGCGAGCGCAAAATCGGAAAGCGGCACCACTTCATTGTCTGCTTTGTTGTTTGCGCCAATCAGATCAATGCGGTAGCAGAAGTCGGGCGACATAAGCACACAGACAATCGAGTCGCGGATGGCGTCTTCGTGACTGAGACCGTCTTTCTCCCGCAGCGTGCGGTAATACCCGAGCAGATCCGCCGTCTCTGCCCTGGTCAGCGGGCGGCGGTACGCGCGCGCCGCGAAATCGAGCAGGGCATCGAGGTGCGTCGGCACCGCATCAACCTTCGCCTTCTCGACCCACCGCAGGCTCGAGTTCACCCAGGTGAAATGTTCATCAATCGCCTCGAGGGCGACCGGGTCATTCGCTTGACGCACGCGGTTGCGGTACGCCTCGGCCAGCTGATTCACCACCGCTTCTGACGTGATCTCCTTATCGGCAGGACGTGGCCCCTCCGCCTCCCGACGCAGCCCGCGGGCTTCGCCGCTCTCGTTCAGGAAGAACTGAATGAACGTGCGGGTCAGACCCAGCGCGACGAAGTCGAGTTCCTGCCACATCGCGTCGAGTTCCTTCTGACCTTTCTCGTCGAGCATCAGCTCGTAAAGCGGCTGGTCATCGCGGAAGTACCCCATCACGTTGTGGAAACCCGCGCTGAGGTGGCGGCCAGTGTCTCTGGTGTTGTCGGGGAAATAGCGCCCGCGCTCGGAAATGTAGAACGCGTCCGGGAATACCGCGGCGAACCGCGCGAACGCCGCTTCGTAGCGCTCACGCTCGCCCGCGGGCACCAGCAGATCCGGGTCCGGCCCCGCGGCCGTTTTCGCGGCGCGCGACTGATTGGCGACAGGCTCGAACTCGCCTGCCGGCGCGAGCATCTGACCGGAGGCGTTGTTGTCGGCGGGTGGCGGCTCGCCTTCAACTCGCAGCGCCGCACGGTTGAAGCTCATGCGGTTGAGCGCGTACTGCTTGTTTCGCCACATGAGGAACGGCTGCGACGTTTCGCCGAGACCCTTCACCCGGATCGGCGTGTATTTGAACTCAATCTTCTTGCGCAACGCGACGACGTAATCGCGCATCCTGTCGGCGCCGGCCCTGACTTCCGCTTCGACCTGCTGACGCTCACTCGGAGCCGACAGGGCGGGCAGCGCGCGCCACATCGCCTGAAGCTTCGCGAGGGGCCCGATCTCTTCCTTCGTTCCCTCCAGCGTGCGCCACACGGTCGCGAGGTATTTCGGGCTGACTCTGCTCTCCGCGGCGATCCCGGCCAGGATGGCTTTCGGCTTGCCCAGTGCGGCGCGATGCTTATACCGCCACGCGGCCCGGAAGTAGTCGCCGAGTTCCGTGTTCTGTCGCTTGTAGAGGTCAATGATCTGACCCACACAGTAACGATCGCGATCCGTTTCGGCGAGCATCGGGTGCGGCGCGAACGCCAGGCCCCGCGGCTTGAAGACGACCGCGTTGGCGACCTCCCTCGCCGCCTGGAGGTACTTCGTCAGCAGGTTCGGAGACATGGCGAGCGACTCGCCTGAATTGTCGAAGCCGGCCTGATTCGTCGGGTCAACGGGGAACTCGCGGGCCGGGCGCAGATCAACGCCCGTAAGGTCGCGGATGCTGTTGTTGTACTCGGCGTTACTAAGGCGGCGGGCCAGCACGAGCCCCGGGTCGCCGGCGTTGCGTCGCGCCTCTTCTCTGCGAACCGCCTGAATCCAGGCGATCACAAGCCTGCGCTCGTCGGCGCCCGGCTGCTCTTTGGCCTGCGGCGGCGGCATCTGCCCTGCCGAAAGCTTGTCGAGGACGAGTTGCCAGTGCGGGAAATCTTTGACGACCGACGCGGTGTTCGAGTACGGCCGCAGATCGAGCCCGGCAAGTTTCGACTCGCCGTGGCAACTGACACAGTATTTGTCGAGGAAGGGGCGAACGTCGCGCGAGAAAGCACGGTCGAGCGAGCCGGCTGAAACGGCGCGCGCCCGCGGGGCCTGACTCGCGCCGGCGCCAAGCGTCCAGGCGAGCGTTCCGGCAATCGCCAGGGTGACTGCGAAGGTTATGCGCCGCGACATAAGCCGTGGCTGATCGGCAAGTTTCATCTGCACCCCTCAGCTATTCGGCCGTCATGCCCGTCGTCAGTAGTGTCACTGTCTTTGCCGGACTCCCGGCCACGGCCCTTCATCCTGACACGCTTCACGCCAACTGCTCGTAGGACAGGAAGACCTTCCCGCTGCTGAAGGCCCGCGTCTTTGTCAGCTTCAGAGGCAGCTTCTCTTTGACGCCGTCGAACATCGTCCTGCCCCCGCCGAGAACGACAGGGTTTACCACGACGTGGTATTCATCAATCAGACCCTCCGGGGCCAGTTGCGAAACGATGCTGCCGCTCCCCAGAATCGTGATACCCTTGCCGGGTTCCTGCTTCATCCGGCGTACTTCTGCCGCGATGTCGCCCTTCACGAGCCTCGTATTGTTCCACGACGCCTGATCCAGTGTTTTCGAAAACACGAGCTTCTGCATCCCGTTCATCCCCTCGGCCACCACGGGCATATCCCTGAGCGCGGCGGGCGTCGGCCAGTAGCCGGCCATGAGTTCATAAGTGATCCGGCCGAGCAATAATTGGCCTCCGCCACTCGCATTGTCGGCGACAAATGCATTGAACTCCGCATCGTCGTTACCGCCGTGGGCCCAGCTGAGGTCGCCGTTCACGCCCACAAAGTAACCGTCCAGCGTCACGTTATTGAAAACGATCAGTTTCTGCATGTCTTCTCACCTTTACTTCCCGCAGAGAGTGATGGCGCTAAGGCTGGCCCAAACCCGCCCCCGGAGTCAAGACTGACATATCAATTCCGGGAGATTGTCCGCGTATTTTCCGGCGCTCACTCCTCTATCCGCACCCGGCGAGGGCCGAAGGCGATCAGCCTGGCGGGCAGATCGCGCAGCATCGGGATCCTCAGCAGGACGCGGATCACCTGGGGAAGCTGAAATGGCAGGTCCTTGTCGAGCGCCGCCTTCACTATGCGATCCTGCACGAGTCCCTGAAATTTCTGGATTGCCTTCACCGCCGGCTCGCGGCGTCTCTGGACTTCGGCCAACAGGGCCTGCGTCACCTCGCCGGTTCGTAACGGGGTGGCCAGCACGTTGGCCGCCTCGATGGCGTCCTGGATCGCGTAATTGATCCCCACTCCGCCGACCGGAGACATGACATGAGCGGCGTCCCCGATCAGCAGCAGCCCCGGCTGGTGCCAGGTCGGCACGCAACTCGATTCGACCGACAACACCACGATCTGCTTCCAGTCCTGCAAGGACTCTGCCCGGTCGGCCACCCATGAAACCTGACGAATCAGGTTCGCCCGCAAGGCGTCCAGACCGGCGGCCTTCGTCTCTGCGAACTTTCCTTTGGTCAGAACGTAACCGACCTGCCACTCGTCGCCGCGGTCGAGGAGGATAATGAAGAGACCGCCGCCGATGTAAAACGTGATCTGATCATGCGCATCGCCTGGTCGCTGCGGCAGCCGAAACCACAGGACATCCATCGGCGGCGACGCCTTGATCGGGACGGCACCGCAGAGGCTGCGGACTTTGGAGAAGCGGCCATCCGCACCGACCGTCAGGTGGGCCCGCACTTCGTGCCAGGCGTTGTCTGCTCCACGGTAGCGGACGCCCCGGGTCACGCCGTCTTCCTGAACCAGCCGTTGCACATTGGCCCCCATCTCCAGCCGGAAAGTGGGATGCCTGCGCGTTTCCTCGGCCAGAAAGTCGAGGAACCTGGCCTGCGGCAGGATCATGATGTACGGGAAGCGCGTCCTGAGGCGGTGGAATCGCGCCAGCGTGGTGACCGTACCGTAGGAAGAGATCTGCATGGCTTCCAGTTTGCCGTGCGGGAGTTGCAACAGCCGGTCAGCCAGGCCGAGCTGGTCGAGCGCTTCGAGAGTCGAGGGGTGGATCGTGTCGCCGCGGAAATCCCGGTCGAAGTCGTGGTGCGCTTCGAGCAGCGTGACCGGCACGCCAAGGCGCGCCAGCAGCAGGGCCAGCACCATCCCCGCCGGCCCTCCGCCGACAATGCAGCACGCGGTTTCGTGAGTGTCGGCGACAGCTTCGGCTTCGGAAGTTGCATGGTTCATGTTGTACCCTGGCCTTGAAGCTGACTATTGTTCCCGGTCGCGCAGGATCGAAAGATACGCGCTCCAGGGGCCGGTCGCCTCCGTGTACACTTTCGCCATCGTCCGCGCTACCTGCGCCACGTGATCCAGGTCGTGTACCACCCACGTCGCCAGCAGTTGCCCGAGCGTCACCTCGCCAAGCTCAGGATGCAGCCCCCGGCGCCCGAGGTCTTCGTCCGTCAGATTCATCCCAACCAGCGCAGCGACGCTCTCTCGCCGCAGGTCGGCAAAGGTCGCCAGCAGTTCGCCGAGAGTCCTGCCCCGGCTCTCAGTAAACTGCGCCGTTCGGTCGAACGGTTCGAACGGTCGTGTCTCGCCCGCCAGGATGTGCCGCGCCCGCGGGATCCAGTCTGTGCGCTCGCCGTGGATGAGGTGGCCGATCACGTCGTACGGCGACCAGGTGCCGTCGCCTTCTGTCGCCCGTATCCACGTCTCGGGAAGTCCGTCGAGCAATGCGCTCAGGCTTGCGGGCGTTCGCTCAAGAACCGCCACCACGTCATCCAGATTAAGTCCGACATGCTTCATCGCCGTGATTCTCCTCTCATAAGCTTCCGGCGCACACATTGCCTGTCAGCAGTCCGCGAATAATAAAACACCGAAACAGCCACCAGCACCGGTGATCAGGTGATATGAAAATCGGCGCCATACGGTACCAGTCGCAGTTTTTTCGCCACCGCCTGCGAGGCGGTATTATCCCAGGATGTACCGTATAAGGGGATGGCGCCCATAGACCGCACTGAACGTGCCCACCCGGCCACCATGTCTTTCGCGTATCCCCTCCCGCGAAATTCAGGCAGCGTCTCCACGCCGGCCTCGTGAGCCGCAGGGGTGATGCGAACGCTGCGACAGACAGCCACCGCTCGATTCTCCTCTACGATTGCGAGGAAGGGCTGCCACTCGGGCAGCTCTTCGACCAGTTTCTCAAAGCCGCCCCGTAACCTCTCGGCGTTCGTTTCCGTGATCGCAAGCAGAGGCCTTGACGGCTCAGGGTATTCAGTGAAGTGATAGGCCGGCCCCATCCACAGCTCCTGCACAGGTGCGTGCGCTTCGAGCAGCCGCATGTATGCCTCAAGATGACGAGGTGTATTGTCCATGCCCACCGGTTCGTCCGCGCACAGCGCCTCCAATTCCTCAATGAGGCTCTCTGGAAGATCAGCCCGAAATCGCCAGAGGTTGCCTGCCCGCATGCGACCCAGAAACAGGCGAGGGGCGGGCGCTCCGCCTCCGGGCTCGTTGACAGACAAAAGCCGCGAGCGGGCGTCGTGGGTGAACAACGCCCGGACATGAATGGCCATCAGCCCTTGGTCGGTGAACACCTGTTTCCTCTATATCATGGTCTATGCCGGGACCTCGCCACCAGTGGGGCCGTAGAAGACAACCCACACGGCGAGGTCTTCGGTAAAGTCCTCGAAATGATGCTCGGTTCCCGCCGCTACGAACATCAGGTCGCCTGCCTCGAATGCATCCCGCTCGCCGTCGTGAACGAGAACGCCCCGGCCCCGGATGATGACGTAGACCTCGTCCTGTTCGTGCGGAGTCTGCCGGTTCGGCGGCACAGGCAAGGAGAGCTTGACGTTAAGGGTGCCGCGCTGCAAAAAGCTGACAGAGTGTTCGCCCGCGGGGCCCGGGATACGCGCCCGGGCCTCGGCAAGACGGATCACACGGCTACGATCTGGCTTACTCATGCTTCACTCCTTGTGCCGTCTGACGCGCAGCATAACCGGGCACGGCGTACAACACTGATGGAGCCTTAAGGGACTCGACGCGCTCCGGTTGATGCAATTGTCAGACGCCAATGCGTTTCAATACTTTTTTCGCCCCCCTGTGTTGTCGTTCGGCGGCACGTCTTAGCCATTTTATCGCCTGACCTTTGTTTGGCTTTACCCCATCGCCATCTATGTAGCATAAACTGAGGTTGTACTGTGCATACTTATTTCCTTGTCTGGCTGCTTTTCTGTACCAATGCACCGCTTTGTCAAAGTCTCTTTTCACACCGATGCCCTCGTGATATGCGTAACCTACTTTGAGTTGTGCTTCGGAATCCCCCTGTTGCGCTGCTTTAAGAAACCAGGTAAAGCTCAACCTATTATTTTGTTGTACTCCTCGGCCAATCTCATAGTAGAACCCGAGGTTGTACTGTGCATTTCTATTCCCTTGTCGTGCGGCCTTCCTGTACAGGTTTACAGCTGTCGCTAAGTCCCCTTGATCTCCCGGAAGATTGGCATAGATTATGCCGAGGTTGAGTTGGGCGCTGTCGTAACCCTGCCTGGCAGAAAGCCTATACCAATAAGTTGCATTGGCAATCTAATGTCAGGACAGATTTGATAAGTGCGCGTCAAGCTTGAGCTTAGTAACTATCTCAAAACGCGAACTGGCTACAAAATGTTGTAGCTACAGATTGATAGAATATTTGATCAGGAGAAGACCAGCGCCGGATCTGACTCCCGACGATACCAGAGCAAGGCACAGGCGAACTGGAGTAGCCCG
>DASRDU010000074.1:0-126901 GCA_035652435.1 Blastocatellia bacterium
TTGGTCAGGGTGTAGTTGATCTGGCTGACCAGCAAGTATTGACAATAGTCGAGTCGGCTCACGGAATCGCTCATGAGCCGAGACTGTACCCGGTTTTCAATGATCAAGCGACTCTTAACGTCGCCTCTGCGTAAGTCCTAAAATACATAACACCCATCCTGCGCCGCCATGAACTGCTCAGGCTCAATGCCGATGGATTTATGATGACTCGGAGTCTGGCTGAGAATTATCTGTATTCGATGGTGTACAAGGCCAACATTCGTGGCGCGCGAAACCAGTGGACGGAGATCGTTGAGAAAATTGAATCGGGAGTGATGCCCGCCGAGCCTGCCCTGCGCTGGCTGATGACACAGCTCCTCAATCAGGCCGATGCCTTCAAATCTCTTTCTATACAAACCCTGGCTTCGCTTGAAGAATATTTCGAGGCACTCCAGGCCATTAGCCATGCAGACGTGGAAAAGCTGATTCTGAGGCATATCACCGAATCAGATTATGCGGCGCGCCTGATGGAGATTGCGATGCACAGCCTGATGCAGGCGATGACAGAAGGCCGGGTGTTTGGTGATGCGGAACTGAAACCGCTGTCACAGATGAGATCAGCCAACAAGAAGCATGGCAATGTCGGTGATATTGAGTTGCTTGAGCAGGGCCAGATCGTCGAAGCCTGGGATGCCAAATACGGCAAGAGCTATCTGCGTGACGAAATCGAAGAGCTGGCTGACAAGATGGAGCAGCATTCCGGTCTCGTGACCGTCGGATTTGTCACCAGCATCAAGCCGGAGCGGCTTGATGAACTGGTTCCCCGACTACACGACATCGAGGAGCTTTTCGGAGTCAGGCCGGAAATAATGACCATCACCACCTGGATTGCCAGGCAATTCGCCCGTTCGATCCGGGATGGTCTGATGGCTGAAACTGAGCTGGCCCGCGGCTGGCTCCGGGCCTACACCGAATCACTGGCTCGGCTGCGCCCCGAACTTGCCCCGATTGATGAACCCTGCTATCAGTGGCTTGAGGCTTTGAAGGCGATCCTGATATCTGAAAGATGAACATATCGGACCAGTTTCCTGCAATTTGAAGATGAATCAGTACCAAGTCCCCACTGTCAGCCCCGGATCACCAGTTCCACTCATCATCAACGGCGACGATTTCGGGTATTCCGCCGCCGTCAATCGCGCGATCATCCGGGCGCACCGCGAAGGCGTGCTGACCAGCGCGAGCCTGATGGTCAACGAGGGCGCAGCTGATGAAGCCGTCAGGCTGGCGAAAGAGAATTCCGGTCTGGCAGTCGGCTTACACCTCGTCCTGGTGCTGGGCCGCGCGGCATTGCCGCCCTCGGAAATTCCGCACCTCACTGACGCCCGGGGCAATTTTACGAATAGTTCATTCGAGGCCGGGATCAAATATTATTTCAGCCCCGCCGCGCGGCGCGAACTGCGGCGCGAGATGCGCGCGCAATTTGATAAATTCGTGGCCACGGGGCTGCCCTTCTCGCACGTGGATGGGCACACTCACCTGCACATGCACCCGACGATCTTTGACGAACTGATCCGGCTCTGCGAAGAGTACGGCGTGCGGCGCGTACGCGTGGTCAAAGGCGAGATGCGCTTGAGCCTCGGCCTTGATCGCCGGCGCCTGCCGATCAAGCTGGTGTGGGGCACGGTCTTTAACCTGCTCGCGCGCCACTGCGAAAAACGATTGCGCGGGCGCGGCTTCGTGCAGCCTGAAAAAGTCTACGGGCTGTTGCAAACCGGCGACCTGAACGAGGATTATCTGCTCGGATTGCTCGCCCGGATGGAGGGCAGGCCGAGCGAGATTTACGCCCACCCGCTCGCCTTCGATGCCGACGAAACGGCGAAGCGCGAAAACCCCGGCGGCGCGCGCGAGCTTGAGGCGCTGACGAGCGGGCGCGTGCGTGAAGCGATCCGCGCGGCCGGCTTCGAACTCACGACCTACGGCGATCTGGCGAACGGATCAGCCAGGGCGTAACGATCTGAAGGGCTTCTGATTCGTAACAATCCCCGATTTATGAAAACACTCCTCGTCATCTTCATTGCCATCTTCGCCCAGGTACTCGGCGACGTCTGCCTGACCAAAGGCGCCAGGTCGGTCGGCGAAATCAACGCCATCACGCCCGGCGAAATTTTTGCGGCCGGCGTTCAGATTTTCACCAACCAGTGGATCTGGACCGGGATAGGCATCCTGCTCGTCTTCTACCTGCTCAACCTCGTCGCGCTCTCGTGGGCCGACCTGACTTACGTCATCCCGGTGTCGGCCTTCGGCTACGTCCTGAACGCGCTGATGTCGAAATACCTGCTCGGCGAACACGTCTCGCTGCTGCGGTGGGTCGGGACGACGGTGATCTTCGTGGGCGTCGCCCTCGTCTCACTCACCGAACAGCGGACGGCGACGGAAACACAGACGGCGGGGGCGGACGCGGCATGAAAACCTGGCTCCTGCTCGGCGCACTGGTCGTCTTCAGCTCACTCGGCGAGATTCTCTCGTCCAGAGGGATGAAGCAGGTGGGCCACATTTCATTCCGCCCGGGACACCTGTTTGAATCCATCGCGCGCGCGGTCCGCAATCCCAGCCTGATTGCCAGCATCGTCTGCCTGGCGTTCGCCTTCTTTTCGTTCCTGGCGCTGCTCAGTTACGCCGACCTGAGTTTCGTCATCCCGCTGACCGCAGTCACCTACCTCACCAACACCCTCGGCGCAAAACTCTGGCTGAAAGAGAAAATTACAACGGCGAGACTGGCAGGGACGCTGATGGTGACTTTCGGCGTCGTCATCGTCACTCTGCCGCAGAACTTTGAAGCGACGATCATCAGTTCCGTGAACGGCTTCTTTCAGAACCTCATTGCGGCCCTCACCGGCGGCGAGATGCTTTCGGCCGCGACGCCACTCACCGGCTGGCTCTTGTTTGCACTCCGCGCGGCGCTGCTCGTCTGTGTCATCGCGGCGGTCGTGTATTACGGGATTTCGCTCGTCGCGGGCTGGCTCTGGTCGCGCGACCGGCGGCGGCAGCGGGCGCTGGGCACTGATTTTACGCCGCCCGTCACGATCCTGATTCCGGTGCGCGGGGCCGACCACAACACGCACGAAAATTTCGCGAGCTTCTGCCGGCAGGATTACCCCGAATTCCAGATCGTCTTCGGCGTGCGCGAGGCGGACGACCCGGCGGTCAGGGTGATCAGAAAGCTGCAAGGCGATTTCCCCGCCCGGCAGATCGAACTCGTAATTTCGCCGACTGAGATTGGCTATAACGCGAAAGTCTCGAACCTGCAGAATATGTATGCCCGCGCCGGGCACGACCTGCTGATCATCGTGGACAGCGACATCCGCGTCGGCCCGGATTACCTGCGCCGCGTGGTCGCCCCGATGCGGCGGCCCGGGGTCGGGATGGTGACCTGCCTGTACCGCGGCGCGGGGGCGGAAACCGCCGCCGCGCTCGTTGAAAACATAGGCATCTCATCCACCTTCTCCGCCGAAGTCGTCACGGCCCGCGCGCTCGAAGGGATCAGATTCGCGCTCGGCTCGACCATCCTCACCCGGCGCGAGTTGCTCGAAAAGATCGGCGGCTTTCACGCGGTCGCGGATTATCTGGCCGATGACTTCCTGCTCGGCAACTACGCGGCGGAAGCGGGCTGTGAAGTCGTTCTGTCCGATTACGTCGTCGAACACCTCTCCGGCCCCGACACTTTCGCGACCATGCTCAGGCACCAGTTGCGCTGGGGCCGCTCGACTCGCATTTCGCGACCGAAAGGTTACGCCGGGCTGATTCTGACTTACGGCACGGCCACCTCGCTGCTGCTGCTCGTGGCGCTGGGGTTCTCCGCCTTCGGCTGGGTGATTTTCGCGATCACGATGGCGGTCAGAATGCTGACGGCCTGGTGTTTCGGCGTGGTGGCGCTCGGTGACCGGGTGCTGGCGAAAAACTTCCTGCTCGTGCCGCTGCGCGATCTGATCGGGTTCGGCGTCTGGGCGGCCAGCTTTGTCGGCGACGAAATTCAGTGGCGCGGGACGACATTTCGCGTGCTGCCGAGCGGCAAGATCAGACCCGTCGGCCAGTCGTGATGCCGAAATTCACTCTCTCCTGCCGGAATACAGCCTCCCGTTAAAAAATTAATTTGAAGCCCGTGGGACCGACGATAACACGTTGAAAATCGAAACATATAGAAGTCACACAGCCCTCCAGAATACTGGCTTGAATGCCTCCGCTGGTAAAAACTCGTGAAACGAAAACCGGGGATTCTTCATATGTGGTTGAAGGCTCCCCGCTACCCCGGACAGGTCTATACCAAATGGAGTAATAATCAGATGAATGCCATCAACGAAGACCAGATCAGACGGTATCTGCTCGGCGGGCTGGGTGAGAAGGAAATGGCGCAACTGGAAAAAAACATGCTGGCGGATGATGATTTCTTCGAGCAAATCCTGATCGCCGAGAACGAACTGATTGATGATTATGTGAGGGGCGGCCTCTCCAGCCACGATCGGGAAAGTTTCGGAAGCCACTTTTTAAGCTCATCGGAGCGGCGGCAGAAACTGAAGTTCGCAGAGTCGCTCTACCGGCACCTCGACCGGGCCACAGACTGGGTCGTTGATGAATGGAAATTCCCTCAACCACAGCCCGAGGCCGGCAATAGCTCCGGCCGGAATGACCGGCAGTCGGGTCTCAGACTGCTCAGGTCAATATTCGCGCGGCTGACGACCAGATAATCCTTCCTGCAAATAACCCGAAGCCCGGACGGAACTGTGAAGGCCGACGGTCACTATTTTTCAGAGGCGGGGCCAAAGTACCCCCTGACCCTCGTCTTTACCCCCTGGCGTGGATTTGTTACTCTTCACCCGTTGTTACATTTAACGCGCGATCAATAAAACAACAGGAGGACTTATGAAAAGTCATTTCCATCGCCTGACCAGTCTCTTTGTGACGGCCGGATTGCTGCTGATGGTTTTCAGCCTCGCCGGCAGCGCCCAGGCGCAGACCAGAAAGAGAACCACCCGGAAAGCCGTCAGAAAAAGCACCGCCGCCCCGTCCGCGTTCTCAGTCCCGCGCGGGACGACGATGAAGGTCCGTCTGGAATCCGCGATCAATACCAAAGAGTCGAGGGACGGTGACAGGTTCACTGCCGTCGTGGAGACGCCGAGCAAATACGACGAGGCGACCATTGAGGGCCACATCGCCGCCCTCAGGAAGTCCGGCAAATTCAAAGGCCAGACCGCGCTCTCGCTGGCCTTCGACAGGATCACGCTGAAAGACGGCCGGAGCGCCGCGATGGCCGCCGAGGTCGTCAAAGTCTACGGCGAAAAGTCGGCCAGAGAAGTTGACGAGGAAGGCAACATCAAGGGCGGCAAGCAGTCCTCGACCACCGTTAAGCGCTCAGCCGGTGGCGCGGCCGCCGGGGCCGTCATCGGCGCGATTGCCGGCGGCGGCAAGGGCGCGGCGATTGGCGCTATCGTCGGCGGCGCGGCCGGCGCGGGCTCGGTTTACATCACCGGGACCAACAAAGTCACGCTCGACCGCGGCACTGAAATTCTGATCCGCACAACAAGGTAATTGCGGATTGCGGACTGCGGATCCCCCGGGATCAGGAGCCCGCAACAGACAATCGGTTAATCCGCAGTCCGCAATCCGCAATCCGCAATGGCTTCTGATCGTTACTCCCGCCAAATCCTCTTCACCGGCATCGGCAGACAGGGGCAGGAGCGACTCACTAACAGCCGCGTGAGCGTCATCGGCTGCGGCGCGCTGGGCTCAATGCACGCCGAGATGCTGGCCCGTGCCGGCGTCGGCAGACTGCGCCTGATTGACCGCGACTTCATCGAAGAGTCGAACCTGCAGCGCCAGATCATGTTTGAAGAGCGCGACGTCGCCGAACGTCTGCCGAAAGCCGTCGCCGCCGCCGCGCGCATCAGTCGTATCAACTCCGAAGTCGCCGCTGAACCGGTCGTCGCCGACGTCAATTACATGAACGTCGAGGAACTGATCGGCGACGCCGACGTGGTGCTTGACGGCACGGATAATTTTGAAGTCAGGTATCTGATCAACGACGCGGCGGTGAAGCTCAACAAGCCCTGGGTG
The DNA here is from genome assembly GCA_035652435.1 of Blastocatellia bacterium. Classification (GTDB taxonomy): domain Bacteria; phylum Acidobacteriota; class Blastocatellia; order RBC074; family RBC074; genus DASRDU01. The sequence goes on from DASRDU010000074.1 coordinate 6,088, forward strand.
TACGGCGCCGCGGTCGGCGCTTACGGCGTGCAAATGACGATCAGGCCGCACCTCACGCCCTGCCTGCGCTGCGTCTTCCCCGAAGCGCCATCGCCGGGCAACGCGCCGACCTGCGACACGGCGGGAGTGATCCTCCCCGTCATCGCCACGGTCTCCGCCTGGCAGGTGGCCGAGGCGCTGAAGATCCTGACTGGTCAGTTCGACAAGCTGCACGGCACGCTCATGCAGTTTGATCTCTGGCATAACCAGCTCCGCCAGATCAGGCTCGACAATTATCGCCAGCCGGACGAAGACGACCCGTGCCGCACCTGCCGGCAGGGGCTTTACGATTTCCTCACGCCGCGCGGCGGCCAGTTCGTGATGACGCTGTGCGGACGCAATGCGGTGCAGATTGCGCCCTCCGCCAGGATGCAGGTGGATTTCAACGCGCTGGCCGAACAACTGCGCGGCAGCGGCGAAGTAAGCTACAATCGCTTTTTACTCAAGCTGGTTCTGAAGGGCGCCGCGGGCGATTATGAAATCACCGTCTTCCCAGACGCGCGCAGTATCATCAAAGGCACTGACGACCCGAATATAGCGCGGTCACTTTACGCGCGCTACATCGGCTCCTGACAGAGGACAGGAGAAATCACCCGGGCTATTTATTGATGTCGAAAACCGAAATTATCGTTCCAGCTTCAACTTCAAACCTCGGGGCAAGTTTTGATACCTGCGGGCTGGCGCTGTCGCTTTACCTGCGCGTGACAGTCGAGGAGCAGGAGGGAGGATTTGAAGTCATCCCCTCAGGCGAGGGGGCGGAAAGTGTGCCGCGTGACGACTCCAACCTGATCGCGAAGGTGGCAACGTTCGTCGCCCACCGGCGCAAAAGGAAACTGAATGGAGCGCGGTTATTCGTCCACAACGAAATCCCCCTCGCGCGCGGCCTCGGGAGCAGCAGTTGCGCAATCATCGCCGGGATTTCTGTTTACGAGGCGCTGAGCGGCGAGCGGCTTGAGGACGAGGATTTCTTCGGCTACGCGATGCATTACGAAGATCACGGCGACAACCTCGCGCCGTGCCGGTTGGGCGGCCTGGTCGTCACCTGCGTGGTCAGGGATCCCGAGGACGAATTCTTCCACCTGATCGCCGTCAAACGCCACTGGCCCGAAGAGGTCAGAATCGTCGTCGCCATCCCCGACTTTGAAATGGAGACCGCGAAGATGCGCGCCGCCCTGCCGAAGCTGCTGCCGATGAGCAGCGCGATTTACAACATCCAGCGCGCCTCCCTGCTCCAGGCGGCGATCAGTGAAAGACGCTTTGACCTGCTGGGCGAGGCACTGCGCGACAATTTGCACCAGCCGTACCGCGCGCCGCTCGGGCCGGGGCTGCCCGACGTGCTGAAGATGAACGACGAACTCGAAAAGTTCCCGGGACTGCTTGGGCTGGCCATCAGCGGCGCGGGCTCAACGATGATCGCGTTCGCGACCGAGAACTGCGAGAAGATTGCCGAGTCAATGAGCGCGCGTCTGGCGGCGCACGGCGTGCATTCGCGGACGATGGAGTTGCAGGTGGATAATGTGGGACGGAGGATCGGTTAGGTCGTTATCGTATGTTTGGCGGCGATCATCCGACACTGAGTTACAGGCACCCGTATCGATGGCGCACGTGGTTGAGAGGCCTCCTGCCGTTACCTCTGAGCCGGCTGATAAACAAGGGAAAAGATTGTGAATCAGTTGAGGCAGAACACCACTGGTATAATCAGGATAACGAGTATAGTGCGTGTTATCACTGCGCGGTCGTGCGGCAGGGTCAGCTATGGAAGACTCCTGACTGAATCATCCATATGCTGCAAAAATCACAGGCGCTAAGTGAGAATGTTCGCACGGACTGATGGAACTGCCGAAGTCGTGAATTCCGCGTATCTGTCATTGGAAAGAGATTACAGCAACAGTTTTTATGTCATCACTGACCAAAATCCCTGCCGGCGTCCAGTACTTCTTCGATGATGAAGTGCGCCTGCGCCGGCACGTCGAACAGAAGGCGATGGGAGTTTTCGCCGGGTGGTCGTATGACGAAATCATCCTGCCGATGTTCGATTATCACGACCTGTTCGCGCGCGGGATGGGCGCGGAGCGGGCGGAGAAGACTTACCGCTTCGTTGACCGTGACGGGGCGCTGCTCGCGCTCAGGCCCGAGCTGACTTCGCTGGTCGCGCGCACCGTCGCGACCCGATTCGTCCACCGCGCCCGGCCCGTCAGGCTTTCCTATTCCGGCGAGGTCTTTCGTTACGACGAGCCGACCGAGCGAGCCTCACGTGAGTTTCATCAGCTCGGCGTCGAATACATCGGCGAGCCGACGATGGCGGCGGACATTGAAATCCTGCTCGTCGTCGCCGAAGTCCTGACGACGCTGGGCATCACCGACTACCGCATTGCGCTCTCGCACACGGACTTCTTCAATGGCATCGCCGACTCGCACGGGCTCGGCGGCGAGAGCCGGGCGCAGATGCGGGAGCTGATCGAGAGGCGGCAGCAGTTCGCGCTCGACGAATTCCTGAAACGACACCTGCCGCACGTCGAAGCCGAACGCCGCCGGGGCTTCATCGAGCTGACGCAGATTGCCGGGAAGGTTGAAGCCATCACCCGCGCCCGCGAAGTGCTGCGCAACGAAATCTCGCGTTCCGCAATGGATAAGCTTGAAGGGATCTACTCGACGCTCGCCGCGCTCGGCCTGAGTGATTACTTCGACATTGATCTGGGCGACACGGGCGGGCAGGAGTATTACACCGGGCTGACTTTTCGCGTCTTCGTCGCGGGCTGGGGGGCGGAGATCGGCGGCGGCGGGCGCTACGACAACCTGATCAGCAACTTCGGCGCGCCGGAACCCGCCGTCGGCTTCTCGCTGGCGCTCGACGGGCTGGTCGGCGCACTCGCGCGCCACGATCACGCAGCGATTGCCCCGCGCGACAATCACAGCCAGCCGGTTGAACTCGACGGCGATTACGTTTCAGCTTTTCGGCAGGCCCGCGAAGCCAGAGAACAGGGCAGAAAGGTGAAGATGCAGTAGGAAGTGAAAAGTAAAAAGTAGAAAATCATTTCAACCGCACGCCATCAGGTCACGGCACTTTCTACTTTCCACTTTCTACTTTTTTCCGAATGCTGACCATCGCACTTTCAAAAGGCCGGATGCAGGATGAAGCCCTCGCATTGTTTGCGCAGGCCGGGATCACTGTCGCGCCGGAGGAACTCAATTCGCGCAAGCTGCTGGTCGCCTCGCAGGACGGGCGTTTCAGGTTCGTCTTTGTCAAGCCGGGCGACGTGCCGACTTACGTTGAATACGGCGTGGCCGACGCCGGGGTCTGCGGGCGCGACGTGCTGCTGGAATCGCAGGCGCAGGTTCACGAGCCGCTGGACCTGAAATTCGGCGGCTGCAAAATCGCGGTCGCGGGTAAGCGCGAAGTCGTCGGGCAGGATTACAACCTGCTGGCGACGGTGCGCGTCGCGACGAAATACCCGCGCATCACGGCTGATTACTTCCACGAGCGCGGCATCCCGATTGAAGTCATTACACTCTCCGGCTCGGTCGAACTCGCGCCGCTGCTCGGATTGTCAGATCGCATCGTTGATCTGGTCGAAACCGGTCGCACGCTGCGCGAGAACGGCCTCGAAGTGATTGACGTGATCACCGAAACGACCGCGCGACTGATTGTCAATCGCGCCAGCTTTCACCTCAAACGCGCCGAAGTGAGCGCGCTGATTTCGGATTTATCCGCGGTCCTCAAAGGCAATGATTGAAGTCATCAAACTCACCGGCTCCGACCCCGAAGGCAGCCGCAAACTGAAAAGGATTCTGGGCCGCACGAACGGCCTCGACGGCGACATCATGGCGCGCGCCGAAGCGGTCGTGCGCGATGTCAGGGATAACGGTGATGAGGCACTGCTCAGTTACACAGCGCGCTTTGACGGCGTGGAGCTGAAGCCTGAAACGCTGCGCGCCAGCCGCGAACTGATCGAAGAGATGGCCGGGCGGGTTGATGAATCGCTGATTGCCGCGATGCGCGAAGCCATCGGCAATATTCGCCGCTATCATGAGCATCAACTGGCCGGGGACTGGGAGATCGAATCGGGCAACGGCGTGCGGCTGGGCCAGCGCATCCGGCCGCTCGACATCGTCGGGCTGTACGTTCCCGGCGGCAGCGCGGCTTACCCTTCGACCGTGATGATGAATGCGATTCCGGCACAGGTGGCCGGGGTTCCACGCATCGTCGTGGTCACGCCCCCGGCAAAATTCAGCGAAAACCCTGTGATCGCGGCGGTGCTGAAAGAACTCGGACTGTTTGAGGTCTACACCGTCGGCGGCGCGCAGGCCGTCGCGGCGCTGGCTTACGGGACCGAGACGATCCCGCGCGTAGACAAGATCGTCGGCCCCGGCAATCAGTACGTGACCGCCGCGAAGAAAGCCGTGTTCGGCGCCGTGGATATTGACTCACTCGCCGGGCCGAGCGAGATCGTGGTGATTGCCGACGAGACGGGGCGCGCCGATTACGTCGCCGCCGATATGCTCTCGCAGGCCGAGCATTCGGAAGACGCCGCGGCGATCCTAGTCACCACGAGCGAGGCTTTTGCCGGTGCCGTGCGCGAAGAACTGATCAGACAGACGGCCACGCTTTCGCGCCGGGCCATCGTCGAAAAATCGCTCGCCGATTACGGCGCACTGATCGTCGTTGATTCGCTCGACGCCGCCTGCCGGCTGGTTGACCGGCTCGCGCCGGAGCATGTCGAAGTCATCACTGCCGACAGCGAAACCACTGCGGCGAAACTCAACCATGCCGGGGCGATTTTTATTGGCGCTTATTCGCCCGAGCCGGTCGGCGATTACTTCGCCGGATCGAATCACGTGCTGCCGACCGGGGGCACGGCGCGCTTCGCTTCGGCGCTCGGCGTTTACGACTTCCTGAAGCGCACGAGCATCATTCGCTACACGCAGGCTGAACTTGAGCGCACCGCCGCGTCAATTGACCGGCTCGCGCGGGCCGAGGGGTTTGATGCACACGCCCGCGCCGCGACGATTCGCCTCGGCGAGCAGGAAAGCTGAGCCAAAGCATGCTGAGACGGCTGGCCAGTTTCATGCGGAAGGAATTCTCCGGAATGACGGGCAGTGATACCCAACAGGCTGACCGGATTTCAATGCAGGAGATTTTCACCCGGATTTACCGGTGCAATCACTGGGGCGATCCTGAATCTGTTTCCGGCCCCGGCTCCGGTCTTGAGCGGACTTCCGTTTTCAGGAATAAACTGGCCGGGCTGTTCAGAGAAATCGGGGCGCGCTCGCTGCTCGACGCCCCGTGCGGCGACTTCAACTGGATGAGTGAAACCCCGCTGGAGCTTGATCGGTACGTCGGCGTTGACGTGGTCGCCGAACTGATCACCCGTAACCGGCAGCGGTACGGCAGCGCCACCAGAACTTTTATGCACCTTGATATGACTACAGATCCGCTGCCGCGCGCCGATGTCATTCTGTCACGGGACGGACTGGTTCATCTCTCCCTGTCCGATTGTCTGGCCGCGCTGCGCAATTTCAAGCGCAGTCAGTCGGGGTGGCTGCTCGCGACCACCTTCATTCACTTCCCGGCGAACGGCGACATCGCGACGGGAGGATGGAGGCAGTTGAATCTGCAAAAACCACCCTTCAACTTTCCGCCGCCGCACCGCCTGATTGACGAAAAGTGCCTGCATTCGGGCGGAATTTATGCCGACAAGCGTCTGGGATTGTGGGAACTGAGAACGCTTCCTCTCTGATCGAATCAATATTGATGTGACCTGTGATTGCTGTTGAGAATTAACGACCAGTTACCTGTTGACATGCCATCCCCACTCGACAAAATCAAACCTCATGTTCGCGCGATCAGCGCCTACACGCTCGCGCCCCTGCAGGCCCCGATCAAGATCAACCAGAACGAGAACCCGTTCGGGATGCCGGCGGAAATCCGCGAAGAGATTCTGCGGCGCGTCAGCGGGCTCGACTGGTCGCGCTACCCCGAATTCGTCCCGACCTCGTTGCTCGAAAAGCTCGCAGAATACGCGGGCTGGCGCGCCGACGGGGTGATGGCGGGCAACGGCTCGAACGAGATGATCCAGTCGGTCGTGAACTCCATCGTTCAGGCGGGCGTGCGCGTCCTGCTGCCCGAACCGACCTTCTCGGTTTACCGTCAGGTCATCAACGTCATGAACGGCGAGGTCATTTCGGTGCCGCTCAACGACGACCTGACCTTCAACATTCCGCGTCTCGCGAGCCGGATCGTCACCACAAAGGCAGACCTGACGATCATCTGCTCGCCCAACAACCCGACGGGCTGCACGATCGGCGGGCGCGATCTGGAGATGCTGCTGCGCAACACGGAAGGGCTGATCGTCGTGGATCAGGCTTATCTGGAGGTCGGCGGCGAAAATTTTGTGCCGCTGCTCAGGCAATACAAGAACCTGATCATCCTGCGGACGTTTTCAAAGGCGATGGCGATGGCCGGGCTGCGCGTCGGCTACACCCTGGCCGCGCCGGAACTGATCAGGGAGTTCACCAAGGCGAAGATGCCTTACAGCCTGAACATCTTTTCAGTCACCGCCGCCGAAGTGGCGATAGAAAAATCAGACCTCCTGCGCCCGCTCGTCAAGCAGATGGCTGCCGAGCGTGATCGTTTGTTTGCCGAACTGCGAAAGATCAAAGGGCTCTCCCCGATTCCTTCGGCGGCAAACTTTTTCGTCGTGCGCACGGCGATCCCGCCGAAGCAGTTGTTTGACGAACTCCACGCCCGTGGCATTCTGATTCGCGACGTCAGCAAGGCGCCGATGCTGTCAGAATACGTGCGCATCAGCGTGGGGACGCCGGAAGAGAATAACCAGTTAGTTGAGGCGTTGCACGAAATCTTCAATCACTGAGGACAATGATGAGTGCGGTAGACCTGATGCAGGAATTTCAGGCAGCAATAATGAACGGCCAGACTGATCGTATCAAGTCTCTTATCGAGCGTGGGGCTAATGTGAGGTACCGGGACAAATGGAAAAGGACTCCTCTGATCTGGGCCGCCTTGGGCGTTTTGAACAGCGCAGAAGTTGTGCGGATTTTGCTCGATTCTGGAGCAGATATTGACGCTCAGAATAACAACAAAATGACCGCACTTATGGAAGCTGTCCTGCACAGGGATTTACCCGTAGTTGAGGTCCTGATCGAATACGGAGCTGACATACACATTACAAACCGGCATGGCTTTACCGCGCTCTCATATGCGCAAAGTTCCAGGAATCCTCAAATTCGTGAACTGCTTGAAGAGGCGGATAAGACGACTCGAAAGCAATCCATCACAGCTACAAGGAAAACCACCAGTCCAAATGGAAAGCCGGGTAGAAGGAGATGAGCCTGACCGTTTATGACCCGACAAGCTGAAATCAAACGCAAGACCAAAGAGACCGACATTCGCATCGCCCTGAAACTCGACGGCTCAGGCAAAAGTGAGATCAGCACGGGAATTCCCTTCCTCGATCACATGCTCGACCTGTTTGCGCGGCACGGGCTCTTTGATCTGGAAGTCAGCTGCAAAGGCGACCTGCACATTGACGATCACCACTCGGTCGAAGACATCGCGATCTGTCTGGGCAAAGCCTTCGCCGGAGCGGTCGGCGACAAGCAGGGACTCGTGCGGTTCGGGCACGCCTATGTGCCGATGGATGAGACGCTGGCGCGGGCGGCGGTTGATCTGTCGGGGCGCTCGTTTCTGGTCTACCACGTCAAGAACACGCGCAACAAGATCGGCAGTTTTGCGACCGAACTGGCCGAACATTTCTGGCACTCGTTCGCCGAACACTGCAAATGCAACCTGCACATCGAAGTCTTTTACGGCCGCAACCAGCATCACATCATCGAAGCGGTTTTCAAGTCCACGGCGCGCGCGCTGTCTCAGGCCACGCGGCTTGATGACCGGATCAAGGGCGTGATGTCAACGAAAGGGACTCTGTAAGGCATTCGGCAATGACCATCGCAATTATAGATTACGGCATCGGCAATTTGCGCAGCGTGGAAAAGGCTTTCACCGCTCAAGGCATTCCCGCCGTCGTGACGAGAGACGAAAAAGTGCTGCGGGCGGCGGACAAGCTCGTGCTGCTCGGAGTGGGGGCGTTCGGCTATGCGATGCAGAGCCTGCGGGAGCTGGGCTTTGACGAGCTGGTGACTGAAGCAGCGAAGGCTGGTAAGCCGATCATCGGCCTGTGCGTCGGCCTGCAGATGATGTTTGAGGAGGGCCACGAATTCGGCGTGCATCGCGGGCTGGGACTGCTGCCGGGCAGAGTCATTCGCTTCGCCGAAGACGTGCGGGTGCCGCACGTCGGCTGGAATCAGGTGGTGATCAGGCGGGATCACCCGGTCTTCCGCGGGCTGCCCGGTCAGCCGTTCTTTTACTTCGTCCATTCGTATTACGTCGAGCCGGCGGAAGAGTCGTGTGTGCTGGGCGAGACTGAATACGCGTCGAGCTTCGCCTCGATCTGCGGGCGCGATAATGTCATTGGCGTGCAGTTCCACCCGGAAAAGAGCCAGGCGACGGGATTGAAGCTGCTCAGGAATTTCGCGGAGATCTGAAAAGGCTGTGCGGAGACGGGCGTGGAAGCAACCGCCACCAAATACTGCTGTTGCCAAAAGCAATGATGCCCGGTCAGAGACTTTGACCGGGCATCATTGCTTTTACATGATGGATACTGGCTCAGGGGTGCCGCAGCCAGAAGTTATAGCCGCCGCCGCCGCTGGTCGAGTAAATGCGCCAGGCGTAATAACCGGACGAGCCGTAGTAAGAGATCACCTTATCGTAAGTGGCGCCGTCGGCTTTGGCGACAATCACCCAGCTGAAGCCATTCCACTTATACAGATAGAGATCGAAATCTGTCCCTGACGGGCCGCGCAGCCAGCCCTGGTGATAGCCGCTCGCCGAACTCAGGTAGTAAGTGCCATTCGGCTGCCACTCGCCGGCGCCGGTTCCCGCAAGCGTGCCGCTGTAGGCGGTGCAGGCGGTGCAGGGAGGCGTCGTGCCAGTGCCGCCACCACTGCTGCCGCCGAGCAGCGAGTAGAGCAGCAGGTTCGGCGAGCCGGCGCCGACCCCGCCGAGTACGCCTGACGTGGCCGAACCGGTGATGGCGCCGGCCACCGCGGCCGGCGTGGCGCCCGGATTGTTCTGCAGGTACAGCGCGGCAACGCCCGCGACGTGAGGCGTCGCCATGGACGTACCGCTGATCGTGTTGGTCGCAGCGTCACCCGTGTTCCAGGCGGAAGTGATGGCGTAACCGGGCGCGAAAATATCAACGCAGGTCCCGTAATTGGAAAACGACGCCCTCGCATCGCCGTTGGTCGAGGCCCCGACGGTGATGGCGGCTGAAACGCGCGCGGGTGAACTGTTACAGGCATCGGTATTGCTGTTGCCCGCTGCAATCGCGTAAGTGATTCCCGCGCTGATCGAATTCTGCACTGCCTGATCGAGCGACAGGGAGGCGCTGCCGCCGAGACTCATGTTGGCGACGGCGGGTTTGACCGCATGCGACGTGACCCAGTCAACGCCAGCGATCACACCCGAGGAGCTGCCCGAGCCGCTGCAATCAAGCACGCGCACCGCGTAAAGTCTGGCGCCTTTGGCGACGCCGTACTGGCTGCCGCCGACCGTGCCGGCGACGTGAGTGCCGTGCCCGTTACAGTCGTTCCCGTTCTGACCGTCGCCGACGGCGTCATAGGCGACGGACGCGCGACCGCCGAATTCCTGATGGGTCGTGCGAATGCCCGTGTCAATGATATAGACATTCACGCCCGACCCGGTGGCGTTATAGGTATAGCTGCCGTTGAGCGGCAGCGCGTGCTGGTCAAGGCGGTCGAGGCCCCAGGTCGCGCCGGACTCCGTGTCCGTGGTGGTCACTTCCGCGTCCTCTTCAACGAACTCGACGCGCGGGTCCTGACTGAGTGCGAGCACGACGGCTTCGGGCAGTTCGATTGAGAAGCCGTTGAGCGCGTGTTTGTAGACCTGTTTGAGGCGGCCGCTGAATCTGGAGGCGAGTTCACTGGCGAGATCTTCCGCCTTCGAGCCGGAGCCGCGCGGCCCGGCTGCTTCATCCTTCAGCGCAACGATATAATGATTGGCAATCGCTTTGGGGTGCCTGTAAATTTTGCCCTGCCCCTGACCATGCGCCGTCGGCGGCAGTGAGGCCGGAACAGACAGGGCGATAAACGTAACGAACGCGAGAAATTTTTTCATATGCACTCCGGAAAATTGAGAGTTGTAGTGATGGTGATGGCTGAACCCGCAGGAGGCGGCTTCACGCGAACTGAAGCTGCAACTCACGGAGTGAGGGATAGTGGGGCCGGCCCGTGTAACCTCTGACACGGGCGCTCTCATTGGGACTGAATCAGGCGCCTTACTGAATTGTTAAGGTAACGTCCGAGACGTGGGCAAATGGCTTTTATTTATGAATGACTGATCCGGTCACCTGTCAGGGGCTGATGATCTGTGACGGGCCGGAATGTAGCAGGTAATACTGGCCGCTGCCAAGCAGCAGACGCAAAAACGGCACATTAAATTTCGCCGCACAGGATGACACTGACTTGCGTCAGGCATCGGGCATTACCAGCCCGGGTTTGACCAGTTCGGTGTCAGCCGTCCGGAGGGGCTGGCAAACAGATCTGTGACTTCTGAAAATGGCTGGCGTGAATCCTGATCTTCGGGCTTCTGAGACTGAAGCACACCCGGTCGCCTGTAGGGAATGTGGTTCTCCAAGGTTGGATGATTGAATGCGGCAGCTTCTCTCCCGCTAGAAAACCACGAGCCGCCAAAGTCGGCGGCTCGTGGTTTTCTTCTGGTTGTTGGATCAGCAGCCCTGCGAGCGCTCGCGTTCACCAGAGTGGGAGCGGCTTGAACGGCTTCACTACGCCGATTACCACCTGCGATAACCGCCGCCATACTGGCGGTAGCCCTGAGCGTAGCCTCGGCGGAACCCTTCGCGGTACGCGCCGTTGCCACTCCGGTAATGGCTGGAGTTATTCGGATTGGGCGACCTGCGATCGCGGGCATCTTCCTGCCCCCGGTTCAGTCCGTCACGATAACCCTTCTGCTCTTCCCGGCTGTAACCATAATCCCCACCGTTACGACCATAGCCGCCATAGTTGCCATAGCCGCCGTACGGATAATTCTGCCGCTCACGCCTTTGTCTCTCCCGCCACTCCTCCTCGCGCCGCTCGCGCTCACGCCGCTCCCAGCGGTCGCGGTCCCAGTCCCTGCTCTGCGCCTGGACGAGTGCATTACCGGCAAGGCCGGAAGACAAAACGAACGTCACCGCCACCGCCAGGGACCAGACATACTTTTTAAGTCTCTCGTATTTCATAGCTCTCCTCTCAATCAAGCTGCTTTCATTGAACCCCGGTGAATTCCAGTGAATTCCAGGTTCACGGCTGCCTCCAATTGCATTTTTCGGGCCACAGAAGAGCAAGTGTATCAGGTGATTTATAAGGCCCTTTGGCAGCAATATTTATTTGTGTGTCTGACATGAGAAGCAACCGGGGAGGGCTGAATTCCGGACACACCAACTGGTATAACCCGGAAACAAAATGGGGTCATCGGCCAGAACCCAGACCAAAGACTGTCCCATAAAACCCGGATCCAAGTCGTGAGTGCAATTTCTCCGGTTTTGAAAAACACCCGGTGCGGCGTCCTGAAATCAGTTGTTCTGTGTGGGCGATGATCGAGTTGGGACTGAGCAACTGACCGGGAGGGCCGACTGATTCACGCCTGTGGTGTGATCCTGTCAGACGCCTTGAGAGGCGGCACGAATTTCTTCCTCAGGACATTGCGAGGGCGGGGCGGCGGCGGGAAAAACCTGCGTGGTCGAGTTGCAAAAGTGATGATGTGGACAGGCGAAAGCTGAATTCACCGGGGTGCGGACCGGCATCGTCATTTTTGCAACGCGACCAGCTTGTCTCTGAACCTGATGTTTATTCTTTATTTGCCCGCTGCGATTCCTGGCTGACCGCCACGCTCGTGGCGGTCACATTCTGGAGGAAATCAGTTACCGTCTGAGCCGGAACCAGCAGAATGAGGTTGGAGCGGTAATGCGCCGAGCGCACGATGCCAAGGAACTTGCCATCCAGGTCAAACACCCAGCAGCCGCTCCAGCCGCGGGCGGCCTTTAACTTCAACCCCAGGACGGACGCCTCGGTCATATTGGAGGGCAGGCGGTATGTGGGGTTCACGTCAGTCGGTTCATAGGCGCCGTCCTTGAACACGGCGAGCGTAAATGGCCCGATCACTTCGCCCAGCTCGAGTTCTTTTTCGCCGTTCATGTCCTTGTTAACGCTGTAGGCCACCAGGCCTTTCTGCGGCTGGACGTTGGGCGGCGGGAGTGCGCTCTTCGGATTTTTTGCCTCCACCAGAAGCTCGGCCAGATCGTTGGCCGGGTCGAACTTGACGATCTTAGCCTTGTGAAACCCGACCTTGATGTCCACGACCGAGAGCGGGTCTTCATCATCAATCCCCACCATCCACCTGAGGTCTTTCGGCAGGTTGGCGCTCACCACGTGGTAGTTGGTAATCACCCGATTCGGCTCAATGTAGTAGCCGTTGCCAATCTTGGTCACCTTTTCAGTAAACATCCATTTCAACCAGTTTTCCCTGCGGTGCAGGTGTTTGGTCTGCACCATCTTCACTTCAATTTTCACCAGCTGATGGGCAGCCTGCCTGACCTGTGACTTCGGGACCTTGATTTTTTTCGGTTTGTCAGCGGCGAAAGCCCGGGGAGCGAGGCACGTTACAACCAGAATCAACAAAGCAAGGCGTACAGATTGAGCTTTCATTACTTCATCCTTTCGGGTGTGAGGTAGAACCTCGTTACAGTTTCAGGTTAACAGCACTGGAACCATGCTGGTGGACACTGGCGAAAACAGGCTGCTCAACCCAATAATTTTGGTGGCGCTTTTCCGATCTTCCGCCGGGCTGTCTGAAAACAAAGGATTGAGTAACCTCAGATCATGCGGGAACACAGGGCATTTCGTGAGCAGGCTGTTGACTGACATCCTGCACAGTTCCGAACGAGGGGAGTCTCTGTGTCGACGCGTATTGTACACAACTCACCGAAACCTGGCACCTTCCCTGGCGCAATGATTGAAAGTTTTTCGGAGCCACAACAGAAACGTTGACGCGATCTCTGCGATGGTTTGCCGGCTGCCTTTAACCAGAAAGCGCCGCCTGGGGCCACCGCATTCACCCACAGCCATGGGCGAGCCGGACTGAGGAAGGGTCCGGAGCCAGTCACCCTCCCGGGATGCGCAGGGCAGTGAGTGTGAGCAGAGAATAATCCTCTCGGGCACCGATGTCTATGGCCAATCGGTCTTCCAGAGACCACGGCTGAACGGCCGTCCCTGGGTTGTTTCCGAGGCCCCCCACGGTGGCGAGAAAAGGAGAGTTAACCCGGGACCGGGCGGCCAGCGCGATACGACCCGATTGTTAAGGTGAGCCTTCCAGCGGGAAACACCCGTGAACACAGAGTGTCAGGAACAGCTTCGGAACCGAAAACCGGTGTGACCTGACGCCACCCGGGCGAATCGAATGCGGCTGCAAACCAGCTTGAGTCCCACCCGGGCGCATCGGATTCACCCCGATGAAATCTGTGCTTGATTGTTATAGCGAAATGAGTAGTATTTACGCATCCGCCGGGCGGCACAGGCCCTCTGGAAGCGGCGAGCCGTACGCAGTAATCAGGAACAGCTCCGGTGAACAATCACGACCGAACACTACCGGAGAAGTATGCAGAGTCAAAGTCATGTCGTACCCTATCCAGACTATATTCCAAGTCACACTCCCATGATTATCATTCCAGCGATTGATCTGCGCGGCGGGCGTTGCGTGAGGCTCGCACAGGGTGAGCCTTCGGCGGAGACAGTCTACTGCGAGAATCCAGTCAAAATCGCCACGCAGTTCGTTGACGCGGGGGCCGAGATGCTCCACGTCGTCAACCTCGACGGGGCGCTCAACCAGAACGATTCGGCCAACCTCAAGGCGCTCGAACGGCTCCTGCCCGCGGTCAACGTGCCGATCCAGTTCGGCGGCGGCGTGCGCTCGATTGATGACGTGCGCCGGCTCGATGAACTGGGCGCGACCCGCATCGTGATCGGGACGACGGCGATTGAAAACCCCATTCTGCTTCAACACATCGTTGACGAATTCGGCTCGACCATCGTGGTCGGCATTGACGCGCGCGAAGGGAGGGTGGCGACCCGCGGATGGCAGAAGGTACTCGACATCACCGCGATTGACTTCGCGCAGAAGGTGGCAGCGATGGGGGTCGAGCGGATCGTTTACACGGACATCGCCCGCGACGGGATGCTCACCGGCGTCAACCTCGACGCCACACGCGAGATCGCCGAAGCCAGCGGCCTCAGGGTCACCGCTTCGGGCGGCGTCGCCACGCTCGATGACATTTATGACCTGAAGGAACTCGAAGATTGCGGCGTCGACAGCGTGATCATCGGCAAGGCGCTCTATGAGGGGCGCTTCACACTTGAAGAAGCACTCGACGCGGCCTACGACGATTACGATGACGGAGAGGAGAATTAGCCCCCGATCAAATCCTGCATCCGAAACAATTTATCCGGCATCAGAGAGAACGCGGCTTGAACCACAAGCCGCGTTCGTGGTATTTGATGATGCCTTTTTACCGGGGCAGCTTATTTCGCACTTATCTGATCGCAGTCAGCTCTGCCCGCGGGGGCAGGGCAGGAGTTTTGAAATAAATCATGGCTAAATCGCTCGTTATCGTCGAATCGCCGTCGAAGGCGAAAACGATCAACAAATATCTGGGCAGGGATTACAAAGTTCTCGCCTCGGTCGGTCACATCAAGGACCTCCCGAAAAAAGGCCTCGGCGTGGACGTCGAAAACAACTTCGAGCCGACTTACGAAGTCATGCCGGGCAAGGAAAAGGTCGTCAGAGAGCTGAAGGAAGCCGCCAAAGACGCCGAGACGATTTACATCGCCACCGACCCCGACCGTGAAGGCGAAGCCATCGGCCGCCACATCGCCGAAGAAGTCGGCGGGCGCGGCAAATCAAAGCGTCAGGTCTATCGCGTCCTCTTCAACGAGATCACCAAATCGGCCATTCAGGAAGCTTTCAAGCAGCCCGTTCAGATCAACGACAATCTGGTTGATGCGCAGCAGGCGCGCCGCGTGCTGGACCGGCTGGTCGGTTACAAAGTCAGCCCGCTGCTCTGGGACAAAGTGCGGCGCGGCTTGTCCGCCGGGCGCGTGCAGACGGTCGCCGTGCGGCTGGTCGTCGAACGCGAGCGCGAGATTCAGGCCTTCGTCAAAACCGAATACTGGACGGTCACGGCGAATTTATCAGCCCAGCTCCCGCCCGCCTTCGACGCGCGGCTCTACAAGATCGCGGATCAGACGGTCAAGACCGCGAACTTCGATCAGGGGCCGAAGAAGAGCGAATTCCACATCACCGACGAGGCGACGGCCAGGAAGATTCTGGCCGAACTCGAAGGCGCGCGTTACGTCGTTTCCGACGTCTCGACCAAAGAGAAGAAGCGCAATCCCGTCCCGCCCTTTATTACCTCCAAGTTGCAACAGGAAGGTTCGCGCAAGCTGCGGCTCCCGGTGAAGAGGACGATGCAGATCGCGCAGAAGCTTTACGAGGGCAAGGATGTCGGCAGCGAGGGCACGGTCGGTCTGATCACTTACATGCGAACTGACTCGACGCGCGTGTCCGAAGGTGCGCTGGAGGAAGTGCGCGGCTTCATCAACGAGCGGTACGGCGCGAAATACATGCCGGAGAAGGCCATTCATTACCGCTCGAAGAAGGACGCGCAGGACGCCCACGAAGCGATCCGCCCGACTTCCGTGGCACGCACGCCGGAATCGCTGGCGCAGTATCTGGACAAGGATGAACTCGCGCTCTACAAATTGATCTGGCAGCGCTTCGTCGCGTCGCAGATGATGCCCGCGATCTTCGACCAGACGACGATTGACATCGCGGCGGGCGAGAAATTCCTGTTCCGCGCGACCGGCTCGGTCGTCAAGTTCGACGGCTTCCTGGCAGTTTACGAAGAGGGCAAGGACGAGAAGGACGAGGAAGACGAAGAGCGTGCGGCGAAGCTGCCGAAAGTTGAAAAGGGTGAGCAGCTGAAGCTCAACTCGCTCACGCCCGATCAGCATTTCACCGACCCGCCGCCGCGTTACACCGAGGCCACACTGGTCAAGGCGCTCGAAGAAAAAGGCATCGGGCGGCCTTCGACCTACGCCTCAATCATGACCGTGATTCAGGACCGCGAGTACGTCGAAAAATTCGAGGGCAAATTCAAGCCGACCGAACTCGGCACGATCGTCAACGACCTGCTGATCGGCAGTTTTGAGGATCTCTTCAACGTCGAATACACGGCGCGGATGGAGGAGGAACTCGACGAGATCGAGGAGGGCCGTCTGCACTGGACGGCCGCGCTCGGGGAGTTTTACGGCAAATTCACCAAAGACCTGAAGGCCGCGCAGCAGCACATGCGCGACGTCAAACGTCAGGAGATCATCACCGACGAGGTCTGCGAAAAGTGCGGCTCGAAGATGGCGATCAAATTCGGGCGCTTCGGTCAGTTCCTCGCCTGCACCAACTACCCGGAATGCAGGAGTACGCGCGAACTGGCGAAGCCCGAGGCGGCGAATGAGGCGAATAGTGACGCCGCGGCTGAGGCGGCTCCCAACCCCTACGCCGATGAGGTCTGCGAGAACTGTGGCAAGCCGATGTCGCTCAAGAAAGGCCGCTTCGGCCAGTTCCTCGCCTGCACGGGCTACCCCGAGTGCAAGACCACGCGCAGGATCACGAAGAGCGGGGCAGTCGCCGCCGCGCCCGTCATGCTCGATGAAAAGTGTCCGACGTGTGGCAATCAGCTCGCCGTCAAGCATGGGCCGTACGGCGAATACACGGCCTGCTCGACCTATCCGACCTGCAAATACATCAAGCGCGAAACCACTGGCGTGGCCTGCCCGCGCCCGGGCTGCAAAGGCGAAATCGTCGTTAAGAAATCGAAACGCGGCAAGGTGTTTTACGGCTGCTCTGAATACCCGACCTGTGACGCGGTCTTCTGGGACAAGCCGGTCGCCGAAGCCTGTCCGCAGTGTCAGGCCCCGTTCCTGCTGGAGAAATACAACGCGAAGAAGGACGAGACTGTGAAGTATTGCCAGACGGAAGGCTGCGATTATAAGAGCGGCGGGGCGTCAGCCGGGGTGACGGAGAAAGCAAAAGCTCCAGGCACGAAGCGGGCGTCACGTCGCGCTTCATAACGATCGCTTCGTCACAACATGCCATTTCATTCACCTGCCCGACGCAGTGGCCAATCCGGCAGAATGCGGCTTGAGCGAGAATGGTTTCTCGATCAGGACAAAAAGAATCGTCGAACTGATCACGGTCGCGACCAGTCCGATCAGCAGCAGGCAGCCATAGATTGCGGGCGAATGAGGGCGCACCGGCCAGAATTGCGCGATCAGCATCTGCACTCCTTTGAGCGTCAAACCGTGAAATAGAAAATACGAGTAGCTGATGTTGCCTATCCACCGCAGCGGCGTCCACGAAAAGACCCGGGCGAGCAATCCTTCGCGACCGAGGCAGTAGATCCCGAGGCCGGAAACAGCCGGCACGAGCGCGAGCGAGCGACAGAGATTGTGTTCGGGCAGCGTAATTCGCTGCGAGTCGTACCACACGCGTAACTGCCAGACCAGCACAAAGCCCGCAATAAAAACCAGGGCGCTCACCATCTCACCTTTCAGTGAAAGCG
This sequence comes from Blastocatellia bacterium, assembly GCA_035652435.1. GTDB lineage: Bacteria > Acidobacteriota > Blastocatellia > RBC074 > RBC074 > DASRDU01. Next base: position 23,895 of record DASRDU010000074.1, read on the forward strand.
ACTGTCTGAAACGGTCGTGACTCAGAATCTCATAAGCCAGAATCCCCGCCGTGAACATGACGAAGCGCATATGCTGGCCGCCCGAGATCAGGCCGGTCAGCGCAAACAGGAAGGCCATGAAAAGTGCGAAGAACAACATCCGCCGCCGGCGCGCCCAGCGCCCCATACTGGTACCCCACACCAGTATGGGGATCGTCAGGTAAAAGAGCATCTCATAGCTGAGTGACCACGCGACGGTGATGATCGGGGGGATGTCAAAGACCCCCGGCAGCAGGGCGATATTCTGGAATAGATAAATGGCCGCGGCCCCCGCGCCCGGTGGAATCTTCGATACCGAGGGGAAAGCAATCGAGACGGCCAGGTAAACGGCGAGGACAGAGAGGAGGACCGGGTAGATGCGCCTCGTGCGCCGACGCAGGAACAGGAGCCATTCCGCCCTGCGGTGCAGAATCGAGCTGTAAATCAGCCAGCCGCTGATAAAGAAGAAGAGATCAACGCCCGTATTGCCGATGATCGCGCCGGCCTCTGAAATTTTCATGGGCAGCGACCCGCCCGCCAGGTAAGGGCTGAACAGGCTGTGAAAATGCACCAGAAAAACCAGCAGGATCGCCAGACCGCGCATGCCATCCATCGGGACGATGCGCCCCGTGGCGGCTGGGAGTTCATAAATACCCGCCAGCCCGACGCGCAGGCTTCCCGCCAGAGCGCGGTCGCGACGCCTGTCCGGAGTGACCGGTTGAGTATTCAAAAGCCTGCGCATGGTTACGAAAGGGCGAAGTGACGACGCGGCTAAGCAGAAGTTACGCACAGGAGGTAAGAGAGGGTAACATCAGGATTTCCACTTTCTCTGGCGGAGAAAATAACGATGGAAACCCTGATGGCCCTCTTCATCATAGCCCTCTGCTACCGCAACACCAAAGCCAACGCGACCGAGTTGAGTGAATGTTTTACCGGAGTCAGTCACGATCAATTCACGCGCTTGCTGCAAACGCCTCGCTGCTGGCCAACACTCCTGTGGCAGAAGTTTGCGCAACCCGGGATCGGCCGTGGAGGCTGGCTCGAAGTTGATGACACGGTCCTGGATAAGTTCGGGGAACACATCTTCGGGGTTTCGTGGGTCTACTCTTCGCGCCTGCAAAAAGTCGTGCGCGGACTCAATCTGGTCGCGCTGATCTGGACCGACGGGGAGCGCCGGCTGCCGGTCGGGATCAAACTCTGGCGGAAAGGCAGACAGAGTAAAGTGGTGCTGGCGGCGAAACTCCTGCGATGGGCGCATCACTTGGGGTTGCAACCGGACTGCGTGCTGATGGATAGCTGGTACAGCGCCAAAGCCCTGCTCAAACAGATCCGCGGCTACGGGTGGCACTTCGTGACCCGCTTGAAGAAGAATCGGAACTTCAATGGCAAGCGCCTGTCGAAGCACTGGCCACATCGCTTCGGCCACGCGAGGGGGAAACTCGGCGGTGGGATCGAAGTCTCGCTCGTCAAAGACGGCAAGCGGTACTTGGCCACCAGCGATTTGACTCTCTCGCCCCGGCAAGTGAAGGCCCTCTATCGGGAGCGCCAACAGATTGAAGAATTCTTCAAAATCCTGCGCGGTCAATTGCGTTGGGGGCAATCTCCCGCTCGCAGTCGGGAGGCACAGACGGCACATCTGCATTTATGTCTGATGGCCTACTGTGTGCTGGAGGCGGAAGCCGTTCGCCAACAGACGACGATTTACAAACTGCGGCGCTCGTTATTTCGTCAGGAGGTGCCAAGGCAATCGCCACTGCTCGAACCTTTTACGTTGGCTGCGTAACTTCTGCTAAGGTAACGCCCTCGAAAATCGGCCGGAGAAGGCGAACATTACCTGTTCAGCTGCCCGTCCGGACTCTGGCTTTTACCAGTCGTTTCCCCGACAATGCCCCGGCGATTCGGTGTCGGGCGTGCAATCACATAAAAGACAGCCCCGGGAAACTGTCCGAGTATTTTTACGAAAAGTCAGGAAAGACCTGCGCTCCAGCTATGGCTCCTGCTCCCCTTGTGCTTCCTCGCCCCGGCGGGGCGCGCCTCTCAACCTGCGTTGTTTTTCAAAGTCTGCGCCGCAGGTCTTCGGTGTAATTCCTAAGCTGCGCGTCAAGTTCCTGAAAGCGGCGAGTCACGGTGTGCAGAATCAATCCGGTGGCGATGAAGAGCAGACCGACCAGCATCAGCCCGGTCGCCAGCACCGCGGAAGGCAGGCGCGGGACCAGGCCGGTTTTCAGAAATTCGACAATCACGAGCGTGCCGGGGACGAGCGCCAGCGCCATGAAAACCAGCCCGATGGCCCCGAAAAAGGTCAGCGGCTTGTAATCGCGAAAGAGCGACAGGATCGTGCTGAGGATCAACAGCCCGTCATGAGCCACGCGGATTTTGGAGTGGCTGCCTTCGGGCCTTGAGGTCAGCCGCACGGGTATTTCCGTGATCGTGAACCCGCGGTGAAGCGACTTGATCGTCATCTCGGCCTCGGTCTCAAATCCCCCGCCGAAAAGCGGAATGCCTTTGACCAGCCGCCGGCTGAAGGCGCGGTAACCGGAGAGCAGGTCGGTAATCCGCACCCCGAAAATCGAATTCAGCACGATCAGGAAGAAGTGATTGCCCAGGCGATTGAGCAGGCGGAATTCGCTCCGAGACCCCTCGAGCAGCCGGGAGCCGATCACCTGATCAACTTCGCCCTTCAACACCGGTTCGATCAGGGCCTTCACCTCGCGCGCCGGGTAAGTGCCGTCGCCGTCCACCATGACGTAAACGTCGGCCTCCACTTTCTGAAACATCGATTGAACGACATAGCCTTTGCCCTGTCGTCTTTCGTGATGAACAGTGGCCCCGGCCTTCAGCGCCTCCTCGACCGTGCGGTCACGAGAGTTGTTGTCAAAAACGTAGATGTCCGCCTGCGGCAACTGTTCGCGGAACTGCCGCACGACTTCGCCGATCGTGAGTTCTTCGTTGTAGCACGGGATGAGGATGGCGACGACAGGCTGCGGAGCGGGATTGCTGTCCACTCTGTTCTGATACTCCGGCGCGATGGTCAAAGTTTCTGACATAACCCCCTCCGATCTGAAAGATCACCCGATCTCTGTCCTGGCTACCAGCCAATCCCGCGATAGTTCCTGGCGACCCGCTCGACTTCCGGCATCCTGACCAGATCAATGATCAGGCGGCTCTCGGCGTGAGATTCCAGCGCCGCACGGTATTCGTCATCCTTTTTGCCGATGATGATGACTTCGGAACCTGCGATGACCTCATCGAGCGAAGAGTGCATCAGCGAAGAGATGTGCGGGATCTCGCGCTCGATATAATCCTTGTTGGCCCCGAACAGGCGGGCCAGTTCCACCTCGCGGTCGTAAATCAGCAGCTTGAGCCCCTTGCCGATCAGCGTTTCGATCAGCGTGACCATCGGGCTTTCGCGCAGGTCGTCAGTCCCGGCCTTGAAGCTCAGGCCCAGCACGCCGATCTGTTTTTTTCCGCTCTTCAGCACCATCTCGACGGCACGCTGAATCTGCTGCTGGTTGCTCGCCATCACTGAAGCCAGCACCGGGACTTCCAGGTCGAGCGCCTTCGCCTGATACACAATCGCCCGCAGATCCTTCGGCAGACACGAGCCGCCGAAAGCGAAACCGGGTTTGAGATAGGCCGACGAGATATTGAGCTTGGTGTCCTGGCAGAAGATTTCCATCACCCGGTGGCTGTCCACGCCCAGCTGCCGGCAGAGCGCGCCGATTTCGTTGGCGAAAGTCACCTTGAGCGCGTGATAGCAGTTGCTGACGTACTTCATCATTTCGGCTTCCCTGACGGCGGCGGTAATGACGGGCGCGTCCACGGTCGCGTAGAGCCGCCTGAGCAGGTTCGCCGCTTCCTCGTGATCCGTGCCGATCAGCGTGAATGGCGGCTTGTGAAAGTCGGCCAGCGCCGTGCCCTCGCGCAAAAACTCGGGGTTGATGGCCACGCCGAAATCCTTCCCGGCGCGCCTGCCCGAATAGACTTCGAGCGTGGGGATGACTGTCTCGTGAATCGTCCCGGGCAGCATGGTGCTGCGGATGGCGACCACGTGGTAACGCTGCTTCCGCGCGAGCGCTTCGCCGATCTGCTGGCAGATGCGTTTGACGTAAGTCAGATCGAGGCTGCCGTTGGGCTGCCCCGGCGTGCCGACGCAGACGAGCGACAGGTCGGATTCGTTGACGGCGGTCACCGTGTCAGTCGTCGCCCGCAGCCTTTTTTCGCCGACCGCTTTAGCGATCAGTTCGCCGACGCCGGGTTCGACAATCGGGCTGCGGCCACTGTTGATGATCTCCGTTTTCACCTCATTCACGTCCACGCCGATGACTTCGTGCCCGGCCTCGGCAAAGCAGGCCGCAGACACACAGCCGACGTACCCTAGTCCCAGAATACTGATCTTCATTTTTATTTCCTCAACTACTTCGTCTGTTCGACAGTTCCGCCGCCAAGGAGGGCCTGATTTTTCGGCGAGGGCGGCAGCAGCAGGAAGCCGTCATTGCCGCCGCTGGATTGTCCCATTTCCAGCTGCGCGAAAAAAGCGGAAAGATTTGTCCATGAAATCCTCTTGTCATCGCCTTCGACCCAGTTCCAGGCGGACTCGGGGCGCGGCGCGAGCAGCCGCCGCGAGACCCAGACCTCGCCGCCCGATTGCCATGCCTGCTGCGCCTGAGCCGCCAGCATCTGGCGCCAGTTGACGGCGCGCACCGTGCCGGGGATGACGAGCGCATAAACATCCAGCCGGTCCGCGCGATTGAGCGGGTGGAACGGGTAACTCTTCCTGAAGTTGGCGAGTTCGTCTTCGAGGTGCGCGACGACCACCCTGCTGCCCGGTTTCAGGTTCGGCACAAGGTCTCTGACCCTGTCTGCCACGACCTCCTGCTCGGCATCAAGACGTGACTTCCACATCACGCGCAGGTTGGTCAGGCCGGCCGCGACGATAAAGACGAGTGGAATCGCGACGAGCCAGACGCGCCGCGGCTCGCTCGCAAATGTCCAGGCCAGGGCCAGAAACAGCGTGGGGTAGAGCGGGAAATAGCGCTCAACCGCGCCGCCGTCGAAGAAGAAGGCGAAAACGAGCAGCGGGACAGCATTCAGAACGAGCAGCGCGAGTATCTTCCGCCCCCGCGCCGAGAGCAGCAGCGTCACGGCCACGGCGCCGAGTGTCAGATAAAACAGCGCGAGTTTCCACAGACTCAGCCGCAACAGATCCACGGCCGAGACCGGATTGAAAGGGTCGTGCAGCAGGTAGCGTTTGATGAACATCCCGTCGCGCCCCATGTCAATCCACGAACGCGGTAGGCCGAAGATGATGCGCGCCACCCCGCCCTGCTCCTGCCCGTGTGAAGCGGCAGTGATCCAGGCCTTGAGCCCGGCCAGGTCGTGAATTCCGAGCAACGCGATCACGATCCCGTAACTGACAATGCCAAAGATCGCGCACACAAGCGTCGTCGCAAGCGTCAGCCGCAACCGCCGGCGATCCGGGTCGAAGAGCAGCAGCGGTGAAGCAAGCGCCGCCGGAATCGCCCACACATAAGGGAACCACAAACAGACGGCGATCCCGAGCGTCACGCCTGCCGCGAGGCTTCGCCACATCGGGCGGGCCGGCTCGGCCCGATCTCTGGCGAGCAGCCAGAAACCCAGCATCAGAAAGCTGAGCCCAGGCACATAAGCAGTGCCGGACTGCGAATAGTTGAGCAGCGAGCTGGTCAGAATAAAAGCGATGGCAGTCAGGTTGGCGGCCCAACGCTTCTGACAGACCGCGCGCACCAGACCGCACAGGCTGACCGCGGCCAGCAGCCCGCAGACCCAGCAGATGATGAGCAGCGTGAGCCAGACGTTCAGGCGATAGTCGGCGCCGACAAAAACACGCGTCACGGGCAGCAACGCCTGCGACGCCAGACGCCCGAGCGGGCGCCAGAAGAGGTGCCCGAACTCCCAGAACTCGCTGCCGCCCCCGTTCGCATGCGCGACGATGGAGTCAACGTAATACGGCGAGTCCCCCATAAAGGAAGCGCCCGTCAGCCATGTCGCCAGCACATAGACTGCCACGACCGGACCGTTCAGCCACAGCCATTCCCGACACCGTTTGATGAGACGCTGAATCACTGAAATATTCCACACCTTTCCCGGAGCTTTTCCGCTCCGGTGTCCGGCAAACGGCAGGCATCAGCGGCGCGGCCTGTCCGCCGCCTGCGTGTTGTGTTTCGGGTTGTCCATCTCAGGGCTTCCGCAATATGTAGATAATGAAGTTCGGCACGCGGAGTTCGTCATCGAGTTCCGGGTACAATGCCAGGCACTCATCTGTGACGGTCGGCTCAACTATCCCTTCAATGCTGAAGCCCGCGTCGAGGAATCCGCGCGTGCAAGTCGCTAAAGACCGATGGAAATTGGTCAGCGCGCCCCCCATTATTTGCCAGTGCCGTTCTCCTTCATCGAAGTAGTTATCCAGTATGACGTGCTGCTTCTTTCCGTCAGGGGTCTTCTGCCAGACGCCCGCGGCGGATCGCATCGGGTGCAGGTTGGCGACGATGAACCGGCTCCCCGGCCTCAGCACTCGAAACACTTCCCTGTTATTCGCGTTGAAATCAGGCAGGTCACACTGGTTCAGGTAAGACACCGCCAGGCCAAAGGTCTCATCCGCAATGAAGCCGAGAGCCTGCACGTCGGCGACCCGGTACGCCTCGCGCTCGGATTGCAGTGTCCTCGCCGCTTCGATCATGGGTTCGCAAAGGTCTAAGCCCAGCACATATCCTGCCCCCCGCTCGACCAGCATTCTGCAGAAACGCCCCTCACCGCATCCGCAATCCAGTATCTCGAGGCCTTCCACACTCCCGCAGGCCTCAAGCATTGGCGGGTCGAGCAACCCCTTACGAGTGGAGTTTCGTCCCTCCCTGACCTCCCTGACCCAGGCCGGCGACAGTTCGAGCCACTCTCGCTTGAGATCCTCCCTGTTCATCACGATTGCGATCTCCCTCGAACGCAACTTCCCGGTTTGCCGGACACCGGCCTCAGAGTTTTTCCGGCGCGGCCTGCGACACGAGACTGATGTCGGAAGAAATCCTCTTCCCGGCCCGACGCTCAATGGCCTGCTGACAGATTTCAGCAAAGCTGGCCGAGACTTTGCCCCAGCCGAACTGCTCCCGAACCAGCCGGGCCGAGTTTGTCCCCAGCCTCTCCGCCTCACTCTGATCTTTCAAAACGCGGATCACGGCACCCGCGAAAGCTTCCGGCGTGTCGGCCAGCAGAATCTCCCGCCCGTGATTCACGGGCAGCCCTTCGGCACCAACCGAAGTGGAGACAATGGCTTTTTCCATGGCCATCGCCTCATAAATTTTGATCCGCGTGCCCCCGCCGATGCGGAGCGGGACGATGTAAGCAGCCGCGCGTTCCATATGGGGTCGGACGTCCTCGACGCGCCCGGTGACGATAATCGCCGGGTCACGCTTGCTCAATTCCAGCAGGCTGGGGAACGGGCTTCGCCCGACCACGGTCAGAGTCACTTCCGGTACGGCCTGCCTGATGCGCGGGAGGATCTGTTCGGTGAAATACTGAATCGCGTCCTCGTTCGGCAGCCAGTCCATCGAGCCGGTGAAGACCAGGTTGTAACGATCCGGTTCGATCTGTCCGCTCGGGCGGAAGAATTCAGTATCCACTCCGGTCGGGACATCGGCCACGTTACTCACGCCGTAATCGCGCCGCATCGTGTCGCAATCAGCGGCAGAAACTGCGATCACCTGATCGAAGCGGTGGCAGGCGGCTTTCTCGAAAGCGAACATCTTGCGCCACTGGCCATACAGGTAAGCGCGTTTGAGCGGATGCGACTGGACTTCGTAATGGCGCCGCCAGATCACCGCCTCGACGTTGTGCTGGAACAGCACCGTCGCGCAGGGCAGCCCTTCCGGCAGGTTCACCGCAGCAGCCAGAAAATCACAGACGATGACATCGGGCGGGTTCCGCCTGACCTGTGCGGCGGCCTCGCGGAACAGGCGGTCCGAATAATATTTTCTGATAGCGTACGGCTGAGGCGAAAACAGATTGAGCAGCAGGTGCCAGTAAAACGCGGCGGAAAATTTGGCGTGCATGAATTGCGGGAAGCAGATCAGCTCGTGACAGTATTCCCGGGAGCGCTCCCGCGCGTCCGCGCTGGCGGTGCCGTCATCAAGCGTCAGGTAGGTGATGTGGTGCGAGCGCTTCAGCTCCTTCAGCATCTGCCAGGTGCGAATCCTGCCGCCCCGGTCTACCGGGTGGAGCAACTCAGTTTGCAGCCAGAGCATTTTCATCAACCCTGTCTCTCCCCTTTTCAAATCTCCGCTAACGTGACCCGTTTTTTTCGCGGTGCTGCCTGACGGCGCGGTTCATGACTTCCTTCACTTCCGCGGCCACGTCTTCCCACGCGCGCGACCGGCCGTATGCGGCAATGGCCTGACGATCCCAGTTCACCTGCCATGCCTCAGCGATCTTTTCGGCAAAGCCCCCGGCGGCGTTATCGCCTGGGACAACCAGCCTCCCGTAAGCCGGACTGGTGATGAGTTCACCGATACCGTCAACGTCGGTGGCGACGACCGGCACGCCGCAGGCGAGCGCCTCAATGACGACGTTCGGGCACCCTTCGCGGTGACTGGCCAGACAGAACAGGTCGGCGGCGGAGTACCATTCCGGCAGTTCGGCCTGCGGGCGCGCGCCGGGCAGAAAAACGCGGCCGGTCAGTCCGTGATCCGCAATCTGTTTTTCCAGCCTCGGGCGCTCCCGGCCCTCGCCAATCGCATAAAGCCGCACCCCGGCGTCGCCCGCCTGTTTTTTGATCAGGCCCATTGCGTCAATCAGGCGATCTATGCCCTTGACCGCGTTCAGATGGCCGACCGTGACGACGATGCGCGCCGACGGATCAAGCCCCAGCTTCTCGCGCGCCGCCACGCGATCCCGCGGGGTAAAGAGTCCGCGGTTGATGCCGTTGCGAATCGTCGTCACCCGGTCAGGCGAAATTCCCAAGGCAATGATCTTGTCCCTGAGCGATCCGCTGACCGTGATGACGTGGGTTGCGCCCGCGAGCGTTTCTTTCAGCAAAGGGCGGATGTACGGGAGCCGTGAAAACTGATTGATGTCTGACCCTCGCGCCGTCACCAGGATCGGCAGGTCGAGCGCGCGGGCCAGCTTGAATGCGGCGTGTCCGTCGGGGAAGGCGTAGTGCGCGTCAATCAGGTCGAACGGCTCTTCCGCGTGCAGGCGCCGCACGACGGCTTCAGCCCCTCGGGCCATCCAGCGCCCGTAAAACCTCATCCCGACTTTCGGCGTGACCAGATAACGCGGGTGTTCGACCGGCAAACCTTCGATGGTTTCACGACCCTTCACCCGCGCCCTGGTCCGCCAGTCTTCGGGCACGAACGCCCCGGCCAGCGCTTTTGGGAAGTATGGGACCGGGGCGACGACGCGCGTGCGCACGCCTTCGAGCCGCGCGACCGCCAGCGCGCGATGCTTGACGAAGACGCCGAAATTCGGCTGCTCGCCATTCGGCCAGAGTGAAGTGAAAACCAGAACGTTCATCAGAAAGCGGGGATTGAGTTGCCCGGGCGGTCAGCATGTGAAATTTGCCCGCGGGCACGGGCCGGGGAATAACCGATCAGATGCAGAGCCTCAGGGAAGTGCCTTCGTAAAGCACGTGTCCGGACGCACAGCTCGCTCACGCTCGCGGTACTGTGCCTGCAAAGTTCTGCTGCCACAGCCTGAACATCAGGACTGTCCACAACGGGCGCGAGTAATCACGCAGCCCCGATTGATGCTGCTGCCACAGTTGTCTGACGCGCCGCTCGTCCAGCACCTCATCACGCGCCGGTGCGTCGAACAGGGCGCTTTCGGCAATCGGGCGCAGGTCGCCGCGCAGCCATTCGGCGAGCGGGATCACGAAGCCCTGCTTGCGGCGCGTCAGAATTTCCGCGGGCAGGATTCGGCTCACAGCCTTTTTCAGAATGTACTTCCCTTCCCGCCCGCGCAGCTTCAGGCCGGACGGGATGCGCGCCGCCAGCTCCATCACGCGGTGGTCGAGCAGCGGGCAGCGCACCTCGAGCGACACGGCCATGCTCGCCCGGTCAACCTTCGCCAGCACGTCGTCGGTCAGGTAGGTCTTGATGTCCGCGTACTGCACCCGCGAGAGCAGATCGTCAGTCTTCGCGCGGTTGTAGTGGCAGAGAAATACATCGAACGGGTTGTAGCCATTCAACTGCGCCTTCACTTCCCCGCCCATCAATCCGCCCCGCTCATTCGCCATCGCGCCGTAGACCGAATTGAAGTAGGCCCGAGCCGGGTCGAGCGACAGGTTGCGCAACGTCGTTTTTGCGCGCAGCGGCTGCGGCAGCCAGTCGGCCTTCGGGTAAACCGCGGCCATCCCGCCGAACAGCGGGCGACGCAGTGCCGAGGGGACCAGCCCGCGCACGCGGTTTTCCGCCGCGTCGAATTTATAGCGCCGGTATCCGGCGAAGCTCTCATCCCCGCCGTCGCCCGACAACGCGACCGTCACGAATTCGCGGGCGACCTGCGAGACGTAATAAGTCGGCACGGCCGACGAGTCGGCGAAAGGCTCGTCGTAATGCCACGCGAGTTTTTCGATGACCGCGGCGGCGTCGGCTTTGACGATGCGTTCGTGGTGGTCGGCGTCGAGCGATTCGGCGAAGCGGCGGGCGTCTTCGGCCTCGCTGTATTTTTCCTCGGTGAATCCAATTGAGGCCGTCACGACCGGGCGACTGGTCACCTGGCTCATGAGCGCGACGACCGTGGACGAATCAATCCCGCCTGACAGGAAGGCGCCGAGCGGCACTTCACTCATCAGCCGTTCGTCAACCGCCCTGCGGCAGGCGTCGAGCAGCAGCTCACACCATTCGTCTTCGCTGCGCTGCTCGGTGCGGCTGAAATCAATGTCCCAGTACTCCTGCTCGCGCGCCCCGCGCCGCGTGACGACCAGATAATGCGCAGGCCGCAGTTTGCGCACGTGCCTGAAAACGGACTTCGGCGAAGGGATGTACTGGTAGGAAAAATAATCGGCCAGTGCCTCGGGGTCGGTTTCGCGCGGCACGGCCGGGTTGGCGACGACCGATTTGAGTTCGGAGCCGAAGACGAACTTCCCGCCGTGCGACGAGTAATAGAGCGGCTTCTTGCCCAGCCGGTCGCGCGCGAGCAGCATCAATTGTCTGTTTTCATCCCAGAGTGCGAAAGCAAACATCCCGTGCAGCATCGCGACACAGCCTTCGCCGAACTCTTCGTAGAGGTGAACGATGGTCTCGGTGTCTGACCGCGTCTTCAGCGTGTGGCCGCGTGTCTCGACGAGCGCGGCCAGTTCCTTGTAGTTGTAAATTTCGCCGTTGAAGACAATCGCCACCGTGCCGTCTTCATTGAAGATCGGCTGGTGGCCGCCCGAAACGTCAATGATCGAAAGCCGCCGGTGCCCGAGGCCCACCCGCGCAGTCGTGTGGAATCCGTCGTCGTCCGGCCCGCGGTGCGCGATCACATCGGTCATGCGCCGCAGTGTTTGCTTGCTGACCGGCTCATCGGTCCCGTAATGATAGATGCCACTGATCCCACACATGGTTATACTCTCCTGATCCCAACCTGACAGAGAAAATCATGGGTAGTGGCTCAGCCGGGTGAGACACGCGAGAAGCTGTAGCGATGAAGATCCAGCGTTTGTTGACGCCCCGGAAGACGAATGACCACAACTCATCCAGCTCAAGAGTGGTTGACTCCGGGTCGTCGGGATCAGGCAGCGTCTCGCCCGAGGGGCGGGAGCCTCGCCACCTTTCCTGAGCCAGCCGCTGACGGTGTTGCGCGCCACGCCGAAAGTGCGTGTCAGGCCGCGCAATGAGCCGCGCTCTTTGCAGGCGCGCAGAACCTCCTCGCATTGCTCTGCGGTGTCGCCATTGGGCTGGGAATCCTGACGATTGCTCCGCTTGCAATCCCGGCACAGATAACGATGCTTCCCGTTCTTTGTCGGGCCGTGCCTGACGATGTTTTCGCTGCCGCAGTAGCACCTGATAATTTTCGTGACCATGCGGGCCGAGCCTGTCATCTCTCACCCGTTTGAGCCACTACCCATCTTTTTAGTCCCGATGAATAATAAATATGGGCTGAACAGCTGGCTCTCTGCCCCTTTGTCCCTGAGCAGCAAGTGAAAATGCAGGTTCATTATGAGTTGAGCGTTCAGCAGGATATTTATCATCCAGCCTCTGAAGCCGGTCCGCTGTCCGGGTAAGGAGACCGAGAATTTGAGGGTTCCATAATAGCCGCAATATTCCTGTATTAACGGCTTGTTCCTGAAGAGATCAGTAAATGATTGCTTGTGCATGATAGTAAGATTGTGTAATGGCAGAATATCCTTGTTAAATAATCGACATAACAGATAATTCAACCCGACCAGACGCGGTATTGAGATAAGAAGGCGACCGCCATCCTTCAATAAGGAAATGTGCTTGTCAATCACTCCCTCAACCTCGGTAAAGTGTTCAATAAACCCCCGTGAAATTACAATATCGAAAGCTTCCCTGTATTCCGATTGGAAAGTGTCTGAGAAAAAATCCGCATAAATGACATTGCCTGTATCCAGCCCATGACGCTCAAATACTTTCCTGTTTACTTCCACGCCAGCTTCAGAATATTCGACCCCATACGGGACAAAGCCGAACGTCTGATTTAACCTCACCAGATTGGTTCCCGGAGCGCTGCCGATCTCCAGCACTTTCAGCCCTCTCGTTTCCTTCGGGAAATATGAGCGGTAGAGTACCTCCCATTCCAGGTAGTCGCTATAATCCCGCAGGTAATTCCCAAGATAACGCTTGATGATTCCTCTGACTGAATCTGCGGAAGCAGCCATCTGCCGCGGTTCGGCCTCCTCACCTGTCTTTTTGTAGGCCGTATTCCAATAATCTTTATTGGTCAGGTTTTTCACAGTCATTCCCGGTTATTTCCAGCCTCAACCACCGGTTATCTGGAGAACTTACACCCTCTCCAGCCATGCCTGGAACATCAGCACGGTCCACAGCGAATATGACCAGTCATGACGGCCGGCCAGATGTTCCGCCCAGCGCTGCCGGATCGGCTGGGGATCAAAGAATCCTTCCTGACGCAGCCGCTCTTCACCGAGCAGTGATTCGGCCCATTCGCGCAGCGGGCCGCGCAGCCATCTGTTGATCGGGATGCCGAAGCCTGTCTTCGGGCGTTCGATCAACTCTTTCGGCACGTACTGGTACAGCACCTGCCGCAGCAGCCACTTCCGCTGCCCGTCTCTCACCTTCATCGAATGCGGGACCCGCCAGGCGAATTCCACGACGCGGTGATCGAGCAGCGGCACCCGTGATTCCAGACTCACGCCCATGCTGGCGCGGTCAACTTTGACGAGGATGTCATCCGGCAGATACGTCACCAGATCCAGATACATCATGCTGCGGGTGAAATCCGGCAGGCGCGCCCACTGCGTTTGATCAGTCAGGGCCGTCGGCGGCTCGCTTGCGCCGGGGACCAGCGACGCGGCGTGTTCCCAGTGGGAAATCAGCCGGTGATACATGAGTTCGGGATGCGCGACCGCCAGATTCTTCGCCATCTCACCGAGCTTTCCGCTGACTCCGGCCGGGGCGGCGCCGTGGCCGTTGCCACCTGTGACCGCTTTGAAAAGCTGTCCTGCCGTCTTCCTGAGTGGGCCCGGCATCCACCCGATCCGGTTCCAGGCGTTCGTCGCGCCGACGTAGCGGTTGTAGCCGCAGAACAGTTCGTCTCCACCGTCGCCCGACAGGCTCACGGTCACGCGCCGGCGCGCCAGTTGCGAAACCAGGAAGGTCGGGACCTGCGACGAATCGGCGAAAGGCTCGTCGTAGATGTCGGGCAGGCGCGGGATCACCGCCATCGCTTCCTCGGGCGTGACGTAGAGTTCAGTGTGATCCGTGCCGAGGTGCCGGGCGACAGCCTTCGCGTATTCGGCCTCGTTATAACCCGGCTCGTGAAAGCCGATGGTGAATGTTTTGACCGGCTGCGCGCTCTGCGCCTGCATCAGCGCGACGACCGTGGACGAATCAACACCGCCTGACAGAAACGCGCCGAGCGGCACGTCAGAAATCATCTGCCCGGCAATCGCCTCGCGCAACAGGCGATCAAATTCGGCGACGGCTTCCGATTCGCTCCCCCGGAAAAGAGCGACGCTCCCCCTTTCGGCAGCTTCGCGCGCCGACCAGTAAGGCACCGGCTTCGGGTAAAAGCCGCGCTCGGCGCGAGCGAGAGGCAGCGTGAGAATGGTTCCCGGCGGGAGCTTGTAAACGCCGCGATAGATTGACCACGGAGCGGGAATGAAGTTGTGCCGCACGAGCAGCGCCAGGGCGCCCCGGTCGATCTCCCCCTGCCATGACGGGTGCTGCTCTAAGGCCCTGAGTGAAGAGCCAAACAGGAAGGCATCACCCGACCAGCCGTAATAGAGTGGCTTCTCACCCAGCCGGTCACGGGAGAGATGGAGTACCCGCTCTTCACGATCCAGCACGGCGAAAGCGAACATCCCGACGAAGCGTTTGATCGCGGCTTCCACCCCCCATTCGGTGAAGGCCGCGAGCATCATTTCCGTGTCGGAATGCCCGCGAAATTTGTGCCCGCGCCCTTCCAGCTCATGACGCAGCGCCGGGAAGTTGTAAATCTCGCCGTTGAAGGTGATGACAAAACGCCCGCCGGCGGAATGCATCGGCTGATGGCCTTCGCTCGACAGATCAATAATGGCCAGGCGGCGGTGCCCGAAGCCGATGCCCGTTTCGTCGTCCGACCAGCAGCCGCTGTCGTCCGGCCCGCGGTGGCTCATCGTCCGGCTCATCGCGCCAAGGATCTCGGCAGCCTCCCCGGTCTTCTTTCCGGGGGCGAAATAACCGTTAATTCCACACATAGTGATTCCGGAACGCCGCAGTCTGAGTTTGTTATGATCGCGCGGCGGCAACGTTGGTGGACAGCGGAACGGCTCTTTGCCGCACGTACTCCCGCACCCCGGCTTCATGCTCATACTCACGAGCCATGAGAATGAAACTGGTCGCCAGCGCGATGACGGTATAAAGCAGCTCCAGGTCCTGGCGGCTGGCGAACATGCCGGAGACCAGGTAAGCCACCAGGCCCGCTTCAATTCCATGCGCGTATTTGATAAGCGGGGAGTCAGGGGCATGCACCCTGAGGATCATTCTGGTCTTTCTGAGTCGCCAGAAGCTGATGCCGATCAGGCCCAGAAAGAGCGCGAGCGCCGGCAGCCCGGCGTCGGTGGCCATCTGGAGATAGGCGTTATGCGCCACGAACTCCGATTCGCCGGGATCGGCATACCGGCGGTAAACTACCAGAATGTTCCGCGTCCCCACGCCCACAAAAGGGTGATCCCTGATGATCTGCCGCGCTACCGACCAGGCGCGCAGTCGCTGCTGGGCAGTGTCATTTTCGGTCCCGGCCCTGATTGAAGTGATCCGGTTGATGACTGCCGGCGGGAGCAGGGCCAGAGTCACCAGACCGATGACGAGAATCGCCCCAAAGCCCAGGATCCGGTGCCGCGACTTGAAGATCACGACCATCATGCCCGCCGCCAGACCAAGGTATCCGCCGCGCGAAAAGGTAAAGAGAGAGGCGATGACAGACATTCCTGACAGGGTATAAAAACCCGCCTTCAGCCAGAACCGCGACTGAGTCTGAGCGAAGTAATAGATGATCGGGAACACCATACTGAGCAGCAGAGCGAAATCGTTGTTGTCGGCGATGGTCCCGCCCGTCCCGAAAACTTTCACATTACCGCGATAGATGATGATGGAGACGTTGGCGCGCAGGATGATCAGGCCGATCGAGCCCAGGGTCACGAACATGAGCCACCGGACCCTCTTCTCAGTCAACGTCATCACCGTCAGCAGCAAAGCCATGAACAGGACTTTGGAGAATTCCAGATACTTCGGCATGGCCGCATCCCTCGACTGGGCCAGCACCGTGGAAAGGGAAAGCTGCAACCAGAGCAGCAGGATCAGCACGTTGGGCAGGATGCGCGGCGCGCGGCGAGGCAATTCAAAAATCAGGTAGCCGGCCAGCGTCGCCACCGCAATCGCCATTGAGTACGGTGCGGTCTGAGTGTAAGCCCACTCGTGCGGACGAAAATATGACGCCCAGATGAATGCCAGCAACCCGCTGAACGGCGAGAAAAATGACATCGGGACGATCACCATCATCAGGAACAGCATTATTATTGCGCGCATACTTCCTCAACCTGAATGAACCGTCACTGCCCCCCGCGCAGTCGGCGGCTCACTTTGCCGTCGGTTTACGCTTCCCGCGACTGCTGAACTGTGCCGGCTGCTCAACGGTTCCGGCGCGGCGGCTGGCCACGCGGGCCAGGACGAACAGAAGATCCGAGAGGCGGTTCAGATAGCGCAGCGCCGCCGGGTTGATCTCCTCGCGCTCGGCCAGCGCCACCACCGCGCGTTCGGCCCGGCGCGCCACGGTGCGCGCCAGGTGAAGCATCGCCCCCGCCTGACTGCCCCCGGGCAGGATGAACTCTTTGAGCGGCTCGAGTTCTTCCAGATGCCTGTCAATCTCCCGCTCCAGACCGCCCACCATCTCCTCATCAACCCGCGGCACCTGAGTGCCCGTCGGCGTCGCCAGATCAGCGCCGACCGTGAACAACTCGTTCTGCAGGCGTCCGAGCAGCGCATTCAGCGCCTCGTCAACGGGGAACGTCCGCGCCACGCCGAGCGTGGAATTCAATTCATCCACATCACCGTAAGCGCTCACGCGCAGGTCGGCTTTGCTGACGCGGTCGCCGCCAACGAGCGAGGTTTGCCCGGCGTCCCCTGTTTTGGTGTAAACCTTAGTGATTCGCAAAATCTTTCCCCAATATGATGGAGTCGTCACGGTCCGGTCATCCGGGATCAGGCCGGAGCGGCTGCCAGCGACTCGTATAATTCCTCATAGCGCCGCACCATCGCATCAAGGCTGTAGTGCTGCTCAACCCTGCGCCGCCCGGCCGCGCCGAACCGGCGCGCCATCTCCGGGTCGGCAATCAGTCGCGCCAGCCGCTCCGCCATGGCCGCCCCGTCACGAGGTTCGACGAGGAAGCCCGTCTCCCCTTCCGTTACCAGTTCCGGGTTCGCGCCGACCCGCGTCGCCACCACCGGCAACCCGGCGCACATCGCTTCAAGGATCGCGCCCGAGAGCCCTTCCGAAAGTGAAGAGAGCGCGAAGGCATCCATCGCCCTGAGCAGGCGCGGCACATCGTGTCGCGTGCCGGTCAGGATGATTGCATGCTCCAGCCCGCTCCCGGCGGCAAAACTTTCGAGCTTCGCCCGCTCTTCCCCCTCGCCGACGATCACCAGCCTGAGCTTCTGATCAGAGCGGGTTCGATAAACTTCGGCGAAAGCGCGCGCCAGAGTGAGCAGGTCTTTCGTCGGGTTGAGCCGCGAAACCATCCCGATGACGAAGTCGTCCGCCGCAATGCCGAGTTCTTCACGGACGCCTTTCGGATCGGCCTCGTCGAATCTGGCAACGTTCACGCCGTTCGGGACCACGCGCATCCGCCGGGGCGAAAAACCCGTCTCGCGGCAGTAGTGATCACGCAATTCGGCGGAAACGGCGAAGACCACGTCGGCCAGATGGTAGATGGCGCGCCGCGCGACCCTGCTCTTGAACGGCTCGAAGTGGATGTAAGGCAGGTTGCGTCCGTGTTCGCTGTGTACCAGCCGCGACCTGTGCAGACTCAGTTTAGTGAGCTTCTGCGCGATGACGCCGTCCACGCCCGACCAGTTCCGCGTATGCACGACATCGGGTCTTTCCGCGCGCATCAGCTGCGCGATTTTGCGCGGCATCAGCAGGTCGCGGGCCACCCCCTTGCCCATGTCGAAGCAGCGCACTTCCGGGCGCAGCAGCCCGGCGGCGTCACCGAGCCGCGAGACGCAGCAAATGAGGTGTTCGAACCTTCCGGCGTCTGTCCCGTTGACCATATTGATCAGCATGCGCTCCATCCCGCCAACGCTCAGCGAATCCAGCACGTGCATGACTTTGATCTTCCTGCCTGCCATCCGGAGTGACCTGAAAAGAACAAACTGCGCTACCTCGCCACCAGCCTTGCGATCAGGCTGGGCACCACGCGCAGGGCCGCGCCCACGAGCGTCAGTTTGACGCTGCGGAAATGTGTGTTGGCCATGGCCAGATGCCTGACGGCGCCGCTGAAGTCCCGGTCAACAATCATGCGTTTGGCGATCGCATGATTGAGCCTGGCCTCTGACGCGCCGAGCAGGTTTTCAGCCGCCCGGCGTTCCTGCTCGGAGGTCCGCGGGTCCATAAGCAGCTTTTCGCAGACATAAATCGTGCTGCGCACCATTTGCTCAACGTCGCCTGACAGCGATCCAACCCGTTTGCGGTATTTCACCAGCGGCGCAGTCGTGAAAGCGAAGCGGCCGCGCCGCAGGGCCATGCGCACCCACAAGTCGAAATCCTCCCCGCGCCTGAGCGTCTCATCAAACAGGCCGATCTCATTTACCAGATCGCGCCTGAACAGGGCGGAAATGAAGATAACGCACTGCTGTAAGAGCAGTTTCTCAAGCGTCACCGGTGCAGAGGAAGGGTACACGTCCTGGAAGAGTTTCCCCTCCCACTGCGGCATCCCGAACAGCACGGCGTTCGGGTAAACGACGTCCGCCGACTCGGCCTCCACGAGCGCCACCATCTTCTCCAGATAATCAGGCATCCAGATGTCGTCGGCGTCAAGCAACGCGACGTATTGCCCGCGCGCCAGCCGCAACCCGGCGTTGCGCGCGCCGCTCAGGCCCCGATTCTCCTGGCGCACGTAAGTGATCATTGCCCTGTAAGGCTCCAGCACCCGTTCCAGTTCATCGGTCGAGCCGTCATTGATCACGATGACTTCGTAATCAGTAAAGCCCTGGGCAGCTACTGAATCAAGAGCCTCGGTGATGTACGGGGCAACGTTGTAAGCAGGGATGATGACGCTGACCTTCGGGGACATTCCTGCCTTACTGTTTTTTTCCATACTCTGTTTCTCTCTTCCGGAGAATTTACTGTCTGGTACAACCGGCTTTTTCGATGGGCGGAACCCTGAGCCCGAGCCTTACAAGACTCCCCGCTCGACGCCTTGGGTGGTCTGCGTGCGCGCTTCGTCGGCGGGCATCAGCCGCCACTGGTGCGGGGAGTAGAACATGCCGCGCACCCTCCGGCCGGGCAGCACCTTGAGCATGTACTGGCGCGGCTTCACGTCGTAAGGGTTGATCGCGCCGCGCCGCGTGAGCGCGGCGTCAATCTTGAAGATGCCGGGCGTCAGGCCGAACTCCTCGCAGACGATCTCGACGATGCCGCTGCCCTGCAGCACCGGGATCGGCTCGCCCGAGATGGCCGTCGTGTAATGCGTGTGCAGGTGATCGTCGGCGGAATAAAACAGCAGCTCGAAAACCGGGTCCTCGATGGCGCGCCAGGCGTGGTACTCGATCCGCGCGATCAGCGGGTCGCCGGTCGCGATCGTGTCAATCTCGCCGCCGTCGCGGTTGAGGAAGCGGACGTTTTTGATCTCAGCCTCAAGCCCGTCGCCGTTGCCCGAACGCGCGAGTTCGGCCTCCAGATCGCTGTACGCATGCGTGTCGGTAGCCTTCCTGAACAGCACGGCGTTGTAATAGTCGCTGATCACCTGCTGCGCCTCGCCCTCGGAGCGGATCTGCCCCTGATGGAGGAAGTAGACGCGGTCGCAGAGCCGCTCGACGGCGGCCATGTCGTGCGAGACGAAAAAGATGGTCATCCCGCCGCGCCGCAGATCCTCGATGCGCCGCTGGCATTTGCTCTGGAAAGACGCGTCGCCGACGGCCAGCACTTCATCCACCAGCAGGACGTTCGGGTTGATGTGCGCCGCGACCGCGAACCCCAGCCGCACGTACATCCCCGACGAGTAATGTTTGACCGGCGTGTCAATGAAGCGGCTCATTTCGGCGAACTCGACGATGCGGTCGAACTTCTGCTTCACCTCGGCGCGGCGCATGCCCATGATCGAGCCGTAGAGAAAGATGTTTTCGCGCCCGGTCAGCTCCGGGTGGAATCCGGCGCCGACCTCGATCAGCGAGGCCACCGAGCCGTTGACGCTCATCCGCCCGCTCGTCGGGTAGATGATCCGCGAGAGCAGCTTGAGCAGCGTGCTTTTGCCCGACCCGTTCGGCCCGATGAAGCCGACCGTCTCGCCCTGCTCGATCTCAAAGCTCACGTCGCGCAGCGCGTAAAATTCGTCGTCCCCGGAGCGGGCGGCGCGGCGCGGCGTCAGGCGGGCGAGCGTGCGCACCAGTTCCTCGCGAATGGACTTTGACCCCAGCCGGCTCAGCCGGTAACGCTTCGAGATTTGATCGAGGGTAATGATCTTCATGCGACTAGCGGATTGCGGTCAACGCAGTGCGTTGAATTGGATTGCGGATTGCGGCCGGCCTCCGGGCCGAAATCTTCACTCCGCAAGCCACGATCACCTAAACGATGTCCGCGAATTCTCTTTCGAGGTGTTTGAAGTATTTGTACCCGAGCCACAGCAGCGCGAGTGAGACCACGGCGGCGTTGGCGAGGTAGAGCATCTCCGGCGGCTGGCCGAGCGTGATGGCCCGGCGGTAGCCGTCAATGATCGCCGCCATCGGGTTGAGCGTCATATACCAGACCCCGAGTTTGCCGGTGACGGCGGAGGCCGGGTAGAGGATCGGAGTGGCGAACATCCAGATCTGCACGAGCAGCGGCAGCGTGAAGCGCACGTCGCGGTACAAGACCGTGAAGGCCGAGAGCGCCAGACAGATTCCGGCCGTGAAGATGATCTGCACGAGCAGCAGCGGCAGGGCGTAGAGCATATTCCACGTCGGCGTGATCTGATACCAGACGAGCAGCACCACGTAAATCAGCGTCGCGACCAGGAAATCCACGAAAGCCGCCAGCACCGAGGCCAGCGGGATGATTTCGCGGGGGAAATAGATCTTCGTGATGATGTTCGCGTTGGTGATCAGGCTCGGGACGGCGAAAGTGAGTGAGGTGGCGAAGAAAGTCCAGGGGAGCAACCCGGTGTAATAGAAAAGCGCGTAAGGCGTCCCGTCGCTCGGCATCTTCGCGAAGTGCGAGAAGAAGACCGTGAAGACCAGCATGAGCGAGAGCGGTTGCAGGACGGCCCACGCCGCGCCGAGCGCCGTCTGTTTGTAGCGCACCTTGATTTCGCGCTGCGTCACGAGCAGCAGCAGCTCGCGGTGGCTCCACAACTCGCGCACGTGTGACCAGAGGCTGTCACTCCACTTGACGATGTTCTGCAGCACCGGCTCGCGCTCGTTGCCTTCGGCCGCAACCGGCAGATCTTCCTTCTTTTCCTTGTCAACTAAAGCTACTGACATTGCAAAACAGCTCTGAACTATCAGTTTCCGGTTGTGAGGTTAAGTTCAAAATCGTGAGTCCGGGCGCGGATACCCGAACGACGCCAGGCCCGGCATTCAAAACCCGGGGCCGTTTTTCAGTGCGAAGCGCCTGCCCGCATAACGAGCGCATCAACGATTCGTTCCGCCGCACGGCCGTCCCATAATTCCGGGACTCGCGCAGCCGGGGCGGCGTCACCCGCGGCTCCCGTCAGAATCTCAAAAGCGGCGGCGGTAATGCGGGCCGGGTCGCGGCCGACCAGGCGGTTAGTCCCCTGCTCCACGGTGACCGGGCGTTCGGTGTTCTCGCGCAACGTGAGGCATGGGATCCCGAGCGCCGTGGTCTCTTCCTGCAAACCGCCCGAATCGGTGAGAACCAGCCGCGCGTTGCTCCAGAGGCGCAGGAAGTCAATATACCCCATCGGGTCGAGAACGCGCACGTCTTCCGGCACGGCGACGGCAAATTCCGCGATCCGCGCCTGAGTGCGCGGATGCGCCGGGAAGATGACGGGGGTTTCACGAGCGATCCGACCGAGCGCGTCGAAAAGCGACGCGAGGACCTGCGGGTTATCAACGTTCGACGGCCGGTGCAAAGTCAGCACGGCGAACTGACGCGGGCGGAGTTCGAGTTGCTCAAGCACGCGCGACTGCCGGGAGATTTCAAGCTGCCGGAACAGGGTGTCAATCATGACGTTGCCCACCCTCACGATGCGGTCGGCGCCCAGCCCCTCGCGCCTCAGATTCTCATCCGCGTCGGCGCTCGGCGTCAGCAGCAGGTCGGAGAGCTGATCCGTCAACACGCGGTTGATCTCTTCCGGCATCGTCCGGTCACGGCTGCGCAGCCCCGCCTCGACGTGCGCCACGCGGACCCCCAGTTTGCTGGCGACGAGCGCGCAGGCCAGGGTCGAATTCACGTCGCCCACCACCACGACCCAGTCCGGCTGCTGCTCGATCAGCACGGGCTCGAAGGCGAGCATCACGCGCGCCGTCTGCCCGGCGTGCGTCCCCGACCCGGCTTCCAGATTGACGTCCGGCGTCGGGATACCCAGATCGCGGAAGAATGAGGCCGACATCGCCTCATCGTAATGCTGCCCCGTATGAACCAGCACCTGCGTGACCACGCTTTTCCGCCGCGCGACCTCGGCCACAATCGGTGCCATTTTCATAAAGTTCGGGCGCGCGCCCACGACATTGAGCAGTTTCACCATAGCCTTCTGATAAGCCACACTCCCGCACTATTCCATAGCTGGCAGACTGGAATTGATCGCTCTTCTGGTGGTTGTCCGTTGGCGGGCATAGTCTACAGTGGGCAGGTGGAGAATGCCACGACAATCAGGGAAATGCCAGATTTTTTTCCTTTATTCCCATTGGAATGAAGACGCTCCGGGCAATTTCCCCCGAACTGAACGCCGGCGTTCTCTGCACCCGCTTCGCGAACATTAGCGCGATTGCCAACCCTGTTCTTTGATGTTATTACTCTATCGCTCCCGCGCGACCAGAAATGAGACGGCCTGACGGGGACCCGGGCAAGACCGCAATGAAGATTCTGCTCCTCGCACATCGCACGCCGTACCCGCCGAACAAAGGCACGCAGGTGCGGCCCTTCAAGCTGCTCAATGCGCTCGCCGCGCGAGGCCACGAAGTCCATCTGATGGCTTTCGCCGAAGGCGAAAAAGAACTCGCCACGCAGGCCGATCTCTCATCCCTCTGCGCTTCCGCCATGCTGATTCCATTCAATCGCCGACTGGCGAACCTGAAGGCGATGGTGACGCTGCTCAGTCGCAAACCGCTTTCGCTCGGCTATTTCGGTTCCCGGCAGATGCGCAACGCGGTGCGGCGTGTGGTCGCGGAACAGGGGATCGAAGCGATCTACGTCTGGTCCTCGACGATGGCGCAATACGTGCCGCACGAACTGGCCTCGCGCGCCGTGATTGATATGGGCGATGTGGATTCGGAGAAGTGGCGCGATTACGCGAAGGAAAAACACTGGCCGATGTCGTGGGTTTATGGGATCGAGTGGAAAAGGCTGCGGCGCTACGAGTACAAAATCGTCAGGACGTATGCGCACACGGTGCTGATCGCGCCGCGCGAGATCGCGCTGCTCGATGAGCTGGATGAATTCACGCGGCGCACGCGGCTGCACGCGATCACCAACGGCGTGGATCTGGAGCGCTTCCACCCTGACGCCTTCCCGGCCTTCGCACCGGAGAGCCTGCCGACGGCCGAGCAACAGTTCCTGACTGACCCCAATGCGGTGCGAATCGTCTTTACCGGCGCGATGGATTATTACCCGAACGTCGAAGCCGTGCGGTACTTCGCCGAAGAAGTCTTCCCCGTCATTCGCGGGCGCGAGCCGCGCGCCGAATTCCTGATCGTCGGCAGCGACCCTGCACCCGATGTCGTGCGCCTTGCCGAGCGCCCGGGTGTGAAAGTCACCGGCTTCGTCAAAGACGTGCGGCCTTACCTCGCGGCGGCGACGGTGTGTGTGATCCCGCTGAGCATCGCGCGCGGGGTTCAGAACAAGGCGCTCGAAGCGATGGCTTCCGGTCGCGCGGTCGTCGCCTCACCTGACGTGGTGGCGGGTCTGAAGGCCGAGGACGGAGAGCATCTGATCGTCGCGCGCAGCACGGCGGAATTCGTGGAATCCGTCACGAAAGTCATCACGGATGCGCCATTTCGTCAGGAGTTGAGCGCCTCAGCCAGACGCTTCGTCGAAGACGAATATGACTGGACGCCGCTCGTGGAAAAGCTGGCACGACTGGTTGAGACAACGGGCAGTCGCGGGTCATCAGCCTCGCCTCGCCAATCTGACTCAACAAACGAGGGGGACGGGTCACGAGCGAAGCGGGAGATTTAACGGCGCTCCGAAATCAGCCTTCCATCAGCAACCGACATGCGCCCGGAAACCATCTTTCTCGACCGCGACGGGGTGATCAACCGCAGGCTGCCGGACGATTACGTCAAATCTTGGGCCGAGTTTGAGTTCCTGCCGCGCGCCAAAGAAGCGCTGCGCCTGTTCGCCGAGGCGGGGCTGCGGCTGGTGATCGTGACCAATCAGCGTGGCGTCGCGCGCGGGCTGATGACGGAAGCCGACCTGCGGGAGATTCACGAACGGATGCTCGCCGAACTCGCGGCGGCGGGCGCGCGCGTCACGGCCATCTATTACTGCCCCCACGACAGCGGACAGTGCTTCTGCCGCAAGCCGCAACCCGGTCTGCTGCTTCGGGCCCGGCAGGATTTCCCCGAAATTGATTTTGCGCGGTCGGTGATGATCGGCGATTCGCCGGCCGATCTGGAAGCCGGGAGGCGGGCTGGTTGCCGCACTTTTTTCATCACCGGTGATCCCGAAGAGGTGGCTGATGCCGGCTCAGGCGGGCTGGCTACGGATGGGGCAGCGCCCTCACTCTTTGAGGCTGCCATACATTATCTGAAACAGGGCTGAGATCGGGAGCGGCGCGAGGAAATGATCAAAGGCATGGCGAAGAGAGTGATGCCGGATGCCGTGCGGCGCTGGCTTTGGCATCGTCATCACCTGTGGCCGCTGCCCGGCTGGGTGCGGTTCGGCAGCCTGCGCCGCGTCACACCGATCTGTCGAGACTTCGGCTTCTCGCGCGGCCAGCCGGTTCTGCGCTATTACATCGAAAATTTTCTGGCCGCGCACGCGGGCGACGTTCGCGGTCATGTGCTGGAACTCGGCGACGACAGTTATACAGTCAGGTTCGGCGGCGGCCGTGTGACCGGGAGTGACGTGCTGCACGTCGAAACCGGCCACGCCGGAGTCACGATTGTCGCAGACCTGACCGCTGCCCCGCAGATCGCTAATGAGACCTTCGACTGCGTCATTTTCACTGAAGCGCTACACTTCATTTATGACTTCCGCGCGGCGCTCGAAACGCTCTATCGCATTCTGAAACCGGGCGGAGTGCTGCTCGCGACCTTCCCCGGCGTGAGCCTGCAAATCTGCCGCGCCGAAGCCGACCGCTGGGGCGATTACTGGCGGTTCACGACATATTCAGCACGCAGGCTCTTCGAGGAAGTTTTCCCGCCCCCCAATGTTCACGTCGAAGCTCATGGCAACGTGCTGGCGGCCGTCGCGTCTCTGCACGGGCTGGCCGCGGGCGAATTGCGCAGAGAAGAACTCGATTATCACGACCGCGACTATGAGGTTTTGATTGTGGTCAGGGCCGTGAAGCAGGAACAGTGATCAGTATCCACCCATGCGAATCCCCGGACTTGGAAGATTGACGCGGACGCCGCAGCGATGGCGCAACCGTTTTGTCCCGGGCGGGCTGATCCTGATGTACCACCGCATCACGGGCGCGCGGCCTGACCCCTGGGGCTGTTGTGTTTCGCCGCAACGTTTTGCAGAGCATCTGGCAGTCCTGCGCAAACACTTCCGCCCGGTTCCGCTTCGGGAGATCACGGGCAGCGTCAGTGCTGAAAAGCCTTCCGCGTTCTCGCGCCGGCCGGTCGCGATCACTTTTGACGACGGGTATGCCGACAACCTGCACGCCGCCGGACCGCTGCTGGAAAAGTACGGAGTCCCGGCCACCATCTTTGTCACGACGGGCGGCGTCGGGAGCGACCGCGAATGCTGGTGGGATGAGATGGAAAGGCTGCTGCTTCAGCCCGGCACTCTGCCGCGGCAGCTGCGACTGAAAACTGATGAAGGAGTTTTCGAGTGGGATCTGGGCGAAGCCGCCAGCTACAGCGCCGCGTCATTCGAGCGCGACCGGCAGTGGAACGCGACGAGAGACCCTGATCCGACGCCACGCCACGCGCTTTACCAGGCATTGTATCCGAGACTGCAACTGCTCGAAGCAGTCGCCCGCGAAAAAGTTATCGCCGAATTGCGGGACTGGTCGGGAGTGAATCCGACGGCACGCGAAACGCACCGGTTCCTAACCGCCGAAGAATTACGACGACTGGCGGCAGGAGAACTGATCGAAATCGGCGCGCACACGGTCACGCACCCGCTGATCTCCTCACTCCCGCCGGCGGCGCAAAGTGAGGAGATCAGCCGCAGCAGACAATTCCTCGAACAGACGCTCGAGCGCCCGGTAACGAGCTTTGCATATCCGCATGGCAATTACGCGGGCGAAACTGTCGAGTTGGTTCGTCAGGCTGGTTTTGATCGTGCCTGCGCGACGCGAAAAGGTGTGGTCAGGGCGGAGTCGGATCTTTTCCTGCTGCCGCGCTTTCAGGTGCGGGACTGGGGCGGACGTGAATTTTCAGCCTGGCTGACGCACTGGCTCTATGATTGAGCCGCCCGTCAGGATTTGGCATTATGCTCTGACTGCCACGCTCCCCACCCTCTGGCCCGCAATCGCCCAATCGCTTTCTTCAGCAACCCGTCGGGGTAATAACGCAGCAGCTGGAGTATTCCATAAATGGCGCGCGGCCACTTGTGCGGCTTCGTCAGATTCCCCTGCACGTCGCCGATCATTCGCTGGCCGTAAACCCGGCGCGCGAATTCCCTGCCCTCGTGCCAGGCTTCTTGATACCGCGGGTTCTCTTTTACGTAAGGCCGCTGCGCCTGAAAAATCTTCAGCAGAGTGATCAGCATCAGTGCCGAGTTGCGCGAGAGGCCGGCGCCGTGCTGGCGATAGACGGCCACCACATCCGGGTGCCGGGCGATGGGGAAATCCCTCACGAAACGCAGATAGAGTTCGTAATCCTCGCAGCAGCGCACCGTGGGATTGAATCCGCCGACCGCTTCAAAAGCTGACCGCCGGTAGACCCCCGTCGCGACCATCCCCACCCGATTGCCACGCAGGAAAGCTTCGTAATCAATCTTCTCCGGGACAGGGCGCGCGTCGAGCTGGAGAGGCGCCCCGTCTTCGGCCATCAGCTGATAGAGGCCGTAGGCGAGTCCGGCTTCGGGATGCTCGCTCAGGCATTTCACTCCGTCTTCGAGCGCATTCGGCAACAGCAGATCGTCGGCGTCGAGAAAAACCAGATAAGCGCCCCGGCTCGCGCGCGCGCCGGTATTGCGTGCGGCGGACAGCCCCCGATTAGGCTGATAAAGGTGTCGAACTCCCGGGTGGCGGGCAGCGACCTCTGCCGTGTCGTCAGTCGAGCCGTCGTTGACGACGATGATTTCAAAGTGCGGGTAAGTCTGATTGAGGATGCTTTCGATGGCCGCGCCGAGGAAATGAGCCTGGTTATAGCAGGGGACAATGACTGAAACCAGCTGGCTCATCGGGGAATGCATCAGGCTCCTTTACGGCAGATTTTTGACGATCATCGGCCCCAGCAATTTGGTCAGGCCGAGCGGCAGTTTCTTCCAGATATTGATCATCAGCTCAAACTTCGGATTCATCGGGTTGAGGTTGGGCAGCTCCCGCGACCGCACCAGGAAGAATTTGTACGGCAGCGGGCGGGCGGTCATCCCCCAGCCGCGTTTGAATTCGTAAGCCCCGGTGCCGAGCTTGCTGCGGCCGAAGTCGAAGCTCGTCGAGCCGCGCGCCGCCGCGGCGCGCATCAGTTCCCAGTACATAAAATTATTGACGCCCGTGCGATAAAACTCAGGGTAGGCGCCGCCGTAATACGGCAGCACGCAGCCGCGAAAATAGAAGCTCAGGACGCCGCCCGCCACGCGCCCGCCCTGCCTGACGAGCAGGATATCGCTGTCTCGCGGGAACTCGCGCAGGAAGCCGGCGAAGAGCTTTTTCGGGAAGACCGGCGTCCCCAGATTTCGTACGCTGGTCGCGTAGACGTCATAAAACTCATCAAGCAACTCTTCGCGCCCGACCTCGGCGGTAAGGTTGTTTTTGATTCCCTTGCGAATCATCGTCCGCAGGTCACGCGGGAAGGTCTTCATCAATGCTTCTTCATCGGTCGTGATCGGATGCTCGAAGGTCACATACAGATCCTTGCGCCTGAATTCACTGTCTTCAGAATTGCCCTCTGAATTCTCGGCAGCTGTCTCCTGCATATCCCGCAGTTCCAGGTAATCAACATTCAACTGCCGAGCCAGCTCTTTTGCCTCATCAAGCAGCGCGCGACGGGATTCGGGGTCACGGGCGAGTGCCCCACCGTAAACCGCATTCGGAGTCGAGACCAGCATTGAACCAAACAAACGGCTGCTGACATGGAATAACGGCAGCACGCCCGTTATTCGCCCCCCGCGTTCGGCGTAAAGGTGGCGCGGCCGGTGATGCCAGGTGCGTTCGATCACGCGGCTCCAGCCCGACAGGTGACAGAAAGTCCCGAGCGGGTGGCGATGGACGTAATCGTCCCAATCCTTCCAGAGAGCCGCAGACCATTCGGCGGCGGAGTATTTTCTGACTGTCAGCGCCGAAGGCTTGTCCGACGCCTTTTCTGAGATCGCAGTATTCACAAATCTTAGTCGCAGAGTGCCGGGGCGCAGAAGTTATTGGATGACCGGCTGGGGGTGATGGATTTCGGGAACGCCCTTCCGACGATATTCGCCGTCGGTGAACGGGAGCATCTGCCCCAGCACCTCACGCACCGGCGCGAAGCGAAAGTCACCGAGCAGACGTTCCAGCCGCGGCAGCGTGCGATGCAGATTGAGCCGGTGACGGAGGATATTCAGGCGGGTGCCCGGAACCACCGGCTGCCCGGCGTCCACTTCCCAGGGGTGGATAAAGAAGATCGCCGCCTGATTTTCCCGCTCGTTGATGTGGCGCAGGCCCCGGCTGAAAACCGTGTAAGGCAGCAGCCGGAAATACCCGCCGCCTGACATCGGCCAGTTCAGGCCAAGCAGTTTGACGGTCGAGGGCGGGAATTCAACGATCTCCCCCGCGTCGCGTCGGATCACGTGCGGGAAGCGTTCGGCCTCCGGCATGCCGTAACGGTCGTGATGAATCGGGAAGATCGAAGAGTCATACCGGAACCCCTCCTCGATCAGAATGTCGAGGGCCCAAAGGCTCTGATCCGTGATCGAGTAGCTCGGCGCGCGATAACCTCCCACCGGCGCGCCGATCACGTCTTCCAGAATGTTTCTGGCGCGCCGCAGGTCGCGGCGGAATTCATCGGGCGACTGCCGGTAGATCAGCCGATGCTCGTAGCCGTGACAAGCGACTTCGTGCCCGGCTGCGGCAACTTCACGCATCAATGCCGGGTGACGTTCGGCGATCCAGCCGAGCGTGAAGAACGTGCCGCTCACGTTGTGGCTTGCAAACAGATCGAGCAGCCTGTGGGTGTTGCGCTCCACGCGCGATTCCCACTGCGGCCAGTCCTCGCGGCGGACGACGCTCGAGAATGACTCAACCTGATAGTAATCCTCTACGTCCACCGTCAATGCATTGATCAGCTGTTCCTGATTCATCAGTTTCAGTATTTTCGGCCACCAGTTCCGGGCTGAACAATTCCTGCCGGGCAGTCTTCCAGACCTTCAGGTTGTCAATTACCCCTGCCGACTGTCCTCAACGGCAGCCCAGGTCACAAATGGCCTGCCCCGGTTGATTGCAGGTCGCTCATGCCGGTCTGTTCGGGGAGAGAGACGCACCTGTGCAATCAACAGGGGAACGGTAGTGTGAGCAGGCCGGTCAGGCCGTTTTCGGCCGACTCGCCTTCACTCGTCTGAAACTGCACAGGGGCCTGAAGGCACCCGGCATCATAGCCTCGCCGAAGGACATAACTCAAGGAGAAAAGAGGCCGGAAGGCGGAAGGGTGTGTGAGAAAATGGCCGCCTGCTTTTCTCTACCGCCCCGTCTCATCTCAGACCACTGGCGCGCTTTCGAGGCTGCCCGGAGAGTTGTAGTGGTAACGCGACCAGACGGGTCTGAGCCCATTTTCGTAATTGTGTCTGGCGTGGTCGCGGCGCGCGTTGAGCGCCTGCAGGCGCTGCCGCAGCTGTTCGTCCAGCTCTTCGGCGAAGTAGCGCAACTGATCGGGCGCGAAACCCAGTTTGCGCATCTCGCTCTCGATGCGGCGGCGGTAATCGCTGACCGATGAGTCCGAAATGCCCACCATCTCGGCGATTGAAAGCTGCGAAGGTTCGGCGGGGTCGAAGTAGCAGTGCCACATCACCCGCCAGAAACGCTCGGTGCGCTGGCTGTGCGAGCGCGTCATCCGGCTCAGGCGGTCGAGAAAATCTCTGGCCGCGCCGCGCGCCTGGTACTCCTGCTCGCGGCGCAGGAGCATCTGCTCGGGGCTCGAGTCGGGCGAGGCGAGCGCGTAATGCCGCCCCCGGCTGTGCCCGTCCTCGCCATTATCATCCTCGATCGTCGTCATCGTCACGTCGTAAACGGGCAGTTTGGTGAGGGCCAGTGAGCGGAGTGTATTGAGCGAAGCCGGCGAATCCAGAGCCTCGAAAATCTCGACCAGCAGTTCGCTCAGCTCCTGGCTGGTGATGATGACCTGCGCTTCCCCGCGACAGCCGACGAGGCGGCGATTCCTCAGCCGCACCGGGACTCCGGCGATCAACTCCTGAAAAGTGCCGCTGTCCCTGACCCGCTTGTCATCAGGCCATTCGCGGAGGCCGTAAATCACGTTCGACGGGTGCCGGTAGTGGGCCGATTTCGCGCGGTGGCCGTTCAGGTCGTAAGGCCGGAACCGGGGCGAGGATTCCAGCACCTGATTGATCCGGCGAATGATCCGGTAATTTTCCGGGCGCTGCCGCCGCAGCCTGCCGATCAGCAGGTTGGTCAGCTCGATCTGAAAGATTTCGCGCTCGATCTCGGCGTCCGACATCCGGCTGTTCAGGTAATGATCGAAGCGCGATTTTTCGAGCAGCGTCACGTATAAATCCTGGGTCAGGTCGCGGGTCGAAAACAGGGGGACCGGGTTGGTGGGGTTGTTCTGATTGCGCTGGGCCGAACGCACCAGCGGATGAGCCGACACGAGGCGATTTAACGCCTGCCACAGCGGGGCGGCATCATCGTTTTTGAGCAGTGAATTCCAGGTCTTCGGCGTGAGGGTTTTCATTAGTCAAACTACAGCTGTTGGCGGGCCGATGAGGGGCCCGTGGCGCTTCGGGGGACACGCCAGGTAAAGCCCTGGCTGAGGATCCAAACGCCGGTTGATTTGGATAATGCCGGTTAGAGACAGACGCGTGCCTGCCCTGCCACGCCCGCCCGCGGGGCGGGACGCATTACCTACCAGACGAATTGATGCCAGTGATCACGCACTTCGGGTGAGCGAAGCTTGCGTGTGAAAGAACTTGTTCCGGATTTTTGCCGGTAATCCGTTGGGATCTGGAACCAGAGGGGCTTAAGCGCTGGTGAGGCGATAGGGAAGCTTACCGAAGTTCCCGCTCAGTCAGCCGTGTGAGGCACCGATGTCTCAATGAGGAACACTGAACAGGAATCGAAGCTGCCCGCTCCCTGGCTCCTGACTGTCTGTGTACTCAAAAAGCTTTGGCGAAACTTTGCAGGATCGCTTGACTTCAATGCCACGTGGTAGGGCGCAACATTGAAACTGAGAAACTGATTTCTTTACCCGTTAATCGGTGCGGGCATTATAGCAGATGAAGTCCGGCTGGCTAGTAGTTTTTTGCCGGAATCAGGAAAAACCCGGCAAATAATCCGCGGCGGGAATTCCAGCTTTTCCCGGGAGAGTCGGGCCGGCTGGAAATTTTTATCCCGGCTCATTGAGGCTGAGCAGTCGCCCGACGTTCGACTCCAGACTATTCAGGTCACTAAAGAGACTGATGGCGGCGACCCCGGCGGCGCCGGAGTTCAAAACCACCGCAGCATTGTCCATCTGAATCCCGCCAAGGCCGAGTACCGGTATTCTGACTGCGTGACAAACCTCGGCCAGACTCTTCAGGCCCGTTGCCGGGCCTTCGATTTTCTTGGAGAGGGGGGGGGAAACGGGTCCGAAGACGATGAAATCTGCGCCACCGGATTCAGCCACCCGCGCTTCCGCCAGCGAGTGAGTTGAGACGCCGATCAGGAATTCGCCGGGCCTTTTTCCGCCGACAATCTTCCGCACCTCGCCGACCGGCAATGAAGACGTTCGCAGGTGAACGCCGTCCGCCCCCGCGGCCAGCGCGACATCGAGCCGGTCATTGACCAGCACGCGCGCGCCTCGGGGTCGCGCGACGCTGATGGCGGCCCGCACGAATGCGCCGAGTTGCCGCGCGCCCAGATCTTTTTCGCGGATTTGAATCAGCTGGCAGCCGGCCCGGGCCGCAATCCTGATGGCAGCCAGTTGTGAGTCCCAGGGGTTGCTCGCGGTCGCAGCCCGGGCGAAGTTACTGCCCTGCTCAGATTGTTTTTCAGGACGCTGGCGGAACGCGAGGCGACTGGTGATCAGGTAAATCAGTGGAGGTCGTAACACTGGATTCGGCAGTTTGCAGGACAGTCGGGGCAGTCGGCTGGCTCTCTGCCGGACTTTCCCAGTCCGTCAGCGTCTGCACGCTCTCCCGGAATTTGAAGGCATCGCGCAACCCGGCGAGGATGTTCAGCGCCCCCAGCCCCGTGACCGCGCCGCGCGTATACCCGCTTTGCAGGGCGGACGTGAGCCAGGGGGCGTGCAGCGCGTTGCTGATGAAATAAAGGAACAAGTTGTCGTTCCAGTACGGCGTCCAGGGCAGAATTGCCAGCAGCACTCCCACTTCGAGACAGATCAGAATGTAAACAATAACCGTAATCTTCGCAGACATCGCAGGGTGGCGTCCTTTGTCAGGTGTCGGCGGCCGACCGGTCGGCCACCGGGCAGGCAGTATAAAACATCGCGCCGCAAACAGCTAACCCCTGTCACCAGCCTCAAGTTCGGAGTTCCCACCCCTTGGGTCATTGTCTGCTGAAATATCGTTTCGTCAGCCACCCATCAACCGATCCTGCCCCGCCGCCTTTGATCAGGACGATCAGTGCCAGTCCGAAGGCCAGCAGGTGATACTCAAATCCTTCGCCCTGCTGGCTGCCCATCCAGTTCATGAAGAAACCATTATGAAGGTGAACGGTGAAAATGGCCCCCAGCATAATCAGGCCGACGCCGAAAGCGGCGAAGCGGCTGATGGATCCGGTGATCAGGCCGAGCGCGCCGAACGATTCGCCCATGATCACCATAAACGCGGCGACGGCGGGCATCCCGGACCCGGTAAAGGCCCCCATCGTCGCGGAAAAGCCCGCGCCCCCAAACATCCCCAGCAGTTTCTGCAGGCCATGCGGCAGCATCACGACCCCGAGCGTGATTCTGGCGATCAGACTGGTAACATTGTCATCGGTACTAAACAGTCTTCTGAGCATACTCTTCTCCATTAGTGATCCCCGGCCCGGTTCTGCACTGCCGCAGGCCGATGTTTATTACCGGCAGGTGCGAACGACGATCATCGTCGTTCGCACCTGATCCCTCAGATTCCTCAAGGCAGGTCTATCAGGATGATTTCACTCTGCCCCGCCGCCCCGAACTCCAGGCTGGTTTCACCGGTTATGCGGGCCTGATCCCCGCTGCCGAGGCTGCCCCCGTTCAGCGTGATCTCGCCATCAATCACGTACAGGAAGGCTCGCCTCCCCGGCTTCACCTCATGCGACAACTGATCACCGGGTCGCAGCGTCGAGACGTAAAAGGTTACGTCCTGATGAACCCTCACAGCGTCAGGCAAATCCTGACCCGAGGCGATTGGCAGGAACCTGCCGGCCCGCTGCTCCGGGGCGAACTGCTTCTGCTCGTAAGAAGGCTTGAGCCCGGTCCGCTCCGGCAGCACCCACATCTGCAGCAGCCTCACGGCCTGTGTTTCCGAAGCGTTGAGTTCCGAATGGGCGATGCCTGTGCCGGCGGTCATGCGCTGCACTTCGCCCGCGTGGATACGGCCGCGCCCGCCCGTGCTGTCCTTGTGCGCCAGCTCACCCTCCAGCACCCAGGTGACGATCTCCATTTCGCGGTGCGGGTGCGTCGGGAACCCGGCCCCGCCGCCGACGGTGTCGTGATTGAAAACGCGCAGCGGCCCGAACGACAGGTTGTTCGGATCGTAGTAACGGTCGAAGCTGAACAGCCAGTAAGCTGACAGCCAGTCGCTTTCCAGATGGTATCGGTCTTCTGCTTTAACGATTTGAATCATTTTCTCTCCTCTCGACAGGCAGCCCGGCATCCGATGACTAAATCCGTCAACCGCCTGACTGTTAACCAGTTGACAATCTGGCCCGAAAAAAGCCTCACTTCGCCAGCTTGTCGAGCAGGGCGTCGAGCGTCTTCAGTTCCTGCCGGCTGAGGGGTTTCATTGCCTCTTCCGCGAATCCGACGACTTCGGCCAGGGTCTCGCGAAGAAAAGCCGCCCCCGCATCCGTCAGCGCCACCAGCTTGACGCGCCGGTCGCCGCAGGCAAGCCGTCTGACGAATTTCTGCTCCTCCAGCAGGTCAATCAGCTTGGTCACATTCGCCCGCGATGAGAGCATCCGGCGACCGATCTCGATCTGCGGGATCGGTTCGCCCGCGCCGTTGAGAATCCGCAGCACGTTGTAATGATTGTCCGTCAGCCCCCACCGCGCGAACCACTCGTCCGAGGCCCGCCACAGGCGGTCGCCCGTACGCATCAGTCTCAGCAATGCCTGCTCTGCACCGTTGTGTGGAATTTTCACTTTCATCATTTCACCGGAGTCAGGATACCACTCAATCCCGAATTTGTCAATCAGGAAACAATCTACCCGGCAACGCTTTTGCCTCTGGCCGACTTGAGAGTCGTCCCCGGAAAAGCAGCTTTTACCACGCCCCCGAGCTGAAAAATTTCCCGGCCCGGTGCAAATCGCGACAGTAAATTTGACACTATGTGAAATTATGTGCTAGCTTTCCTGACTTAATTAAGGCGCTGCAATCCGGGCCTGTCATCACCATGAGCGCGGCGCGAACTCCTGAACGAGAACCAAGGAGATCCCAAGTGACTAATCCGGCGGTCATCTTCCTGGCACTGGCGGAAAGCATTCTGAGCATTGACGGGTCGTTCCTGTTCGTCTTCATCCTCGTCATCTGCCTGGTCTTCATTCTCAATGCCACGCTCTTCAAGCCGATCAACCGGATTCTGGAAGAGCGTGAGCGCCTGAGTACCGGGCGGTTGTCAGAGGCCCAGAAGATGATCGCCGAATACAGCGAGCGGCTGCGTCGGTACGAGGAGCAGATCCGCTCGGCGCGCGCCGAGGCTTACCAGACGCTCGAAGCACAACGCAAAGATGCGCTCAAGGTGCAGCAGGAACTGATGGCTCAGACCAGAGCCGAAACCGCCGACCAGATCGCCGCCGCAAAACAGGAGATCTCGAGCCAGACCGAAGCCGCACGGGCCAGACTCGAACAGGACGCGCGCGCCATGGCCGCCACCATCTCTTCCAGCATTCTGCAACGCCCCATCACCACTCCGGAGGGGATCAGCGCTTCATGAAACAGTCACTTCTTTCTCTTGCGCTTTTCATCCCGGGTCAGATTGATTTTCAGCCGACAGTTCTGCTGATCCACCCGGCCATTCCCAAAGCGGTCAACCTCGCGGTCTTTCTGGGGGTTCTGTACTACTTCCTGCGGAAGCCGACGCGCGAATTTTTCCGGCAGCGGTTCGCGACCATCCGCGCCTCGCTCGAACACGCGGCGAAGGAGAAGGAGGTCGCCTCGGCAAAGCTCGCCGAGATCAGCGCGAGGCTCGACCGGCTTGACAGCGAGATCGCCGCGATCCGCTCGCAGGCGGAGCAGGAGGCCGTGGCGGAGCGGCAGCGCATCGAGGCGCTGGCCAGACAGGACGCCGAAAAGCTGCGCCAGACGGCCCGGCGCGAAATCGAGTCGGCCAGGAACACGGCGCTCGCCGAGCTTCAGGAGTTCACGGCGGCGAAGTCGGTCGAAATGGCGGAACGGATCATCCGCCAGGAGCTGACCGCGGACGATGATTCGCGCCTGCTCAACCGGATGAGTCAGGAGATCCAGAAGGCCAGTCAGGCGAAAGGCTGAGGGCCCGAAATTCACCTTCGACTTTTTATGAGTGTTACGACCATTGCCAATCGCTACGCGCACGCTCTGGCCGATGTCATCCTTGAGCGCAGGGAAGTCAGTGAGGTCACCAGAGAGCTGAGCGATTTCGCCCGGTTGATGCAGCAGAACGAGGAGTTGCACGGAGTCTTCTCGAGCCCCGCGATCCCGCTCGCACGCAAGCGCGGCGTGCTGGACGCGCTGCTCTCACGGCTCAGGCTGCGGCAGACGTCGAGTAATTTTCTTCAACTGCTCCTGTCAAATTACCGCCTGCATCACCTGCCGGAAGTACTCGGCAGTCTGTCGAAGGAGCTTGACGACCGCGCCGGCATCATTTCGGCTGAGGTGACGACCGCGAGGCCGCTCAACGATCAGAATCGCGAAATGCTCAATAAGAGGTTGCGCGAAGTCACCGGCAGGGAAGTGCGCCTGCAATTCCGCACCGACCCCGAACTCATCGGCGGCGTGGTCACGCGCATCGGCAGTCTCGTATTCGACGGCTCGATCAAAACCCAGCTCGCGCAGATGAAGCGGCGGCTGGCAAAGGGGGCAGTGGGCTAGAGGGTTCGGCTATTACGGCTAAAGGATAAGACTTGATATGGCAAATGAAATCAAAGCGGACGAGATCAGTAAAATTATTCGGCAGCAGATCGAGAACTTCGACGCCGGCGTGACGGTCGCCGAAGTCGGCACGGTGATCAAGGTGGGCGACGGCATCGCCGAAATTCATGGGCTTGAAAAGGTGATGGCCGGCGAACTGCTTGAGTTCGAGGGCGGCGCGGCAGGTCTCGCGCTCAACCTCGAAGAAGACAAGGTCGGCACGGTGCTGCTCGGTGAATTCCAGAGCATCAAGGAAGGCGACACCGTCAAACGCACCAAACGCATCATGGAAGTCCCCGCCGGCGAGGCGATGGTCGGTCGCGTCGTCAACGCGCTCGGCCAGCCTGCCGACGGTCGCGGCCCGATTGTCACCAAAGATTTCAACCCGGTCGAGCGCATCGCCCCCGGCATCGTTGACCGCCAGCCGGTGAAGGAGCCGATGCAGACCGGCCTCAAGGCGATTGACTCAATGGTCCCCATCGGGCGCGGGCAGCGCGAGCTGATCATCGGCGACCGCCAAACCGGCAAGACCGCCGTCGCGCTCGACACGATCATCAACCAGAAGGGCAAGGACGTTATCTGCGTTTACATCGCCATCGGCCAGAAGAATTCGACGGTCGCCCAGGTGCGAGCGACGCTCGAAAAATTCGGCGCGATGGATTACACCGTGATCGTCGCGGCCTCGGCCTCCGAGCCGGCGGCGATGCAATACCTGGCGCCTTACACCGGGTGCGCCATCGGTGAATTCTTTATGGATCGCGGCCGCTCGGTGCTGTGCATTTACGACGACCTGTCGAAGCACGCGGCGGCGTACCGCGAAATTTCGCTGCTGCTCCGCCGCCCGCCGGGGCGCGAGGCCTACCCGGGCGACGTGTTCTACCTGCATTCGCGGCTGCTCGAACGCGCCGCGAAATACAGCGACGAGCGCGGCGGTGGCTCGCTGACGGCCTTGCCGATCATCGAGACTCAGGCCGGCGACATTTCGGCTTACATCCCGACCAACGTGATCTCGATCACCGACGGCCAGATCTTCCTCGAATCGGATCTCTTCAACGCCGGCATCCGCCCGGCCATCAACGTCGGCAACTCTGTCAGCCGCGTCGGCGGGAACGCGCAGATCAAGGCGATGAAGCAGGTCGCAGGCACCTTGCGACTCGACCTCGCGCAGTTCCGCGAACTCGCGGCGTTCGCGCAGTTCGGCTCCGACCTCGACCCCACGACGCAAAAGCAGCTCGCCCGCGGCCAGCGTCTGACCGAGATTCTCAAGCAGGATCAGTACGTGCCGATGGACGTCGAGAAGCAGGTGGCCGTGATCTGGGCCGCGTCAAACGGCTACGTTGACGATGTGGCGGTCCAGGACGTGCGCAAGTTCGAGGCCGCGCTGCTCAACTTTCTCGAAAACAGCAAAGGCTCATTGCTCGCATCGCTCACCGCCAAGGGCGGAATAAACGACAGCATCAAGGAAGAACTGCACGCGGCGCTCCGTGAATTCAAGGACCGCTACAGCGCGCAATCCGCGCAGGGGGCGGCCTCTTAAAGGATGAAGGCGGAAGGATGAATCAAGGCTCCACTGCTTTGCGCGTCCTTTATCCATCATCCATCATCCATCATCCTTTCGATTATGCCTAATCTACAGGACATGCGGCGGCGCGTTCGCTCCGTCAAAAACATGCGGCAGATCACCAAGGCGATGAAGATGGTGTCTGCGGCCAAGCTGCGTCGCGCCCAGGAGCGTGTCACGTCCACGCGCCCGTACACGAATAAGATGACGCAGATCCTCGGCGGCGTGGCCCGCCGCGCGCCCGATTTCAGGCACCCGCTGCTCGCTTCGAGCGAAGTTGCGGCCGAAGGCGCGGGCCGGGAGCGGGTGCTGCTGGCCCTCGTCACCGCCGACAAGGGCTTGTGCGGCGCATTCAATACCAACCTCGTCAAAGCCGCGCAGGAGTTCCTGCGCACGAACACTGACAAGCAGGTCGAACTGGTCACGATCGGGCGCAAGGGCGCCGAAGTTTTTCGCCGCCGCCCGGTCACGGTGCGCCGCGAACACCTCGGGGTCACCGGCACGAGCCGGGTCAGTTTCTTCGAGGCCGCAGACATTGCCCGGAAGCTCATCGCGGATTTCACGGCTGAAGAGGGCGGCTTTGACCGCGTCTACCTGATCTACAACGAATTCAAGTCGGCGCTTCAGCAGAAGGTGGTGGTCGAGCCTGTCCTGCCCATCGGAAAGATTGAAGGCGAAGGCGAAGCGGCGGAGCAATCAACGCTCGATTACCTGTACGAGCAGCCGCCGGCGGAGATTTACAACATCCTCCTGCCCAAGCTGATTGAGGCGCAGGTGTACCGCGCGCTGCTTGAATCGGTCGCGTCGGAGCAGGGCGCGCGAATGACCGCGATGGATTCGGCTTCAAAAAACGCCAGCGAGATGATTGACCGGCTGACGCTGACGATGAACCGCATCCGTCAGGCCGCGATCACGCGCGAGATCATCGAAGTCGTCAGCGGCGCCGAGGCGCTGTAATCATCGTCCGGCCCACGTGAACTTATCCATTTAAAATAATGGGAGGCACGATCTGCCTCCCATTATTGTTTCCGACAGCCTCTGATCGAGGTTATGAGCGAAGACGCCCAGCGTACAATGATGTCGCCTGACTCTCCCGGTTTCGGCCGCTTTCTTTTTTACTGGCTGCCGCCGCTCGTGTGGATGGGGGCGATCTTCGTTTTTTCGACCGATCTCTTCTCGGCGCGCAATACCGGCGGGATGCTGGTGACGGTGCTGCACTGGCTCTTCCCGGAGATGGCTTTTTCCCGGATTGAGCAGATTCATTTCCTCGTGCGGAAAGGCGCTCACCTGACGGCGTACGCGATTCTGGCGCTGCTGCTCGTGCGGGCGTTTCGCGCTGGGTCAGCCGTCCGCTGGGACTGGCGCCGGGCGCTCTACACTTTCTTCATCATCGGTGTCTACGCGCTGACTGACGAATACCACCAGTCGTTCACGCGGCTGCGCAGTGCTTCACCTTATGACAGTCTGATTGATATAACGGGTGGGACGATTGCTCTGCTGTGTCTGTGGATCGTTCGGAGGTGGCAGCTTAACTCTCGTGTTCGACGCTGAGCGATTGAACCGGCGAGGTCACGATGCGCTGGCCCTTCGCGCAGATTTCCATCCGCAGGCCGATCCCGATCCAGCCAATTTTCAGCATACACCCGCCGAAGGATGATCCGCTCACCACAGCCTCGACCGGCTCCTCGAAGTAGTTGCCGCCCTGCACCAGCGCGCGACCGGAATCGGGGTCGAGCAGGAAGATGCTGTAATCGCTGTTGAGCGTGCGCGCCCGGATCATGTCGAAGACCCCGAGTGTCTTCATCATCACGCCTTCGACCGCCCCGCTCAGTTCAGTGAATCCGTCGAGCGAGCAGTGGCGGGGGATCGTGTGGAATTTATCGTCGGCCTCTTTCATTCAAGCTCAGTTATTTCAAATCAACGAACGTATTTCGGGGATAGTTCGACACCAGTATCCACTCGACTCCCGCCCGGGTCAAGCATTGAAAATCGGCCCGGTTCAGAATTTCGCGCCGCCGGCCGCCGGGTGCGTTTCGTAAGCCCTGGTCGCGAGAATTCCCTTGATTTCGCTGACCGTCGCCTCCAGCTCCTCATCGGTATTATAGAAATGCGGCCCGATGCGAATGCCCGCGCCGGGGCGGAAATCCACCAGGAAGTCGCGGCATGAAAGCTCCTGCACGACGGCGGCGGCGTGAGGCACGTCAACAATCACCGTGCCGCCCCGTCTGGCGGCGTCACGGGGCGAATTGACGCGCCAGCCTTCGGCCCCGGCCATCTCGATCAGCTTCGCCGTCTGGCGCATTGATTTGGCGCGAATCCGCTCGACGCCGATTTCGGCGACGATCTCGTACCCGCTTTCCGCCGCGTAGAGCGCCGGGACCACGGGCGTGCCATGCAGGAAGCGATGAATGTCCGGCGCGTAATCAATCTCCGGCTCGAAGGCGAACGGCGTGCGATGCGCGGCCCAGCCAGTCACCTTTGGCTCAAACTTCGTTTGCAGGTCGGGCCGCACGTACAGGTAGCCCGCGCCCGGCCCGGCGCACAACCATTTCACCGACCCGCCGACGACGAAATCAACATCAAGCTCTTTGACATTGAACGGGACGATCCCGGCCGACTGGTAGGTATCAAGCACCACCATCGCGCCGACCGAGTGGGCCTTTTCGATGATCGCTGCGGCGTCCTGAATGAAGGCGCTCTTGAAAAGCACGTGTGAAATCGGCACGAGCAGCGTCTGCTCATCAATCGCCTCAAGCATGCGCTCGGTGTCAATCGTGATCCCGTCATCGCTCGGCACTTCGACCAGCCGCAGGCCGGCGGCTCTGGCGTGGGCTTCGTAAACATACATCACCGAGGGAAAGTTGAGCGCCTCGTAAACGATCCGGTCGCGCCCCTGCTGCCTTGCCCTCTCCAGATTGAAGCACGAGATGATGACCGACTGGCAGACCGATACATTCTGATGCATCGCTACCGTCCCCGGATCGGCGCCGATGATTTTTGCAATCTTTTCGCCAGTAGTGACCGGCTTTTCCCACCAGCCCTCGGCCCACGCCCGCACGCCGCGCGTGGCCCACATTTCGGAGTACTCGCGCAACTTGTCATAAACGCCCTGCGGCATCGCGCCGAGCGAATGGCTGACCAGATAAGTGGTGTTTTCGAGGATCGGAAACTGTTTGCGGTAAGAAAGAAGTTCGTCCATACGTTTTTTGATCCGGGTTTCAGACTGCCGTCGCCTTTGCTGAGTCAGGAACTTCTGCGTCATGCAAATACTGAAAGAAACCGGCAAAGTCGTTGAAGTCTTCGATGACGTGGCGCGCGCCGTTTTCGCGCAAAGCTGCTGCCCGTTCGCCGCCGGCAATTCCCAGGAACGGGAGGTTGAGATTTCTGGCAGTTCGCACGTCCCACAGCCCGTCGCCGACCGACACGACCTTCTCGAAGTGTGAATGTCCGTAATGACTCTTCGCCCGCGAGACGGCCGTCTCGACGATCCCTTCTCTGGTGATCGAATCATCCGCAAACGCCGCGGGAAAGCTGTCGAGGTCAATGCCCGCGGCGGCGAGTTTGAATCCGGCGGATTCCTTCCAGCAGCCCGTGGCTACAGCGATGACCCACTCCGGCTGCGCGCTCAACCGCGAGAGCATTTCAGCCGCGCCTGAAATCTGCGCGAAGTGCGAGGCATCCGACTCGTGCCTGCCCCTGAGCAGCCGCATGAAGCAATCTCTGACCCCGCTGATTTCAACCTCATCCGGGTCGCGCTCATACTGCCGTCTGAAGATGTGCTGTGTAATGCCCGAATCGGTGACGTGCGGGCAGTCGTGCCAGTTCGCGTCCAGCTCAACAGCCAGCAACTCCGTGAAGGCACAGGCGAAGCATTCATTGTCAACGCGGCTCGTGTCGGTCAGCGTGCCGTCAACGTCGAAGACAACAAGTTTCATAATCGTTACCCTTCGGTCAGCAGTGATCGCGCCTCCCACAACTCGGGGAAGAATTTCTTGTCGAGCGTGACTCTCAGATATGAGGCGCCGCTGCTGCCGCCCGTCCCCATTCGCAGTCCGATGGTGCGCTCGACCATCTGGATGTGACGCAATCGCCAGCTGACGATCAGTTCGTCAAATTCAGTCAGCCGCTCGCAGACGTCAATCCAGTCGCGGTGGCCGCGCTCGTCACGATAGACGGCGAGGATGGCCTGCGCGCGGGCCTGGAAGCACTCCTGCTCCGTCGCACCCTCCGCAATTGCTGGCATCGTCCCCAGCGCAGAGAGCGCCTCAAAGAGGACGTCGCGCAGCGAGGGCTCGCGCAACCGCCGTTCGAGCGCCGCGTGCATTTCCGGCGACGGCTCGTGATACTTCAGCATCTTTTCGTCCTTGAGCCCGCACAGGAATTCGATCTCGCGGAACTGCTCGGACTGAAAGCCGCTCGCCGGGCGCAGGCGCCCGCGGAAGGCCAGGAAGTGCGTGGGCAGCATCGTTTCCAGAATCGTGAACTGCTCGACCAGCACGCGCGCGATTTCCGTCGAGCGGCGCAGCAGTCGCGCGGCCTCGTAAACTTCGTCGTGGGTGTCGGGGTTCCGTGCGGCGGCGCGGAAGTTCACGACCACGGCATCAAGCTCGTGCAGCAACTGCTTGAACCACAGTTCGTATGTCTGGTGGATGGTGATGAAAAGCAGTTCGTCGTGGTGCGGCGGTGATGATTGCGGGTGTTGCAGCCCGGTCAGTTCGGGGACGCGCAGGTAATCACTGTAGGTCAGCCGTTCGTTGTTCGGCGCCGGGGCCTGGTCTGTGGACATATCAACCTGTCAGCCATCGCTGAGACCTGACGATCATCGCGATTTGTTCTCTGTATTTTTCTTTTTGTTCAGACTGGCCAGCCTGCTCGCGTACCAGTCCCGTTCTTCCCTGTCTTCGCCTTTCGCCGGGCGCACCTGATTATATTTTTCCAGCGCCTGAATCGCGCCTTCAAACTCATCAAGCCGTTCGAGCGATTCGCTGAGCGCCAGGTAAATGTATGGGGCCTCGCCGACGCGGGCGAGCGCCTGGCGCAGCATGACGACCGCCGCTCCGTATTTCTGCTGCTTCATCATCGCGCGCCCGGCGTTGTAATAGGCCATCGGGTAGCGGTCTCCGGCCTGAGCGATCACGCGGCGATAAGCTTCCTCCGCCTCGCGTGACTTGTCCAGCCTCATCCAGATGTCAGCCAGTTCCCACTCAATCGCCGGGACGGCGTTCCCTTCACCCTGAATCGCCGACTGATAGACCGTGGCCGCGCGCACGAGGTCACCACGGTCGCGGACGGTGCGCGCCTGCTGCAGCAGTTTGAAAGTGTCCGCGCTGACCGTGACGACAGGCTTTGAATTCGCGGGATTCGCTTTCACTCCGGCGGCCACAATGATTTCTGATTCATTGCTTTCAGAGTTGTGATTGAACTTCAGTTGCTCGGAAAGGAGGCGCGCTTCTTCGTGCCTCGGATTGATTCGCAGCGCCGCAGTAACTTCATCTTCGGCGCGCTTGAGATCGCCCTGCTGCCAGTAAAGTAACGCGACGTTGTGATGCGCGTCGGCAAAGCTGCCTTTCTCTTCGGCGATGGCCTTCAGATAAGCTTCACGCGCTTCATCCACACGGCCCAGCCGTGCCAGCACGATGCCAAGGTTGTTGTGCGCACGAGCGTAATGGCCCGCGCGCTGCTCAACGGCACGGGCGTAGGCTTCGGCAGCCTTCTGGTTCTGTCCGGCGCGCGCCCACGCGTTGCCGAGGTTGTAGTAAGCAATCGGATCGCGCCCGTTGTTTTCGCGAATGATGGTTTCGTATTGCGCCGCCGCCTCATCATCACGGCCGGCCTGTGAGAGGGCCTGCGCGTAAGCGAACCTTGCGACGCGCAGCTTTGCGGGCTGCCCTGCCGCCGTCTCAACCGCGCGCCTCAACTCAGCGAGGGCCGCGCCCTCAGTCTGCTGATTCTTCGGGCCCGACGGAGAGCCCGCCCTGTCCGGTGCCTGTGCCCGAGCAGCAGAAACATTGAGGCAAAGCAACAGAACGATCAGGACTCGCGCCGGCAGGGTTTTTCTTTCTGTCAAAAACATGAATATCCATTGCGGGGGCGAAGACGAGAGGAGGTGGAATTATGCCTTCAATCTGCTTCGGCCTCAATCAGCAGCGTCCCGCGGATTGCCGGCACGCGGCGCGCCACCCTGTGCCATAAATCCTCGATCTGCGCGATGACGGGGCGGTGGCCGAAGATGTTGTGGTGTTCGAGGTATTCGAGGCTGACGAGGCGGAAGCCGGTCTGGTCAAAGATTCGTCTGATCTCACCCGACCGGTTGAATTTGAACTGGGTGGGGTAGACATCCTTGGCGGCGCGGCCTTCCAGCC
The DNA here is from genome assembly GCA_035652435.1 of Blastocatellia bacterium. Taxonomy (GTDB): domain Bacteria; phylum Acidobacteriota; class Blastocatellia; order RBC074; family RBC074; genus DASRDU01. Next base: position 68,675 of record DASRDU010000074.1, read on the forward strand.
GCGAGACGATCAGCGGGTGGAGCCGGTTCGGCACGGCGCGCGCCACGATGGAGACGATGTCCCAGGCATTCGGCGTGAAAATAATCAGCCGCCCGCCCCTGCACATCACGCGCCGGATCTCGGCGAGCGCGGGAGCGGGCCGCTCGACATGCTCGAAGACCATGTTGCTCGTCACCAGATCGAAGCTCCCGTCACGGAACGGCAGGGCTTCCGCGCCCGCCATCAGGAGGTCCCGGAAAGAGACGTTGTCGCGCAGGGCCGCGAGATCGAGGTCTATGCCGACCAGCCGCGCGGGGCGCGCGAGCAGCTCGGATTCCAACTCCTCGGCATCGGGCAGCCAGCTGTAGACCAGCTTCCGCCCGCACCCGACATCGAGCCAGCTCATCCCCTTTTGCAGCCGCCGGTCTATCCGGTCAAAGTAAATTCTCTGCGGATGGGTGATGCGGAATGATTTCCCATTTGTCTGCGAAGCCGTCATTCGTTCTCCGAAACTGCTCGCGCCGCTCAGTCTTCGTCCTGTTCCTGCGTGCTGAGAGCCGGCCGCTGAGTGCCGTCGCTCCACTGGTATTTGAAGATCAGCCCGTTCACGCCGACGACCCAGCCGCAATCCGGCGCGACGAAAAACAGGCGCGTCAGATGGGAGCGGGTGTTCAATGAAACGTCTTCCCACGTCGCGCCGCCGTCGCGGGTGTGCAGCAGCGTGCCGCGATTGCCCGCGGCCCAGCCTTCCTGCGGTGTGACGAAGGCGACATCATTCAGGTCTTCATTCGTCCCAGAGGCCTGCGCGCGCCAGCGGCTGCCGCCGTTGGTCGTCACGAGAATCGTCCCGTCCGCCCCGACGGCCCAGCCGCGCTTCGCGTCAACGAAGCGCACGGCAAACAGGGCCTTCGTCGTGCCGGTCGTCTGCTCGTTCCAGTTCTCGCCGCCGTCAACCGTCCGCAGGGCCACTCCGCCCGCGCCGACAATCCAAGCCATCCCCTCATCCAGTGCGGACAGACCGTAAAGGATCTTGCGCACCTGCGCCGGGCGCTGCATCTTCCAGATTCGACCGCCGTCTCTGGTCAACAGGATCAGCCCGGTTTCGCCGCAGGCCCAACCCACACGGTCGCTGACGAACTGAATCCGCAGGACGGTCTCCCCGCCGTAACGCACCAGAGCGTCGGTCTTCGGGTTGGACGGGCGCGCCAGATCGGCCATTCTCCAGTAAGAGCCGGCGTCGGAGGTTGACATCAGGAAGGAGCGTTCGGCCGGAGACTTGTTGTCGGTGCGATTGAAGCGGCTGTATTCGCCGACCAGATAGCCGCGCTGCGTGTCGAAAAAGAAAATGTCGCGCAGCAATTCGTGATTGGCGAGCTGAGTCTTTTTCCAGGTTGTTCCGCCGTCCTCAGTCGAAAGCACCAGGCTGTTGCTGCCGACGATCCAGCCGTGATCGCGATCCGCGAAGAAGACGGATGTGAGCTTCGCCAGCACGCCGCTCGTCTGCGGCAGCCACTTGAGGACGGCAGGCAGCGGTTTCACTTCCCCTGTCTGCGGCGGCGAAGCTGGCGAGGCCGGCTGCTGCCCCTGTGACGCCAGAGCCAGCAGGCCACACAGCGCCAAGGGGGGCCCGGCCCGGGAGACAATTTTCAGTGCCATCTTCAGAAGATATTTCACCGCGCTGGTAAAGCAAACGCGGAGGTGGAATGACCGGGGGCCCAAAAACTCTCCCTGATTCATTACATCTCCGCGTGAGGCTGTTTTCGCACCGGGCTTCGGACTAACGCCCGGTGGCAATCGTCCGCATCCAGGAACCGAGCGTCAGCATGCCCATCACCTTTTCCACGGTCTTGAACTTGTTGCCGGGGACGACAATCACGTCGCCCGGCGCCAGGTAGAAAGGCGCCCCCCGCCCGCGCTGAATCTCATTCAGGTTGACGGGATATTTCTGAGTGCTGTCGCCCTGCATCCGCAGGACGGCGACCTTTCCCCTGTCGCCGTAACGAGTGATATCCCCGGCCTCAGCGATAGCTTCCAGCACCGTCAGCCGGCGTGTCATCTCATAAATGCCCGCGCGGCCCACGTCGCCGAGGACCATGTATTTGAGGCTGTGAGCCTGAACTATCTGGACGGTCACTTTCGGTTCGATCAGGTATTCGCTCAATTTTTCAGTGATCTCTTTTTCAACCTCAGTGGTCGTGCGCCCGACCACGACCACTTCGCCGATGAGCGGGTAATTGATTTTGCCATGCGGCGGGATGACGATGCCCTGACGTGAATACTTGTCCTCCTTGAAGACGTCAACCGAAATGACGTCCTGCGGGCCGAAGCGAAAATCCTTAAAAAAGTTGTTCAGATAAGGCTGCACCGCGGCCTCGGCTTCTGATTCCAGCTCGCGCCGCCCGATCTGACGGTCAGCGTCGGTGAGAACCTTCGAGTCCTTCTGAGCGGCCCCGGTGACGGTTTCATCGGGCGAAAAGCGCTCGGTGGCCTTCGGCTTCTTTTCGGGCTCCGGCTTCTTTTCCGCCTCCTGAGCCGGGACTGCGCTGGCGAGCAGTCCGGCCAGCAAAACCGGCAGGGCGAATCTGAAACAGTAGTTGATTGCGTTTTTCATACTGACCTCCGTGAAACAAATGGAGCGACAGACCGGGACCACGAGATTCCGAACTCGATACTTAAAACTCAAAGCCTCTTACCTTCCGCGCCCGAAGAGGACGATTTTGAACGACTCCAGCAGAATCCACAGGTCGAAGAACAGCGAGGCATTCTTGATGTAATAGAGATCATACTGCAGCTTCTGGAGCGCGTCCTCGACCGAGGCGCCGTATTCATATTTGACCTGCGCCCAGCCGGTGACGCCCGGCTCGACCAGGTGGCGCTGCGAATAAAAAGGGATCAGTTCATTGAGCTGCTCGACGAAGAAGGGGCGCTCGGGCCGCGGCCCGACGAAAGCCATCTCGCCCTTAATGACGTTGATGAACTGCGGCAGTTCGTCAATCCGCACCTTGCGGATGAAGCGCCCGAAGCGGGTCGTGCGGTCATCCTCCTTCGCCGCCCAGACCGGGCCGGACAACTCCGCGTCCTGCCGCATCGAGCGAAACTTGTAGATCGTAAAAGTCCGCCCGTTCTTGCCGACGCGCTCCTGCTTGTAAAAGATCGGGCCGGGCGATTCGAGCTTGATGATGACGGCGGTGACGATCCAGACCGGGAAGGAAGTGACGAAGCCGATGACGGCGGCCAGCACATTGAGGGAGCGCCGCACGGTCAGCCAGATGCGGCTGCGCTTGTTGCCGCCGGAGAAGATGATCCAGCTCGGCCGGAGCATCTCGACGCTGATCCGGCCGGTCACCCGTTCGTAGAGCGCCGTGCCTTCTTCGATGACGGCGCCGCCCTGCAGGCGCAACTTGAGCAGTTGGTCCACCGGCAGGTGCCCGCGCCGGTCCGAGAGCGCGACGACGACGCGATCCACCCTCTCGCGCTCGACGATCTCATTGAGCTGGTCAACCACGCCGATCACGCTCGGGTTGAACAGGCTCTGGCCGACCAGTGCCGCATCCTCGCCGACGAAGCCGACCACCCGGTACCCGAGATCGCGCCGTGAAAAGACCTCCTTCGCCAGCCCGACGGCCGAATCACCCGTCCCCACGATCAGAATTCGCTCGCTCAGCACCGGGTGGCTGAGCAGCCAGTGGATGACGACCCTCCAGCAAATCATAAAGAAGAGAGTCATCCCCATCGCCGTGACGGGCGCGCCGGGGACGGATTCGAAATTGTCCCCCCGCTCGCTCGTGCCCCAGTACCAGGCGAGCATCCAGATCATCCCCAGCACCATCCAGGCGACCGACACGGCCTGCACGATGCTGGCGAACAGATCGCGCCGCGAACGCGCCGTCGCGATGTCATACAGGCCGAAAAGATAAAAGACGAACTGGCAGACGAAAGTGATGGTCAGGATCTTGACGATGTTCCCTGACTCCTGGAGCAGCGAATTGAACGAAGTCGTCCCGTAGGCGACGGACATCCGCCAGTAAAGGCTCAGCAGCACGGCCGAGATGACGAGGCCGCTCTCGACCACTACCAGAGTGAACGTCCTGAGCCAGATGTCACGTTTAGCCATGGCTGTCCTGTTTCAATGATGGGGCCTTCAAGACCGCACGGCAAAACTTCCGCATAAAAACATTTTCGCATTCCTGTCCCGGGTCCCACACCCGGTCCCGGCTACTTCTCGTCAGCGCCGGCTTTGCCTGAGGAGGCAGGATTCCCGCCGGTCAGACTGTTCTGCTGGCTGGCGCCTCTGCCGAACAATCCCAGCCGCGCGGCAATCTTCCTCAGCCCGAACGGGAACCGCTGCGACCGCTTGTCTTCGGTGTAATAGTATTCGTAATAATAACCGTCGTCCTCATCCTCCTTCGCGCCGTTGAGGACGACGCCGAGCATGCGCGCCGGGGAGAGGGCCTCAATCGCCCGCTCGACCGTCGAGTAAGGGGCGGCGCCCGAGCGGATCACCACGAGCGCCCCGTCGGACTGGTTGGCGAGCAACCTGGCGTCGGCGAAGGGCGTCACCGGGGGCGAATCAATGATGATGAAGTCGAAGTACCGGCGATATTCATTGATGACGTCGGGCAGCGATGACCCTGAAAGCAGTTCCGTCGGGTTGCGCGCCTCACCCTTAACCGGCAGGACGAAGAGCTGGTAGTCTTCGTCCAGGTCGGGCTCAAGGCTCCGGCCGTAAATGCGGATGACCGGCGCCATCAACTCGCAGTCGCCGGCCAGGACCTCACAAAAGCCGACCGCCGGGGCGATCCCCAGATAGGAGGCGACGCTCGGGCGGCGCATATCGCTGTCAATGAGCAGCACCCGCCTGCCCTTCGAGTTCGCAATCGTCCACGACAGGTTGAGCGACGTCGAGGTTTTCCCCTCGCCGGCGATAGCGCTCGTCACGACGACGACCTGAGTGAGCCGGCGCTCCGCCTCATGGAAAATCTGCGTGCGCAACGTCCGGTACTGCTCGCTGACAATCGAATGCGGCTCGGTCACGGCGATCAGTCTCGGATGAACCCGGGCCGGATCGAGATTCAGCGAGAGCGCGACCCGGGGTTCTATTGTTTCCGGCAGCCTGTATTTGCCCTGCCCCCCCGGCTGATACAGTTTTTGCGCCCCGTCCGATTTCGCCTGAACAACATCGCCTGAAACGCCTGGCGTCAGACGGGCGTCAGGATAAACCGCATCCATCTGAGAAAATACTGCCTCGTCATCCGGCACCCGCTGCGGGCGTTCCCCGTTCAGAAAGTCTTCCCGCAAATATGACAGCACCCCGCCCTGATTCGAGTGTGGCGTCACCGGGGCCCCGATCATCTCGGGCAACTCGACCTGCTGGTCGGCGGCCAGTTCCGGGCTTCTGGTAGCTTCAGCGAGCGGGTCACGCCGGCCATTCGGTTGAGTTTGCTGGTCGCGCTGCAGCGCGTCAAAAATGCGTCCCATTGATCTTACCTGACGGCAGAACCTGCCAGCCCTGCGCCTGTCACTCTGCCCCCCTGGGTCAGAGTGACAGTTCAGAACTCCCCTGCGGCCTGCCGCAATGTCCCGTGAAAATGAGGATTGCCTTGCACTCCTGAGATTGCGTTTTCGACTGTCCCGCCGATCACAAACCTGACAGCCCGATGATTGACAACCCGCCCGACATTCCCAGTCACCGGACAGGCTTGGTCGTGGTTCTGGCCCTCGCCGCGGCGATGTCCTGGGGCTGGTTGGAAACTTTCCCGGTCTCCCCGTATTTATTCCAGTCCTCCTCGAACCCCTCGCGGAGGATTGACATGGCGGGCAGCCCGCCGACGAGCGCCTGTTCCGGGTCTTCTTCGATCATCGGCTTGAGCAGATCCAGCGAGGCGACCACTTCGGCCACGATCTCCGGCGTGACCTGATGCGCGCTCATCGCGAAACCGGTGAGCAGCGAGTTGTCACAGATGTTATTGATCAGACGCGGAATCCCCTCGGAAGCCCGGTAAATCAGCGCCACCGCTTCCGGCGTGAACAGGTCGAGCCGCGTCGCCCCGGCGGTCCGGAGTCTCGCGCGGATGTACGCCGACACCTCGTCGGCGCGCAGCGGCTTGATCTCGCACCGCAGGCTGATGCGCTGCTTGAGCTGGCGCAGCGCCGGGTCGTTGAGGACCTGACGCAGCTCCGGCTGGCCGGCCAGGATGATCTGCAACTGCTTCTCGGTGTAGGTCTCGAAATTGAGCAGCAGCCGAATCTCTTCGAGCAGCTTGTGATCCAGCCCCTGCGCTTCATCAACGATGATGACGCTGCGCAGCCCGCGCGCGTGCCGCATCATGAGCAGCTTGCCCAGCTTCATCAGCAGGTCGGATCTGGAGGAATATTGCGTAATGCCGAAACTCGTCGAGAGGTAGTGATAAAACTCCGCGACCGTCAGGCCGGGGTTGAAGATGTATGCCGTCAGCACGCTGCGGTCGAGCCGGGCGAGCATGGCGCGCAGCATCGTCGTCTTGCCCGTGCCGACTTCGCCCGTCGCCACGATCAGTCCTTTGCCGTGCTGAATCCCGTAGTGCAGATTCGCCATCACTTCACGGTGACTGGCCGTGAAGTAGAGGAACCGCGGGTCGGGAGTCAGACTGAATGGGATGTCACGCAGCCCGTAAAATTGTCTGTACATAAACTGAGTCTCTCTGATGGCCGTGGGGCTGAATCCGGTGAACCGTTACTGCAAAGCCGGACATTAGTTTACAACTTTCTGCCCGGCCCCTGACAGGATTATTTCAATACCCGCCCCCGATGAAGACGTCCAGCACCCTCGAATACTGAATCACTTTGACCATCACCGGCACGGCAATCACCATCAGCACGATCACCGCGAGGACAGTCACCATGCCGAGCATCCGGCGGCGCTGCTCTTCCGGCTCGGTGATGATCTCCGGCACGGTCACCAGCAGCGGCAGCCGGGTGTAATGCTCCACATCCTTCGCGTCCCGGATCGTAAACAGGTAGCGGGCCTCGAAGGCCATCGCCACAGCGAGCCCCGAAAGCAGCCCGAAGATCAGCGAAAGCGGGTAGAGCAGCGTGCGCCGCGGGTAGACTGGTGCTTCCGGCAGATTCGCCGGGTCATGGATTCGGAAAGTCTCCCCGCTGAAATCAGAATTCAGCCGCCCGTAGAATGCTGCCCGCTGACGCCGCGCCAGCAGGTCATCGTGTTGTTTTTTCAATGTGTCGTAATCACGATCAATCCGCTCCATCTCCGCAGTCAGCGGCGGAATCGAGCGCAGCTGCGCCTGCAGGCCGGCATACTCACCGTTCATCTTGCTCAGTTCGGCCTGGCGTCTTTCCAGTTCGCGCCTGGTGGCATCAATCTGCAACTGGACGTTGTCTACCTGGCTGTTTTGTTGCCGGGATTTTTTTATCCCGTTTTTCTTGTCCTCGGCCTTTTTCTGCAGATCTGCCATTTCCTTATTGATCTTGTCCAGCTGCACCTGGGCAGCTTTCACATCAGGGTGCTTCTCCGTGTACTTTGTCCGCAGGTCCTGGAGTGTGGCCTCAACTTCAGCTCTCTTAACCCGCAAGGCGCCTTCGGCAGGGCTGTCATTCTCAATCACTGGCTCGTCATAACGATCCTTGACCATCGTGAGCATCTGCTGGTAATTCGCGATGTTGTTCTGAAGATTGCCGATCTGGGTCTGCTGCGCCAGGATCTGCTGACTGAGGCTGTTCATCTCTCCGACGATGCTCTGCGTCTGACCCGCCATCACCGGCGGGTGTTCGACGATATACTTTGTGCGCTGGGCGATGATGCCGTCCAACTGCTGCTTGACTCTCGTGAGTTCATCGTCAAGGTGGGCGACAGTGTTATTATTGACTTCAAGATTCTTCTTCAGGTTTTCGTCAGAAAACTGCGCCGCCAGTTCCGCCGTGACGGCCTGAACGACTTCCCTGTCCTGATCCTGAAAGGAGATGGTGAAGGCATTGTACCCCGACCCCATGTTCTTGATGTCAATCAGAATATGCTCCCGCATTTTTTCGATCACCGCCTCGGCCGGAGCCTTCTGCGCCCTCATCGCCTTGTAAAGGTCATACTTGTTGATCAGCGCATCAAGGTTGGACCGGCTGGCGACCTGCTGGCGGAGCGTCCCCAAACGCGCGCTGATGTCCACGTTCGCCTGCGGTGCAATATTGGAATCCACTTTCGGCGGGTCAACAATGATCAGTGAAGTGGACTCATAGACGTTCGGCAGCCTGTAGATCGTGTAACTCAGCGTCGCGGTGACGAGCAGGAAGGGGACGAGTACGTAATAGCGCCGATTCCACAGGATGCGCAGATACTCGGCGGGCTTTCTGACTCTGAAACTGGCCATAATCCATTTTTCCTTTCAATGCGGCACGCCGGCACGCGTCGGCGTGCCTCGAAAGTTAGTCAACGAGATTCACGGATTTCTTGCCAAATCGTTAGGTCTCAGTTTCGCAGTTCGGGCGCCTGGAGACAATGAAGCGAAGCCTGCTGGTCAGCCTCCGATTGCGGGTCTTGCGAACAGAGATGCGAATGTCTCTTTGCTTTTTTATCAGGACGGATCGGGCAGGCTTGTTATTGCGCTGTTACTGTGCTCTTGAAACTCTTCGCTAATCACGGGACAACTAACAACAAGCGCCGCCGCAGTGACTCCGGACTGAGGCGGCACCTGATACTTTATCCTGACTGGCAAACAAGGGGCGAAATCGGCACTCGGTCGGGGAAGGGCGGGTGATTATAGCAGTGCCGCCACCCGGCTGCCAGTCTATCTTAATGGCATTTACCGGGATGCCCGGTTACCTGCCCGGAACCTTCGTCGGGCGAGAGTCGCCAGACCAAACAACCCGCTGCCCAGCAGGATGAGTGTGGAAGGCTCAGGGATCGCGCCCGTCGGCCCGGTAACCACGCTGATTCTGGCCCGAATCTGGCTCGGCGGATTGCTGACCCCGTTGGTCAGTGGCGGATTGATCGCCGTCGTCGGCTCAATCGTCAACTGGAACGTCGTCCCCGAGGCCGAAACGAAAGTGAGCGTCAGCGGGCTCGTCCACTGGACTTCCGTAGTCGAACCGGTCTGAACGATCCGACCAGTCAGGCTCCCGTTGAAGGTCTGCGGCGTCGTGCCTGCCGGGACCGTAAAGGAGACAGTCAGGCTGAAAGTCGCGCCGCCAAAACTCGGCCCACTGCCCAGAGGCAGGGTGGAATTCGAGGTGACATTGAAGACGCCGAGCGTGACGTTCGAGACCTCACCGGGATTGAGCGCGACGTTGATCTGATTGGGATTGGAAACAAATGTAATGGTCGAGCTGGTCCCGCCTGCCGTCGCGGTGATCATCGTCCCGCCGCCGGCCACGGTCGCGCCGGAGGCACCGGCATTGAAAGTTCCCGAGGTATTGGCTTGCAGGGTGATCGGGTCAGCAAAGGCTGACACCGTTCCAAATATCATGAGGGCCACCAGGGCCAGCACGCAGGGCAATAATCTCTGTGTCAGATCTTTCAGATCTTTCATGAATCAGGTCCTCCTTAGACCGCCCTGATCGCTGCCGACTGACGGGGGATCACCTCGTCACAATCAAAGCCGTTCTTCGCCGTTCTTTATAACTCTGAAACACTTCTCAACAACAAGCTGGCGGTTCTGATCGTTATCAGGCAAGCTCCGGACATTTAACCGGAGTCTCCCTCAAACCAGCCACCAATCTCTAAAGATATGCAGAATTACGCACCTGCCGGTGGGTTACCTCCAGCGGACTCGACTGCGCGACCGCTCTCAGGCCTGTGAGTATAAACTGCTATATCAGCATTACTTCCCAAGCGTAACTGATTATTCGCTTGTCTACTGGTCTGTCAGCTGACGGAATAGCTGAATTCGGGATCAGTACCCCCCGGAATGCCGTCGCCAACTCGGCACAATAGTTAAAGAGGAAAGCATAACCTGGGCGAGCGGTGAGGGTGTGGCGCTGACCGCTGTGAATTCGGCACGTCACAGGCGTTGAATGACTGTCTACACGACTTCAGATGAACTGGAGAGATTTTCAACTGAAGCTCTTCAACGCCGCGTTGTCACTTATAAATTGTCCCAGTGAATGTCGGGAACAACATACACTGGTCTAACATCTCAGTCAAGAACCCAGTGCGGGATTCTGATTTTTACCCGAATCATTATCCCGCCATCGCGCAGTGTCGTCCCGGACGAGGCCCGGGGGCCATAGTTTTCATCATCTGAACTCACCCTGGTCCGGACTTCAATCGGCGGATTGGCGGCGGCCGGACACTCTGCCGCCCGATGAAAACGGATCACGCCGCTCAGGAGTTTTCCAAAGAGAAGCTTGCCCGCTTCCAAATAACTGGGCTACACTGCCCCGCGGTGTCTCCCGAGCGCCATCCGCGGCGAAGCAGATTGTCGTCAGCCCCGACCTCCAGAGTAAATACAACCGTCGGCGCACCATTTAACCAGATGAACATATACACTCCGATACTCCAGAATGTCTTTCCCCACCCCCGCCCGCCTCGCCGAATGACTGCACTGCTGCTCTCGCTGATCTGCGCCGCCGGGCTGCTCGCCGCCGGCGCCTGCCGACAGGACCCGCAGAAGGAGAAAGTCAGCTTCGTCAAAAGGGGTCAGCAGTACCTGAAGGAAAAGCGCGCGCTCGAAGCCCGGCTGGAGTTCCGCAACGCGCTGCTGATTGATAAGAAATACGCGGAGGCATGGTTCGGTCTGGGCGAGGCCGACCTGGTCATCAACTACCTGCGCGAGGCCTTTGACGCATTCAGCTCGGTGGTTGAACTCGATCCCAACAACCTCGACGCCCGCGTCCGGCTCGGCAATATTTATCTGCAATACTTCAAGCCCGCTGACGTCAGCATCAGGGAAGCCGAGCGGCTGGCGAAAGAGATCCTGCAAAAAGACCAGAACCACATCGAGGGCCGCATCCTGCTCGCGAGCGTGCGGACCTCACAGAAAAGGTGGGACGAGGCCAAAGCCGAACTGGATCGCGCCATCGCGCTCGACCCGAAACGCACCGAGTCTCACCTGAGCCTCGCGCGTTTTTACGACCAGCGCGGGAAGGCGACCGAGGACCCGGCGGCGGCCGGGCGACTGATTGACGAGGCCGAGAAGACTTTCCGTCAGGCCGTCGAAACCGACCCGAAATCCATCATCGCGCGGCTGGCGATCAGCGATTTCTACTACTCCAACAAGCGTGAGGCCGAGGCCGAGAAGGAGATGAAACAGGCCTTCGAGATTGACTCCGGCGACAAACTGCTCCTCGCCGCGCTCCAGCGGTTTTACGAGAACAGGCAGGACTTCGGCGAAGCCGAAAAGTACGCCCAGCGTCTGGCCAGCCTCGATCCGGACAAGAACAGCGGGCGCTCGCAGGTTATTGACCTGCATGCGCGCGCCGGGAAGACCGACCAGGCGATTCAGGAATACGAGCAGCTGATCAAAGAGAGCCCGAAATTCATGCGCTCATACTCCCGGCTCGCGGAGCTGCTGCTCGCGCGCGGCGACGTCCCTGGCGCATCCCAGCGGGTCACGGAAGCGCTTAACATCAACAGGCAGGATACCGACGCGCTGCTGCTGCGCGGGCGCCTCAACCTGCTCAACGGGCGCTTCGGCGATGCGGAGAGGGATCTCAGTCAGGTGCTGAAGAACGAGCCCTCGATGCCGGCGGCCATGTATTACATGGCCGACGTTCACCTGCAGAACAACGACGCCGAGGGCGCGCGCCGGTACATCAACGACCTGCTGCGTAACTACCCGCAGAGCCCGACCGGACTGCTCATGATGATCCGGATTTACCTCAATCAGAACAAGGCCCAGGACGCCATCAAGACGGCGGACGAGATCATCAACGGCATCGCCTACCTCAAATCCAATGAGGTGGCGCTTCAGGCCTCGCGCCTGACCCGTGAGATGCTGCCCGACCTTGAGAGCAAGGGATTCACCTCGCGCGCCGTCGCGCGGCTGCAGTTGAAAGACCTCGCGGGGGCGCAGGCCGACCTCGACCGCGCCGCCGAACTCGATCAGCGCAACCCCGAGCCGCACACCAATCTGGCGATGCTATACATGCTGAAAGGCGATCTGGGCAGGGCTCAGGCGGAGGCGGAAAAGGCGCTCGAACTGAATCCAAAGAGCCCGCAGGCCATCGCGACGGCGGTCAATGTTTACGTGCAGAAAAAGGATTTCGCGACCGCGCACGCGAAGCTCGACGCGCTCGTCGCGGCGCAACCCGACAGCCCCGCCCTGCTCGACCAGAAGGCCTTCGTCTTCCTCAAGCAGGGCGACCCGGCCGGCTACGAGAAGACACTGCGCGGGCTGCTGGAGAAGAACTCCGATTATCTGAACGCCTACTTCGAGCTGAGCCAGTTCTACCTCTCTCAGAATCAGGCCGACCGCGCCATCGCGGAACTGCAGGAGATCATCAAGCGGCGCCCTGACAACCCGCGGCAGATGGCGCAGGCTTTTCTGCTGACCGGGATGCTCCAGGAGGGTCGCGGTCAGTTTGACATCGCGGCGAAGAGCTACGAGCAGGCACTCAGCTATGACAAGCGGTCGGTCGGCGCGGCCATCGCTTACAATAACCTCGCCTGGCTGCTCGTCGAAAGGATCAAGGGCGGCAATGCCGACAAGGCCGCCGAGTACGCCAAGAATGCCATTGACATCACCCCCGAAGCCAGTTTCTATGACACCTTCGGCTGGGTGTATTACAAGAAACAGCTCTACGGCGTGGCCATCGAGCAATTCAACAAGGCGCTGGAAAAAGCCCCGCAGAGCGCGCTTTATCACCTGCACCTGGCCCGCGCATTGCGGGAGAACAAGGAACCTCAGAAAGCCCGCGAGGCATACGCGCAGGCGCTGAAAATCGGCGGAGATAAGTTCGCCGAAGCCAAACAGGCGAGGGATGAACTGGCCTCGCTGAAATAAGATTATTCAATGACCCTGAACGAACAACTTTCCTGGCTGGCCAAAGGCACGGTTGATGTCATCCGGCTCGACGACCTGAGGGCGAAGCTGGAGGACGCCGAAAAGACCGGCCGGAAGCTGCGCGTCAAAGCCGGCTTTGACCCGACGGCGCCCGACCTGCACGTCGGCCACACGGTGCTGATCCGCAAGATGCGCCACTTCCAGCAACTCGGCCACGACGTCATCTTTCTGATCGGAGACTTCACCGGGCTGATCGGAGACCCCACAGGGCGCAACGCCACGCGCCCGCCGCTCACACGCGAACAGATCGCCGAGAATGCCGAAACCTACAAGGCGCAGATCTTCAGGCTGCTCGACCCCGACAGGACGATCATTGATTTCAACGCGCGCTGGATGAACGCATTCACGCCCGAGGATTTCATCCGCCTGACGGCCAAAGCCACCGTCGCGCAGATACTCGAACGCGACGATTTCGCCAAACGCCTCGCGGGCGGCGTGCCGATCAGCGTCCATGAACTGCTCTACCCGCTCGTGCAGGGCTACGACTCGGTGGCCTTGCAGGCCGACGTCGAACTCGGCGGCACGGATCAGAAATTCAACCTGCTGATGGCCCGCGAAATTCAGCGCGCCTACGGGCAGGAGCCGGAAGTGATCATCACGACGCCGCTGCTCGAAGGACTCGACGGCGTCAACAAGATGTCCAAAAGCCTCGGCAACTACATCGGAGTCACCGAATCGCCGGACGACATTTACGGCAAGACGATGTCCATCTCCGACGAACTGATGTGGCGGTACTACGAACTGCTCACGGACCTGACGCCGGGCGAGATCACGCAGTTGAAGACCGATGTGGAGGTCGGCAACCGCCACCCGCGCGACGTGAAATCAGACCTCGCGAAAAAGATCGTCGCCGATTTTCATTCGCCAGCCGAAGCCGAACAGGCGGCTGAAGAATTCACGCGCCGCTTCCGTGAGCATCAGGCCCCGACCGACGTCGAAACCCGCGCCATCAAATCGGCCGGGCCGAAAATCAAACTCGTTGACCTGCTCGTGCAAAATGACCTCGCCCCATCCAAGGCCGAAGCCCGCCGGCTGATCGTCCAGGGCGGCGTCCGCCTGAACGGCGAGCGCGTCAATGAACCGACTTATGAGATTGATACGGCGGCGGTGAAGGAAGCTCAGCTGCAGGTCGGCAAGCTGAAATTCCTGAAGATCGTATTTGAATGAGGCCTGACGGCACCGTCCTGAGCCCCCAGGTTCCGGGCGGGAGTCCTGACTCCCGTACCAACTCTCTCATAGTAACTCCCAGCCACCTTCCCCGCCTTCTGGCATCCCCGTTGCCCTTCATCCTGCTCTGAACAAATCAGCGGAATTTGTACGGCCGCACGAACCGGAATCAGACAAGAGTGAACGGCATCTGTACGTCCGCTTTCTCCGCCTGACAGAAAGGAAGTGCACTTATGAAGAGGTCGAAGGCTTCCCTGCTCGCGCTGGCGGCAACGGGCGCGGGTGTTTACCTCGCCGCGCGCGCCATCGGCCGCGGCAACAGGTCATATGACCTGCGCGGTAAAATCGCACTGATCGCGGGTGGCTCGCGCGGGCTGGGACTCGTGCTCGGTCGCGAGTTCGTGCGGCAGGGCGTGCGCGTGGCCATCTGCGCTCGCGACGCCGAAGAGCTTGAACGCGCCAGTGCCGACCTGGTGCGCCAAGGGATGCCGGTCGTGGCCGTCCCGTGCGACGTGACGAAGTACGATCAGGTACAGGAGATGGTCCACACCGTCCGGCAGCATCTGGGCAGAATTGACATTCTGGTCAACACCGCCGGGACGATTCAGGTCGGCCCGCTCGAGACGATGACGCTCGAGGATTTCGAGGAGGCGATGCGCGTGAACTTCGGCGGCGTGCTGCATACGATGCTCGCAGTGATTCCCGAAATGCGCGAGCGCCGCGAAGGCCGCATCGTCAACATCTCTTCCATCGGCGGCAAAATAGCCGTCCCGCACCTCGTCCCTTACACCGCCAGCAAGTTCGCGGTGACGGGCCTCTCGAAAGCCATGCGCGCGGAACTCATTAAAGACGGGGTCGTCGTCACCACCGTCTGCCCCGGCCTGATGCGCACCGGCAGCCCGCGCAACGCCACATTCAAAGGGCAGCACGAGGCCGAGTACACCTGGTTCAGCATCAGCGATTCGCTCCCGCTCGTCTCGGTCAGCGCCGAGTCGGCGGCGCGCCGCATCATCGCGGCCTGTCGCCGCGGCGAAGCGGAGCTGATCTTCCCGCTCCAGGCAAAACTCGCGGCCACGTTCGACGCGCTGTTCCCCGAACTGACGGCCGACCTGCTCGGCCTCGTCAACCGCCTGCTGCCGGCGCCCGGAGGCATTGGCACCGGACGCGCGAAGGGCCGCGAGAGCGAGACGCAGCTTTCGCCGTCGTGGCTGACTGCGCTGGGCGATCAGGCGGCGCGGCGGAACAACGAGGTCGGCGGCTATGTCTCATAGCCAGTGCCGCGTCTCCACCCGAGGTCCGGCAACATTGCGCCGCCTCCATTTTCCACTTCCTTGACCGTCATTGTACGGCTGCCTATAATCGCGCTTCGCGCAATCAGCCTGACGGGGATGTGGCGGAACTGGTAGACGCGCGGGTCTCAAAAACCCGTTACCTTACGGTAGTGTGGGTTCGATTCCCACCATCCCCACCACCTTCGATCATCTGCCTTCATCGCATCAAGGCCGACCATTGAGCCGAACCTTCTTCATTGATTCTGCTGGAAGAACGCCTCGATTTCGGTGATTTCCTCCCCGCTCAGACGGAACTCGACAGCGCCGATGACGCCGGCGACCTGCTGCGGGCTTCGCACGCCGACGATCGCGCCCGTCACCGCCGGGAGGCGCAACGTCCACGCGATCGCGACCTCGCCCGGCGTGCGCCCGTGACGCCGGCCGATCTCGCGCAGCTTCTCAACCAGCTGCAGGTTGCGCGTGACGAGCGGCTCCTGAAAATGCGGATTGCGCCGCCGCCAGTCATCCTCGGGGAACCCGGCGACCCGCTCCCGGGTCATCGTTCCCGTCAGCAACCCCGACCCCATCGGCGAATAGACGATCAGGCCGATGCCGTGTTCGGCCGCAAAAGGCAGGACTTCCGCTTCGACTTCGCGCCTGATGAGCGAGTACGGCGGCTGGAGCGAGGTGATCGGCGCAATCGCCTGCGCGCGCCGCAGCTGACTCGCGCTGAAATTCGAGACGCCGATCCAGCGCACCTTGCCTTCTTCCTTCAGCCGGGCCAGCGTCGCCCAACCCTCTTCGATCTCCTCGTCCGGCTCGGGCCAGTGAATCTGATAGAGGTCAATCACATCCGCCTTGAGCCGCCGCAGGCTGGCTTCGCACTCGCGGCGAACCGAATCGGCCTTGAGCGATTTGCCGATCTGGCGGTTCTCGTCCCAGATGCGGGCGCACTTGGTAAAGACGTAAGGCCTGTCGCCGCGGCCTTCGAGCGCCTTCGCCACGACCTCTTCCGAATGCCCGAGGCCGTAGACCGCCGCCGTGTCAATCCAGTTCATCCCGACATCCAGCCCGGCATGAATTGCCGCGATTGATTCGCTGTCGTCCTGCGCCCCCCACGCGAAAGCCCACCCGCCGCCGCCCATCGCCCAGGCGCCGATGCCGATGGGCGTGATGTGAAGATCACTGTTCCCGAGTTGTCGTGTCTGCATCTCTCCTCCGCAAAATGTTGTACCGCAGACTGACAGTCTGTGGTTGTCTTTATGAAAAGTACGAGTTGATTCCAAATGGCCACTGCCGGTGACGGCCGCAGACTGTCAGTCTACGGTACGACTGTGGCTGCACGCGCCGCATCTTCAGCCTGCTTGCGCGCCAGGCCTTCACGCCCGTCATACCTGATGAACTTCGGCAGCAGCAACGCCAGCGCGACCGAACCGAGTACGCACAGCACGCCGCCGGAAACGACCGAGGCGCGGAGGCCGAACAGGCCGGCGACCAGACCTGCTTCGGCGTTGCCGAGGTACGGCCCGGTCGTGTAGCTGATCATTTCAATCCCGGCGAGACGGCCGCGCAGGTGATCCGGGATCGTCTGATTCCAGATCGTCATTCGAAATATTCCGCTCACCATGTCCGCGGCCCCGGCCAGCGCCAGAAAAAACAGCGCCAGCCACAAATTATTTACGAGGCCGAACCCGACAATCCCCAAACCCCAGATCGCCGCGGCAATCGTCACGGCAAGGCCGTGCCTGTTGATGCGTTCCGTCCAGCCCGAGGTCAGTGACACCACGAGCGACCCGACCGTGGGCATGGCGTAAAACATCCCGACCGAAGCCCCGCCGAAACTTTCCGCAATCGCCGGGAACAACACCATCGGCATGCCGAAGAACATCGCGTTGAGGTCAATTAAGTAAGTCCCGAGCAGTTCCTGACGGCTGCGCGCGTATCGCAGCCCTTCCCTGACCGAACGCAGGCTCGGGCGGTCCGCGTCGGGCGGCGGCGGCACCGCGCGCATCAGCAGGAGCGTGGCGAGCGCGACGAGATAAGTTGCGGCATCAATCGAGTACGCTGACACGGCACCCAGGCTCGCGACAATCAGTCCGGCAATTGCCGAGCCGACGATAAAAGTGAAGCCGTACCGCAGGCTGTTGAGCGCCGCGACTGCGGGCATGAGTTCAGGCGGCACGATCCGTGGCGTCAGCGATTCAATCGCCGGCCGGTGAATCCCACTGAGCGCGGCGAAAAGTGAGGCGCTCAGAAACAACACCCACACCCGCGGATGTGGCAACAGTGAATTGACGGCGAGGACGCCACAACAGACGGCCAGCCCCGCCTCAGTGACGAGCAGCAGACGCCGCCGGTCTACATAATCCGCCAGCGCGCCGCCGACAAAAGCCATCAGAAACATCGGCACGAATTCGGCGATGCCGAGCATCCCGCTGGCAAAATACGATCTCGTCAGCTGATAAATCTGCCAGGGCAACGCGACGTAGCTGATCGCCGTGCCGAAGTAGGAGACGAACTGCCCGACGTAAAGCAGGCGGTAATCGCGCGAGACCCTGAGCGGCGTGACATCAATGACGAGCGCGCTCAGGATTCGTCGCGCGGGATTTTTTTCAGGCTCCGGTGGCTGCGGCAGTGGATCGGGTGTCGGCCCGGCGGCAGGCTGCGAGTGTTCATGCATGGCTGAGCAGTTGCATCATGCGGTCGGCGTAGCGATTCCCGGCGGCGGCATTGACCGGGATCTTTTCACCGAGCCACGCCAGTTCATCGGCTGTGAGCCTGATCCCGGCTGCCGCGACGTTTTCGCGCAGGTATGCGCGCCGCTTCGTGCCGGGAATCGGGACGATGTCATTGCCCTGTTGCAACATCCATGCGAGGGCGACCTGACCGGGCTGGCACTCTCTGCGCGCGGCCAATTCTTTCACCGGCTCGACCAGCTTCAGATTGCGGTCAAAATTCTCCCCCTGAAAGCGCGGGTACAATTCGCGCCGCCGGTCGTCTTCGCCATACTCTTCGGCGCGTTTCACCCTGCCGGTCAGGAAGCCGCGCCCGAGCGGGCTGTAGGCGACAAAGCCGATGCCGAGTTCACGACAGGTGCTGAGGATTTCAGTTTCCACGCCGCGCTCCCAGAGCGAGTATTCGGATTGCAGTGCGCTGATCGGATGCACCGCGTGGGCGCGCCGGATCGTTCCGGCACTCGCTTCCGACAGGCCGAGGTAAAGCACCTTGCCCGCCCGGACGAGTTCGGCCATGGCGCCGACCGTCTCTTCAATCGGCACCTGCGGGTCAACGCGGTGCTGGTAATAAAGATCAATGTGATCGGTGCTGAGTCGCTGCAACGATTCGTCCACGACTTTTCTGACATGTTCGGGGCGGCTGTTGGGCCCGGTGGATTTTCCGTCCGCAGTGATCTCGAAGCCGAACTTGGTGGCAATGATGACCTGATCGCGCCTGCCTTTGAGCGCGCGGCCGACGAGCTTTTCGTTCTCATACGGGCCGTAAACTTCCGCCGTGTCGAAGAAGTTCACGCCCAGCCGAATCGCCTCGTGAATCGTCGCGATTGATTCGGCGTCATCCGACGCGCCGTAAGCCCGGCTCATGCCCATACAGCCGAGGCCGAGCGCGGAAACGATCAATCCCTGACTGCCCAGCTTTCTTTGTTCCATAGCATCCTCGGCGGAAACCTTCACCGTTGCCTGAAAGTCGCAGCGGCCCGGAGTTCCTGAAAGACTTCGGCAACCTCCCTTTCGGCGTTGATCTTGATCAGCCGCCCGCTCTGCTCGTAGTGTTCGGTCAGCGGCTTGGTCGCATTCTCGTAAGTCGTCACGCGCGTCAGCACGGTCTCTTCCTTGTCGTCGGAGCGGTGAGCGAGCGGCGTGCCGTCGCGGTCACACAAGCCCTCCTGCCGCGGGGGCTTGAGGTGGATGTTGTAAATCTCGCCGCAGGTCGGGCAGGTGCGGCGACCGGTCAGCCGCTGCATCAGCGCATCAAGCTGGACGTTGAGCTTGATCACCCGGATTTCGCGGCCCTGCTCCCGGGCCAGATCTTCGAGTGAGCGCGCCTGGTTGAGCGTGCGGGGGTAGCCGTCGAGGATGTAACCGTTCGCGCAGTCGGGTTGTGAGGTGCGGGTTCGGATGACTTCGGCGAGGACTTCATCACTGACCAGACGGCCGGCGGCCTGGGTCGCGCGAATCTGCTGCCCGAGCGGGGTCTCGGCCTTCGCCATCTCGCGCAGGATGTCGCCGGTCGAAATCTGCGGGCAGCCGAGCTTCTCGGCCAGCAACCGGGCCTGCGTCCCTTTGCCTACGCCGGGCGCGCCCATAATTACCAGGATGAATATGTTCACTTCAGTTTCTGGTGCCACGTCCATGCGAGTGATCTCAGCTTCATTCCTTATGCTCAAGCGGTCTCTCCTGTCCGGAAAAATCTTCGAACAACCGCCGCACCGCCTTAACGGCGTATCGGCAGGGGCCAACAGTTTTGGATAGTACAAATCGCAGCCATCTTCCCCGCTGCTTTTCGGCCGAACCGGGAGCGCAGATTTTAGTCCGTGAATTCGCCAGATGCCAGTGAACAGATTCTGTGAACCGGTTTGTTTTGAGGCCGATGGTCAGGCTCAATTTCTTCCTTCGAAGCGAGCCGGCGCCGAATCGGATCCAGCCACCCTGTTCCTCAGTCCGGAACGGGCATTAAATGAGGAATGGCAACGGAACATGTTTATCCCAGGCATGAGATCAGCGCGAATCGTTGCGATTCCTCATTTACTTCAGAAACTGTACTGGAAGAAAAGGTTCACGCGGTTATCAATCCCGGATAAGGAGCCTTTGTAGTCAGTCCTCCACCTCAGATAATCAAAACCGATCTGGAAATTCCCGCCCGGCGTGATGCGGTTCCCGAAGTAGAAGGCCCGATTGCGCGTGCGCGCGCCTGCCGGCAGGTCTTCATCAACCGGATCATCCGTCGTGAAACCGGGATGCACTGTCCAGTAACGTGAGAGTTTCAGCCTCAGTTCTGACCAGCCCCCGCGCCCCCGGATTTCGCGCCCGTTCGCGGGATTGATCCCCTGACCGGCGCCGCCGCGCAGATCACTCATGTTGCGCCCCCACCAGCCTTCGCCGCGTAACTCGGCCCGGGCCGCGAGCGGGAGCGTGTAATCGATATTGACTAACTGGTTGCGGAAGCTCGTGCGACCCGCCGCCGGGCGCGAGGTGTTCATCCACCCATAGAAGCCCGAGGCCCCCAGACTCGCGCGCTGGTCACTGACCCAGAGCTGGCGTGAGTAACCGACCCGCGCCTGGACGTCCGGTCGGCCCGACTCCTCCCCGTCACGGAAGCCGTTGGCATCGAGGTCCTGCGCGTCAATGGCGCCGGTCAGACCGATTCCCCCGGTGAATGACCATTGCCCTTTCCCGGCCTTCGGTTCCCAGGATGCGCGGAACTGCGGTCGCCGGTCGCCGACATTACCGGCGTTCCACATCAGCGTGTCATTGTTAACCGTGGGGAAGAGCGGCGAGTAGATGTCCCAGGTCTGGCCGCCGAGGATGGAGAACTGCCCCCAGTCCATCTTGAAATATGCATGCCGGATTCGAATGATCTGTCGGGACTCCGATCCGCCGTTTTCAAAATCAAGCTCAAGCTTGCCCCCGATCTTACCGTCACCAAGGGTGGCGATGCGCGGGCCGGTGTAATCAATCCCCAGTCGGGTGAGCCGCGGGTGGATCGAGAAGTTGCCGGCATCCGGCTTGCTGGTGCGCGGGTCGGCGGAAGTGATAAAGAGCGGCGTCTGCGCGTTGTTGGGCCGCTGACTGTCTATATCCATGTCGAGTCGCAGGAACCCGTACAGCTTGATCTTGTTTCCATTGCCGATGATCTCCGACCAGCGCACCGGCTCGTTATTACTGTCCTGCTTCGCCTGCGGGGCGGCGGAGACTGCGGTCTGCCCGGCAGGCTGCGGGTTGTTTGACGATGCGGCCGTCGGAAGTGATGCCCCGGTTCGCAGTGGTTCACGGGGTAAGGCTGCGGCCGCCGGTCTCACTTCCGGAGCCTGCTCCTTATCCGTCCCGGCCAGTCGGGACCTGACCTCGATGAGCAGTTCTGCCATCGCCCTGTTCTGTTGCTCCAGCGCCTCAACTCTGCCCCTGAGCGCTTCAACCTCTTTGGCAAGCTCAGAGGCCGAGTCAGAGTTATTCGCGTAATTCTTCTTTCCTGCCATTTCTGTCGCCCGTGCCCGGTCCGGGGGCTCCGGGGTTGTGTCCTGTGCCGCCGCCTGGCCGCGGATCATTCCGGCAGTAAAGAACAGGACAATAAATCCGAAGAATATCTTTTTCATAAGTCACCGCCCTCACTTTCCCTGATGTTTTGTTGGAGACACTCGCGCCCGATCAGCCTCAGGCGGGAATGCGACCCGCCGGCCTGACTCAGTTCGATACCCGTGCGGGCCGTTGCGGCTGCGACAAGTCGCGGTATTTGAAAGTCCTTTCCACTTTCGAGAATGGCTTCCCGTCCACCTCGACGTAGGGGTAGATGAAATAATTCAGCGGCTCCCCTTGCTGCCGTGGCGTGAGGATGAGGTCACGGCCGCGCGAAAATTCGACGCGGTTCTCGTCATGCGCCCCGAAGAAGTACTCGCGCCTCGACGGGTCCTTGGCGGCCTCCGAGGCATCAACCGGCACCCAGCCTAGTTCTTTGACATAGAACTCGGCCCAGCAGTGATAGCCGCTCACCTGAGCCGCGCCGCGCTCGGGCGGCAGCGGGAAGCCGATGGCGAACCGCGCCGGGATGCCCACTGCCCGGCAGTAACCAATGAAGATGGCGTGAAAATCCGTGCAATTCCCCCGCCGCGCGTCGCAGGCGTAGTAAATGTCGCCGCGCCCCCAGCCCTGCCCACTCTTATCGTACTTAACGGTCGAGACGACGTGGTTGTAGATTGCCCGCGCCTTCTCAAGATCAGTGCCCGCATGGGCCTCCCGGATCACGTCCTGTGCCCACCCCCTGATCCTGTCATCGAGCGGGACCAGGCGATCCGGCTGGAGCCAGCGTGCCATGTCCGGGTCAGCCGATTCCTTTGAGGCCGCCCTGCGTTTCCCCTGAACCGACAGAGGGCTGAGGCGCTCAAGCCGCCTGGTATTAAAGCTGAGGACGATGGTGAAGCTGGATTGTGACGGATCTTTTACTCTGAGGTGCAGCACCTTGTTCGCGTACTGCGCCGTGCGGACCTCGTAAGGAAACGGTGAGGCGATCTGAAGGTCTGAAATATCCTGAAAACGGTCGGCATGCGGAACGGGGAGCCAGAGATCCACCTCCCCGGCTCCTGTGGGTATGTCCGTTACCGTTGCCGTATATTCAAAGGCGAAATTCCTTTCCTTCGGAGTCTGGGCGTTGTGTGTCTGAGAAAAGACAACCGCCTGAAGGACAATGACCGTGAGGAAACGAAACCACGAGCGTGACAATCCCTGCGGGTGTGACTGAAGCATAGCACTCCTTTGATGAATGGCAGATGACCGGGAGCGGCGACGTCAGACAGTCGCCGTGCGGATGCTCTGCCGATAGTTTTCAATTGACTGCGGGGCGCCGTCCGGGCCCCGCCGGGAAGGAGGGCTAAACGGTGGTCCGCTGATCGAATGTTTGATGTGGCACAACCTGTGCCACGCCTGAAATGTGGGATCAATGTCTGAACATATACTTCTTCACTTCAGCTATGGTGGCAGGAGGCGGTCACGCAATTTCACTGACCGATACGGGACGCTCTCCACGCCAGCATTCAGCCGGAACTGCCCGGCCACACACCTCTGCCGGAGTCGCGCCGCCCATCCTGCCGATTATTTATCAACCTCGGACTTTAAGAGGGGAGGCTGGATTATAACCAATAGTGGCAGGAGCCTGAAGAAAGTCCCGTAGGGGGGAACAGAATTTGAGACGAGCCGAATCTGAAATCCAATGCCGCCGGCTGATCGAGGGGTTGGCAATCGGACGGGCGCTTACAGGCCGGAGCCATCCGTCCGCCTGCCCGCTAACCCGTGAATGCCTGCCTTCTGTGATCCACATTTGACAGATTCATGACGGCTGGCCTACACTGCCGCACGGCTTTAAGGATCTCAAATCAAATTCCATAACTGAGAACCCCAGCGTTATCTTCAGCGCCGGGGTTTTGCCTTTCCTCGCCGACGTTTCGGTGGCGGCAGACCCGGCGGAGAGAATTTCAGCAGGCGCTGATTTCACCGCCGCCCGCGCCGGAAACCAGACTCAGGAGAAACAAGAATGTCTGACCAGGATACTCCCAACTACCACTTCAACACCCTCGCCGTTCACGGCGGCCAGGAGCCGGACCCGACCACGCATGCGCGCGCGGTGCCGATTTATCAGACGACCTCCTACAACTTCGACGACGCCGACCACGCGGCGCGGCTGTTCGGGCTGAAGGAGTTCGGCAACATCTACACGCGCATCATGAACCCGACGACCGACGTACTGGAAAAACGCCTCGCGGCGCTCGAAGGCGGCGCGGCGGCGCTCGCGCTTTCGTCGGGCCAGGCGGCCGAGACGCTCACGATCATCACCATCGCCAACGCGGGCGACGAGATCGTCTCGACGACTTCGCTCTACGGCGGGACTTACAACCTGTTCCATTACACGCTGCCGAAGCTCGGGATCACCGTGCGTTTCGTTGACGCCGAGGACGAGGCCGGGTTGCGCGCCGCGATTAACGACAAGACCAAAGCCGTTTACACCGAGACCGTCGGCAACCCGAAGCTCGACATCATGGACATCGAGAAGCTGGCGAATATCGCGCATGAGAACGGGCTGCCGCTGATCATTGACAACACAACGCCGTCGCCCGCGCTCTGCCGCCCGATTGAACACGGCGCGGACATCGTCGTTCACTCGCTGACCAAATTCATCGGCGGGCACGGGAACTCAATCGGCGGCGCGATCATTGACGCCGGCAGGTTCGACTGGAAGGCCTCGGGCCGCTTCCCCGATTTCACGACGCCCGACCCGTCGTACCACGGCCTCGTCTTCACCGACGCCTTCGGCCCGCTCGCATTCATTTTGAAAGCGCGCGTGCAAGGCCTGCGCGACACGGGCGGGAGCCTCTCGCCGTTCAATGCCTTCCTGATTTTGCAGGGGGCGGAGACGCTGCACCTGCGGATGGAGCGGCACTCGGAGAACGCGCTCGAAGTGGCGAAGTTCCTCGAGACCCACCCGCAGATCGAGTGGGTGAACTTTCCCGGCCTTGAATCGAGCCCGTATTACGCCCGCACGCAGAAGTACCTGCCGAACGGCGCAGGCGCGCTCGTGACCTTCGGCATTCGCGGCGGGCTTGAGGCCGGGAAGAAGTTCATTGATTCGGTGAAGCTCTTCAGCCTGCTCGCCAACATCGGCGACGCGAAATCGCTGGTGATCCACCCGGCCTCGACCACGCACTCGCAGCTGACCGAAGAGGAGCAGGCATCAACCGGCGTCACGCCCGGCATGGTCCGCCTCTCGGTCGGTATCGAGGACGTGCGCGACATCATCGCCGACATTGATCAGGCACTCCGGGCCGCGACGCAGTCGGCGAAAGCGGGAGCCTGAAAGAGAGACGGGGAGAGCGGGAGATGAGGGGACGGGGAGAACTGTGATTTGATGGCGCCTTTTTCTCCCTGTCCCCTTTTCTCCTCTTCCCCCGATCTCCTGCTCTCCCACTCTCCCCATCGTTATGACCATTGCCATCGAACCGACCCTCGAAGGTGATTTCGCGCTGGCCGAAGACGAGCCGTTCCGGCTGGCCGCGGGGGTCGGATTGTGTCCGGTCAGGCTGCGTTACGCAATTTACGGCGAACTGAACGAGCGGCGCGATAACGCGATTCTCGCGTGTCATGCGCTGTCGGGTTCGGCGCGTGTCGCCGACTGGTGGCCGCAGCTTTTCGTCGCCGGCGGAAACGATGCCGGGGTGTTTGATCTCGATCATCACTGCGTCATCGGCCTCAATATCATCGGCTCGTGTTACGGCTCGACCGGGCCGCAGTCAATCAACCCGGCGACGGACAAGCCTTACGGCGCGGACTTTCCGCTCGTCACCGTGAGCGACTGGGTGCGCGCGCAGGCCGCATTCGTCAGGTCGCTCGGCATTGAAAAACTGTACGGGGTGATCGGCGGCTCAATTGGCGGGATGCAGGCGATTCAGTGGGCGATTGACTGCCCCGATCTGGTCGCACGCTGCGCCGCCATCGGCGCGGTTCCGTTGTCGGCGATGGCGCTCGCGCTCAACCACCTGCAGCGGCGGGCGATTCAGAACGACCCGAAGTGGCGCGGCGGCGATTACCCGGCGGACGACCCGCCGAACGCCGGGCTGGCTCTGGCGCGGGCGATTGCGATGTGTTCTTACAAGTCGGCAGAACTTTTCACCGAACGTTACTCGCGCAACCCGAACCGCAACGGCGAAGACCCGCACCGCTCACTTGACGAACGCTTCGACATCGGCGGCTATCTGGATTATCAGGGAGAAATTTTCACGCGGCGCTTTGACGCGAATTCCTACCTGATCATCAGCAAGGCGATGGACAATTTCGACCCTTCGCGGGGCTACGAGTCAGAGGCCGCGGCGCTCGGGCGGATCAGCGCGCGGGTGCTGCTCGTGGGAATTTCATCGGACTGGCTCTTCCCCGCCGAGGATGTCAAAGCCCTCGGCAGGCGGATGGCGGCGGCCGGGGTTGATGTCGAATACGCCGAGCTTGAATCCTCGCACGGTCACGACGGGTTTCTCGCCGACGCGGGCGAACTCGCGCCGATCATTCGCAGGGTTTTCGAAATAACCGACAAGGCCGACCTGCATTCGCCGCGCCCCGTCACGACCGGCGGACTGACAACACCCGCGCCGCGCTGCGAAATCAATTGACGGTGCCCCCCGGGCCTTCAGCCGCCCTGCACAAAATGAATGATTGACCGGACTGAGTTGATCGCGCCGTAGACGGCGAGGGCGAAGAGCAGCGCCAGGACTGTGTTCTCCCACCAGCGGTTGCGATACTTTGCCCCGATGTGGCGCCCGCTCGCCGTGATCCACCACAACCCTCCCGCGAGCATCGGCAGCAGGATCACCTGGGCGCTGTTGGCCACCAGCGTCAACGTCACGAAGTCCGGCATCCCCGGAATCGTCCAGATCATTGGCGACACCAGACACCAGAGGACGATCCAGCGGTAGAGTGGATGATTCCGGTAATCGGCCCTGATCGGTTCAGTCCCCGCCTTCCACCGCAGCCAGGCGTGGCTGCCCATCAAGGCCAGGCCGGCCGCGTGGCCGAGAACCGAAGTGTAAACGGCGGCGAAGATGCCCAGGTAAAACAGCCAGCGACCGCCTTCGCCCAGGACCGTACTCAGCAGTCGCGGCAGGTCGTCCAGATCCCTGATCTGTTTATTCGGGTAAAGAAGCTCTGCGCCCAGCGTCCAGACCGCCAGGTTGAGGACGATCATCATCGTCACCGCCAGCAGGAAATCGTAGAACTGCACCCGGCGGTATTGCGGCCCGCGCCAGCCCTTCGCTTCGAGGAAGTATGGATAGGCCAGGTTCATCAGCGACCCGCCGACGGCCCCGATCATCGCGACCGCCACCAGCAGCGGGTTGAACTTTCCCTGATGGCCGGGCATCTCGAAGCGGTATAGTCCCTGCACGACGCCGAGCGGGTTGAAGCCCACCCAGACCGCCGAGCCGAGGAACGAGACCCCCAACACCGCCAGGAAGAACTTGAAGACCCACTCCAGGCGCTCGTATGCCGGGCGGAAGACCAGTGCCAGCGCGACGGCGTTGCACGCAAGCGCCCATTGCCAGGTCTGGCCGAAGCGGAAGAGGTTGCGGCAGATTTCGCCCACGCCGACCGTCATGTATGATCCGTAGACGTGACCCATGAGGATGGCCGCGGCGAAAAGTGCCGGGGCGTACCACGGATGCAGTATGGCGAGGCCGTCAAGCACGCCCTCGCCATACTGGTTGCATAACTGGTAGCGGGCGATGAGCGAGACGAAGAGGAAGCGCATCAACACCGCCACGACCAGCACCCACATGAGCGAGTAGCCGTAGTTGCTGCCGGCCACGCCCATGTCCACCACGTCGCCCGCCCCCAGCCAGGTGAGGACGATGACGATGCCCGGCCCGAATGAGCGGAGATATTCCAGGAAAGATCGAGGCACGGGGGGCGCCGGGGGGAGCGAAGGCGATGCGTCGTTCATGATCGCGGAATCTCCACAACAGCCGATCAGGCGGTCTGTGAGGTCATCTGCCCTCCGGGCCACCGGGGGGCAGCCTTATCTGCGCATTACGAAATCAGAGGCGTAATAATTTCCGTGGTACGACTTTGCGGTGCAAGACCTTGCCAGAACAGTCCGGATAAAGCAAACTGTTTTTTCGCTACCGATCATCCGCTCGTCGAGCCAGCCGGGAAGGGTTGAGGTCAGTCAGTCCGCCTCCTGAAAGACAAGTCGTCGTCACCCCGAACGAGGATAGTTTGCGTCTGGTCGAAGAGACGGGAGAAATAATTTCAGACAATTGAATTCGAGGAGCCATCCAAGTGCTGCCGCGGACCCCCCGAGGTCCCCTTGTCCGCGCGCACTGAATAACCGGATTACTGAGTAAAGACATATGTTGAGAGTAGCGATTGTCGGGGGCGGCCCCGGCGGCTTGATGACGGCTTACCACCTCTACCAGAAATGTTACGACCCATACGAACTGACGATCTTTGAGGCCAGCGGCAGGCTCGGCGGCAAGATCGTTTCGCGGCGTTTCGACACGGCCCCCGTACTCTACGAAGCGGGCGTGGCCGAGTTGTATGATTACACGATGATCGGCCCCGACCCGCTCCGGCAACTGGTCGAAAAGCTCGGCCTCAAGACCGTCGGGATGGAGAGCGGGACGGTCGTCCTCGATGACCGCATCCTGCGGAGCCGCGCCGAAATCCGGCAGTTGTGCGGCAGAGAAACGCTCAAGGCGATTGACGAATTTCGCAAACGGCTCAGGGCTTTCATGAGTCACGAAGACTACTACGAAGGCCACTGGCAGGATGACAATCACAACCCGCTGGCGAAGCGCTCCTGCCAGTCGCTGCTCGACGAGGTGCCCGACGCGCAGGCCAGAAAATACCTGCGCGTCGCCGCGCACAGCGATCTGGCGACCGAGCCGCACCTGACCAACGCGCTCAACGGCATCAAGAATTTCCTGATGGACGTGGACGGCTACATCGCCCTCTACTCCATCGAAGGCGGCATTGAGCGGCTGCCGCAGGCGCTCAGCGAGCATTTCCCGGCGAAGGTCGAACTCAACAGCCCGGTCGTGCGCGTCGGGAAGAATCCGGATGAGACTTACCGGGTCTTTGTCCGCAGGGAGGGTCGGGTCGAGACGCACGACTTCGATTACGTGCTGGTCGCGCTGCCGCATAACTGGCTGAGCGCGGTCGAGTGGGGGGGCGAGAAGCTCGGGCGCGCGATGCGGGAACACATCGCCTACTACGACAAGCCGGCGCACTACCTGCGCGTCACCGCCCTTTTTCAGAAGCCCTTCTGGCGCGAGCTGATCACCGACTCCTGGTGGATGAGCGACGCCTTCAACGGCTGCTGCGTCTACGACGAAAGCTCGCGGCACGACGCCGAAGGCTACGGGGTGCTGGGCTGGCTGCTCGCCGGGACCGACGCCGTGACGATGAGCAACTTCAACGACGAGGACCTGGTCGAGAAGGCGC
This sequence comes from Blastocatellia bacterium, assembly GCA_035652435.1. Classification (GTDB taxonomy): domain Bacteria; phylum Acidobacteriota; class Blastocatellia; order RBC074; family RBC074; genus DASRDU01. The sequence goes on from DASRDU010000074.1 coordinate 97,784, forward strand.
TCGACTCGTTGCCGGAACAACTCAGATACGGGCGCGAACTGTTCCTCGAAGGCCGCGTGCATCGCTGGCTCAATTCGGTCAACGCGCTGCCGGGCGGTTACCCGGTCAAAGAGGTGAAGGATAGCCACGTCCCGGAGCCGAAGGAGCATCCGGGCATCTTCCTCGTCGGCGATTACCTCTTCGATTCGACGCTCAACGGCGTCCTCGATTCGGCGGACTTCGCCACCGACCTGCTCTTCTCGCGGCTGATGAAGCAGCGCTTCCTCGCGGCGGTCGCCGCACACGCGGACAGCCACCAGACGGCGCTGGCGATGGTCGCGGGCAGCGGCGCCGACCTGACTCCCGCAGGCGCCAGCGTCAGCGCGAACGGCCTCTCCGAGGGCGGGCAGCGCATCCTCAGGCGCGGCAAGGTTGACCGCGAGTATTTCGACCGCTACCACCGCGAGTACACCGACAAAGGCATTGAGGAGTGGGATTACGAGGATTCTTACGACGAGTACTTCGACGCCGAGTACGTCGAGCGCCTGATTAAGATCGTGTGGAAGGCAAAGCCACCGTACCGGCTGCTCGACGCCGGGTCGGCCAGCGGGCTGACGGTTGCCGATTTCGCCGAGCTGGGCATCGACGCATGGGGCGTTGAAAACAACGCCTACATCCACAGCCAGACGCCGAAAAAGTGGCGGCGGCGGAACAAACTCGGCGACGTGCGGAAGCTGCCCTATCGCAATAGCCAGTTCGATTTCGTCTACGAAACCTGCCTTGGCTACGTGCCCGAAAAAGACGCCGGGAAGGCCATCCGCGAGTTGCACCGCGTGACCCGGCGCGGGGTGATTTTCGCTTCCATCACGAGCGACATGAACCCGGAAGTCCTCAAAAGGCCGAACGTCTTCAAGGGCATGAAGACCCTGCTCACGCTCTGGGAATGGTCGGAGCTGTTTCTGGCCAATGGCTTTCGCATGGAAGTCAATGACCCGAAGACCCTCAACCGGATCTGGCTCACGGAGCAGAAGTACAATCAGGGCGATTGTGAGTGGTATATGGACGAGGAGAGCCTGCGTTACTGCTTCTACACGAAGGCCGATCTCGATGACGATGACGAGTAGGGCTGAATGAAAGGGTACTCCCGGGGGGCACCCTTTCATTCAGGGCGACAGAATTTTCCTCGACAGTCTCTGTCTGTATTCCCCTACCGACCCGGCAAAGATTCAGACGGCCCTGACAAATGACGCCGAAGAAGAAGGCGCGCACTGGACGATGGAGTGCCTGTACGGCGAGAATAGTGCCGCTGACCCCGAAGACGACGCACAGAGTGACGAGGCCGATTGAGACGAGGGACGAGGGTTATGGCAGCCGGGAATGAAGTGGATGACGAACCGGATGACGACGCGGAAGACGATGAGTCGGACGAGTCGGAGCCGGGTGAGTCGGATGTTGATGAAGACGAGGATGAAGATTACGACGCCAGCCAGGCGGCGGGCGCGATTACAACCGTCTTCCGTTTTCTCAAGCCTTACTACGTCAGCTACCGCTCCAGCCTGGCGCTGCTCGGCATCGGAGTTCTGATCGAGACGGGCTACAACGTCGCGTTCCCGCTGTGCCTGAAATACCTGATTGACAATGCGCTGATTGATGAGGATGTTGATGCCCTGAAGTGGATTCTGGTCGTATTGGGCGTGCTGGCGGTCGTGGTTTCCGCCGTCAGCTTCTGGTACGAGTATCAGAACTCGCGGCTGGGCGCGATCATCGTTCGAGACATCCGCCAGAGTCTGTTCGAACACCTGCAAACCCTCTCTCAGCGTTTTTATTCCCGCACCACAATTGGCGACGTCCTCTCGCGGTTCTCGACCGATCTGGGCGAGGTCGAAGAGGCGGCCTTGAACAGCGTCTCCTGGGGGGTGATGCCGGCGCTGGAACTGGTCACCGCGGTGGGGCTGCTCTTTTACCTCAACTGGCGGCTGGCGCTGGCGGCGATGCTGGTCTGGCCGCTGACGCTGCTCGGCCCGCGCTTCTTCTCACCCCGCGCCGTCGCCGCCACTTATCAGAAGAAGCAACTCGAAGCCGACACGCTCAGCGTCATTCAGGAGAACGTCTCCGCCCAGCCGGTCGTCAAAGCCTTCGGGCTGCAACTGATTTCACTCAACTGGTTCCGGCAGCGGAATCTGCCGCTGGCGGAAACGACCTCGCGCGTCAGCTTTCTGAACGCGATGGTCGAGCGTTCAGTGAACACCGCCGTGCTGCTGCTGCACCTGCTCATCCTCGGGTTCGGCGCCTGGCTGGCTTTTCATAAACACATCAGCGTCGGGACGCTGGTCACGTTCGAGAGCGTCTTCTGGGAGCTGAGTTACAACATCGGCCACGTCAGCCAGTTCATTCCCGTCGTCATTCAGGCCGCCGGCAGCATTCATCACATCAACGACCTGCTGGAAGAACCCTCGCGCGCGACTGATGCGCCGGACGCGGAACCGCTGCCGCGACTGGAGCGCGAGATCGTCTTTGACGACGTTTCGTTCGGCTACACCGAAGAGCAGTCGCAGTTGAAGAGCCTCACCCTGCGCATCCCGCGAGGCTCGAACGTCGCCATCGTCGGCCCCAGCGGTTCCGGCAAAAGCACGGTCCTCAGCCTGCTGATGCAATTCTACGAACCGACTTCGGGCACGATCACGATTGACGGGCACGACCTGCGCAAAGCCACGCGCCAGTCGCTGCGCGCGCAGATGGGCATAGTCTTTCAGGAAAACATCCTCTTCAACATCAGCCTCCGCGAAAACATCCGCCTCGGCAACCCCGCGGCGACCGAAAAGGAGGTCGAGGCCGCCGCCCGCGCCGCCGAGATTCACCGCTTCATCAAATCGCTGCCCCAGGGGTATGACACCATCGCCGGCGAACGCGGCGGGCTGCTCTCGGGCGGTCAGCGCCAGCGCATCGCCATCGCCCGCGCGATCATCCGCGACCCCGCGATTCTGATCCTCGACGAGGCCACTTCCGCGCTCGATCACACGACTGAGGCGGCGATTAACGCGACGATCAGACGCCTCGCCAAAGGCCGCACGGTCATTTCAGTCACGCACCGGCTGACTTCGGTGGCCGGTTCCGACAGGATTTTCGTGCTTGAGCAGGGAGAGCTGGTCGAGGAAGGAAGTCACCGGGAGTTGCTCGGTCGCAACGGGCTTTATTACCAGCTCTGGCAGCAACAAATGAGTAACGAGCCGAAAGCTGACGAGGCCCAGCCCGGTCTGGTCAGTCGCGTGGTCTGAGTCAGCCCGACTCGCCTGAGAATGAGGTCACAATAAAATTGATAGAGCAGATTAGGGCTTCGCATCCATCCAGTTTTTGCCAGTCCCCATCTCCACCACCAGCGGCACGTCGAGTTTCGCGGCGCTTTCCATCGCGGCCTTCACGACTTCGCTCGCGCGCTCGACCTCTTTCTTCGGCACTTCGAAGACGAGTTCGTCGTGAACCTGCAAAATCATTCTGGCGCTCAGCTTCTCGCGCCGCAGCGCCTCATCAACTCTCAGCATCGCCATCTTCACGATGTCGGCGGCGGTTCCCTGCATTGGCATATTGATGGCTTCGCGTTCGGCGCGGGCGCGCAGGTTGCCGTTCTTGTTGCTGATGTCCGCGATGCGGCGCAGGCGGCCGAAGATCGAACGCACGACGCCGTTTTCCGCGCGCACCTTGTCCGGCGTCTCGTCCATGAACTTCTTCACGCCCGTGTAAGTCCGGTAGTAATCCTCGATCACCTTTTTCGCCTCCGCGCGCGAGATTCCGACGCGCTGCGCCAGCCCGAACGGCCCGATGACGTAGGCAATCGCGAAGTTGACGATCTTCGCCACGCGCCGCTTCTCTTTCAGCGCGGCCCCGGTCTTTGCGCCAAAGACTTCGCGCGCGGTGCGGGCGTGAATGTCTTCGCCCTTGCTGAAGGCTTCGAGCATCACTTCGTCGCGCGTGATGTGCGCGAGCAGGCGCAGCTCGATCTGCGAGTAATCGGCCGAGAGCAGCACGCAGCCGTCGGCCGGGATGAACGCGCGGCGGATGCGGCGCCCGAGTTCGGTGCGGATCGGAATGTTCTGAAGATTCGGGTTGATTGACGACAGTCTCCCGGTCGCCGCGACAGTCTGAGTCAGCGTCGTGTGGATGCGCCCGTCGCGTTTGCTGATCAGCTGCGGGAAGGCGTCAACGTATGTGCCCTTGAGTTTCGCCAGCTCACGGTATTCGATCACCAGACGCGGCAGTTCGTATTTGAGCGCGAGTTCGTCGAGGATGTCGCGGCTTGTGGAGATTTTGCCGGTCGAGGTCTTGCGCGAGACCTCGAAGTTGAGCTTCTCGAAAATGTCGCCGAGCTGCGAGGGCGAATTGATGTTGAATTCCTGTCCCGCCAGCGCGTAAATCTTCCCGGTCAGCTTCTCCAGCTCCTTGTCCATCTCGACCGACAGCTCGGCCAGCACCTTCGTGTCTACCCGGAACCCGGCGCGCTCAATCGCGAACAGGATTGGGACGAGCGGCAGTTCGATGTTGCGGTAAATCAGGTCGAGTTGTTCGCCGTCAATCCTTGCATTAAGCACATCGGCCAGTTGCCCGGTCAGATCGGCTTCGGCGGAGGCGCGGTGGGCGATGTCATCGGAAGGCTCGACTTCGCTGCCGAGGTACTGGCGGGCGAGCATCGGCAGTTCGTATTTGCTGGCCTCGGGGTCGAGCAGGTAAGCCTGAAGCAGCGTGTCATCAGTGACGTTCTCGATGTGGATGCCGAGATCGCTCGCGAGCGAGATCGCGCGCTTCAGGTCGTGGACGGCCTTCTCGATCAGGCCGTTGTCAAAGACGTCCTTCAGCACTTCAATCGCGCCCGCACGGTCGTCACAGTTTTCGAGGTCGAAGTAATCGGCATTGCCACGCGCCGTCGAGAATGCTACGCCGACCATTCGTGGTCGCGGGTCGGGTTCGGCGACCGCGGGCGGGGCGTCGGCGAGCGCGAAGGCAAAACGATCTTTCGCGAGCAGCGAACTCGCCAGCTTGCGCAGCTGCTCAACTGCGGCAATCCGGCGATACTGCGCGGTGACTTTGAAATCGGTCGCCCCGGTGCCGAACAAAGGCCCGGGTTCCGCACTCTTCGCCGCGTCCGCAAACTCGCGCGTCAAGGTCTGGAATTCCAGCTCTGAAAACAGCTGGTACGCCAGCTTGTGATCCGGCTCTTCCAGCACGAGCGCTTCCAGATCGAGTTCGACCGGGACGTTCGTCTCGATGCGGGCCAGTTCGCGCGACTGGCGAATCTGCTCGGCGTGGTCGCGCAGCGATTCGCGGTAAGTCCGCTTCTTGACCTCCTCCCACCCGGCGAGCGCGGCCTCGATCGAGCCGAACTGCTCGATGATCTGCACCGCGCCTTTCTCGCCGATGCCGGGCGCGCCCGGGATGTTGTCGGACGAATCGCCCATCAGGCCGAGCAGGTCAACCACCTGAGCGGGCGGCACGCCGAGCCGCTTCTTCACGCCCTCTTCGTCGTACCAGACTTCGCCCGCCCGGTCTTCCCTGAGGATGACTATTTCGGAATCGCGCACGAGCTGGCAGAGGTCCTTGTCGCTCGTCACGATGACGGCCTGCAGGCCTTCCTTCACCGCCTTGTTCGCGAGCGTCCCGATGATGTCATCAGCCTCGTAACGCGGGAGGCGCAGGATCGGCACGCGCAACGCCTCGCAGACGCGCAGGATGTACGGCATCTGCAGCGACAGGTCTTCCGGCATCTCGGTGCGGTTGGCCTTGTAATGTTCGTAGGCTTCGTGGCGGAAGGTCTTCTCCTTGGAGTCGAGTACGACGCCGATGTAATCGGGCTTGTGTATAGTGATCAGCCGCCTGAGCGTCATCGTGAAGCCGTAGACCGAGTTGGTCGGCTGGCCCCTGGAATTCGCGAGGCCGCGAATCGCGTAATAGGCGCGGAAGATGTTCGACATCCCGTCAACGAGGAAGAGGCGTTTTTTACCTGACATAACCCGGGATTATCGGCGAGAGGAAGAGAAGGGGTCAAGAATCACCTCCCGGATACATTGAGGCGTGCCGGCGCTTCCTGACCCGTAAAGGTTCCCGAAGTCAGCTGAGGCTGAGCCACCGCCCCCGAAGACAATTTACTTGACATGTCAACTATTGACTAATAAAATGTCGCCCCATGGCTGACGGGAGGAAAAAATCCGGACCCCGCGAAAAGAGGCGCCCCCCGGCGCCGCAGGCCCAGGCGGCGTACGTCGCGCTGCTCGCGACGGCCGACCGGGTGAGGGCTTTTTTTGAGGGAGTCTGCGCGCCGTTCGAGATCACCGGCCAGCAGTATAACGTGCTGCGGATCCTGCGCGGTGCCGGGCCGGAAGGACTGCCGACCCTGACGATTGCCGAGCGGATGATCGAGCGCACGCCCGGCATTACGCGGATGATTGACCGACTGGAGTCCAAGGGCCTGGTCGCGCGCGAGGTTCGCCCCGACGACCGCCGCTGTGTCCACTGCCGGATCACGGAGAAAGGACTCGGCATTCTGAAACAGCTCGACGGGCCGGTTGAAGAGGCCAATCACGCCGCGTTCGGCGCGCTCAGCAAAGCGGAGCTTGGACAGCTGACCGCGCTCCTTTCCAAAACGCGGAAGGCCCACGAACCTGATTGAGGAGGAGTCAGAAAAGATGAGAAGGAGACCGAGGATTTTAGCTTTCGCGGGCAGCCTGCGCGAACATTCCTATAACAGACGAGTCCTGCAGACGGCGATCAAAGGCGCGGAAAAGGCGGGCGCGGAAGTGACCGCCGTTGATCTGCGCGATTACCCGATGCCGATCTACAACCCCGACGACCACGGAAGAGATGGCTTTGACGAAAATGCGCTCCGGTTTCAGGGACTCCTCGCCCGGCACGACGGGCTGCTGATCGCTTCGCCGGAATACAATGGCTCGCTCCCAGCCGCGCTGAAAAACGCGATTGACTGGGCCTCGCGCCAGAGCGGCAGCTACCGGAAGAGCGACGTTTTCCCCGGGAAAGTCGCGGCGATTATGACGGCTTCGCCCGGCTCTCTCGGCGGCCTCCGTTCGCTCGCGCACCTGCGCGGCGTGCTTTCGAGTGTGGGCGTCAACGTCCTGCCGGCGGAGGTCGCAGTCCCTTTCGTCGGCGATAAATTCGCCGGGGACGGCGAAGAGATGACCGATGAAAAAATGAAGGGCAATCTGGAATCTCTGGGCGCGGCGCTGGCCGAAATGCTCAAAAAGACGCACGGCGAAGTTGAAAACGTTCCGGAGATGAGCTGTCAGGGGGCAGTATGCTGAACTGGTCAACGCTCTCTGTCTTCATCGCGGCGGCCTCGATCCTAGTCATCATGCCGGGGCCAAATACGCTTTACATCATCGCCCGCAGCATCCAGCAGGGGCGCCGGGCGGGAATCGTTTCGAGTCTGGGAGTGCAGATCGGTACGATGCTTCACATCGCGGCCGCCGCCCTCGGCCTGTCCGCACTGTTGCTGTCGTCGGCGCTGGCATTCAACGTCGTGAAATATGCGGGCGCGGGTTATTTGATCTTTCTCGGCGTAAAAACCCTGCTGATGAAGGAAAGGATTGAACCGGCCCGAGGAGTTCAGAAAGCGCCCTTGGGCCGCGTGTTTTATCAGGGCGTCGTCGTCAACCTGCTTAACCCGAAAACCGCCCTGTTCTTTTTCGCATTTCTGCCGCAGTTTATTGACTCGGCGCGGGGCCGGGTGGCGATGCAAATCGTTTCGCTCGGGACAATTTTAGTTGTGCTTGGAACTGTGAGTGATTCGGCGTATGCGCTGGCGGCGGGGAGCGTCGGCAACTGGCTGCGCGGGAATTTAAGGTTCCTGCGCGCGCAACGTTATTTTGCCGGCAGCGTCTATCTCGGGCTGGGCGCGGCGACGGCTTTGAGCGGGGCTCATAGAAATCAGCCCTGAGGGCGGGCAGAAACAGCGCCCGGCTTATTTGACGATCCTGAAGTTGAGGTGAGGCGTCTGCAACAGCCCCACAGTGATAATCGGACTCAGGGGATTTTCGTTCGGGGGGGTGAACTGTTTCTGCTCTTATCAGACTTTGGCATTATTCCGGACTCCTGATAGTTCAGGCGAAGAGAGAGCATAATCGGGTCACCGGGTCTGGCAGCCACTTTGTAGATGGTGTGTGGCAGCGGGTCGCCCTGCGTCAAAGGCCGGTCACGGTCACTGGCGGCGGCCTTCTCAGTCTTCGTGTAAGGCCGGCCCGCGGAATTACCCACCTTGATGCGTTCTACTTTGACGCCCCATTTCCCCTTCCAGTTCGCGAACGTTTCTTCCGACAGGGGGGTCATCTCGTCAGGGCCGATGGCGAGGTCAACCGGCTCGGGAGAGACCAGCAGGGTCAGGACTTCACCGGTCTGGCCGGGTTTGACCTCCACTTCAAAATCAACCTCCGGGTCGGTCGGAATTTCGATCAGGCGGCCCGGCGTGACCGCGTTGTTCCGGGAATGAATGTTCGGGAAAATCAGCATCGGGGGCCCCGGCCCCTTCCCGGCGTACTCCTCCTGATCGACGATGTACAGATAGCCGGGCTCCGATATTTCCATCCCGAACCGGATTGACGCCCCGGCCGGCACGGGCTGCCCCTCATCAATCCTCTCAAGGATGTGATTGGCCGGTCTCCCGTCGCGTTTTCTGGGGCGGAGAAAGCGGACGGCTTCCCCGCCGTCTCGCGCCGTTGCCAGACGAACACGCCAGATCGTGATCCCGACCATGGGCTCGCCGGCTGATTCCTGAATGGGTGATGGCTGGCCAGAGGTCGGGTCAGCTTTCACGGGCTTCGGCACGACAGCTTTTTTTCTGGATGCGGGTCTCTTCTTCAGGTAATCGGGAACGATCCCGCGAGTGACATCGCCCTGCTGGGCGAGTGGAGTCGTCAGGAATAAAGACTGACTGAAAGCCAGGCTGCACGCCATCAGGATGACCCTGCCTCTGCTCATACAACTCTTTCTCCTCCCTCGTTCATTGCCGGCGCCACTCGCCCTGCAGGACGAAAGCGGCCCAGTAATAGGGCGATTTCCAGCGGCCCTCCCTGAGCATCGAGATTTGCGCGGCCTGCAGCGCTCTGGCCGGCGAAAGATGTTCGCCCGCCAGCATCCCGGCGTAAAACCGCTTCATCAGTTCCGCCGTCGCCTGATCGCTGACGCCCCACAGGCTGACGACCACGCGCGGGGCGCCGGCGTACATAAATGCCCGCGTCAGACCGACCAGCCCCTCCCCGCGAATCTCTTCGCCGAGTCCGGTCTGGCAGGCGCTCAGCACGACCAGATCGGCCGGCAGGTTCAGGTTGAAAATTTCGTGGGCGCGCATGAACCCGTCCTGCGGCTGCCCTTTCTCGTCAACCATCGAAAAAACTATGCCCGACAGTTCAGGATATTTGTCGCTGAGGAAGCCATGCGTGGCGAAATGGAGATAGCGATACCGGCCGAGATCGGCGCTGGTGACCGTGGCACGACTCGCGTCGAAATCCAGCGCCTCACGGCGGGCGCCGGCCTGGGCGAGCGCCATGATTGCTTCCGCTTCGCGGCGCGTCCCGACGAGTCGCGGGAAGCGCGAATCGGGAAGCGATGGGGCCGCGCCTTTTCTCCTCTTCGGCACCAGGGCTCTTGTGACGCCTGCCCCCGCCTCAGCGGTCTTCCCCGGCTGAGTACTCACCGTCTCGGCGATTCCTTTGAGGAGCGGGTGGCGCAACCGTTCATCTTCCTTCTCAAAAACGGGATCGGCCACCACGGCGACCTGCTTCGGCGCGGGCTCGCGCCCGGCAGTCTCACGGCGCAGCACGGCCAGCGTTGAGGCCGAGGGCAGATACGCAATCTCGTGTTCGACGACCAGAAGCTGCGGTTCCGCGGGCGCCTTCCGGCCCTTCCGCGCGGTGCTTTGCGGCTTCTGTCCGGGCACCGGCAGCGCCCCGAACGGCAGCGTCTGGAGTACCCCGTCGCCGACAATCAGGAGGCGCTGCTTCCCGGGCTGCTCGGCCAGAGGGGCGAGCAGCATCCGGCTCAACTGCTCGGCCACTTTCGGCATTTCGACTTCCGCCTCGGCGATCCGGGCAGCCCGCTCCTTTTCCGTCTCGCCCTCCTGCGGCTGCCGCGCCGTCAGCAGCTCAAGAAAGTGGTTTGCCACCTCCTCGATCTGCGCGCGCGGTGGCAGCTCATAGCTTTTTATCGTTGTCGGAGTGACGGCCCACAGCCAGCTCCGCTCCTTCCCAAGGGCGTACTCAAGCAGCAGCGTTTCCGAATCGAGTACCTGCCGCTGAATCTCCGCGAGACCGAGCGGCTGCGGCTGCGTGAGCTGGGCGTAACGGGGGCTGGTCTGCCTGATCTTCGCCCTCACGTCCTTGAGCTGCGTCACCAGGCCGTCAATCTCCCCGCTGATTTTGACGAGCTGTTCGGTCGTGTTTTTCCCCCGCAGCAGTTCGTCCTGCTCCTTCGCTTTGGAGTTCAGCTGTCCCTGCAATTCGCGCTCGCGCCCGAGCAGTTCGGGCGCGACGCCCTGGCGGATGTCCGCGCCCGCTTCACTGAGCAGGTCGAGCAGCGAGCGAGCCCGGGCTCGCTCGCTCGCGTGCAGCGCCGCGCCGTCGTGGCCCGCCGACGAGCGCTGTTTGTGCATGCGCATGAGCAGGTCTATGTAAAACTCGTAGTAATCCTGCACAGACCTGAAATAAGCGGCCTGCAACTCCTCGCGGACGATTCTCGTCCGGATGGATTCGGCCAGCTCAATCGCCTTCTGAATCTGCTCCCCGGCCGCCTCCGTGTTGCCGAGGTCACGCTGGATGCGGGCGAGATGATAGCGCGTTCTGGCCTCCCCGCTTCTGTCTCCGACCGCCTGCCTGAGCGGGAGCGACTGGCCGAGACTCGCAAGCGCCTGCTGCCGCTCGCCGAGGGCGATGTAAATGGAGCCAATATCGCTGAGGAAATTAGCGATGCAGCTCTGGTTGCCCATCTTCTGCGCGATCTCCAGCGCCTGCTTCAGCGTCTCGAGCGCTTTCTGCTTCTGGCGCTGTTGCTCGCCGGCGTCCGTCTGTCGCTCCCCGAGCGCGAAGTAAACCTCACTCATGTCGTGGAGCGTGTTGGCTATTCCGAGCGGGTCATCAATCTTTCTGAAGATGGCCAGCGCTTCATCCAGATTCCTGAGGGCCTTGTCAGGCTGCCCCAGCGAGTTGTAAACGCGCCCGATGATATGGAGTGATGTGGCGACGTCAGCATTGCTCATCACGTCGCGATATTCCTTCAGGGCCCGCTCGTAATACTCAAGCGCCCTCTCCTTGTCACCGACCGACTCGTAAACCGAACCGATATTGATGATCAGCCCCGCCTGATTGCCGCGGATCCCGGGAGTCTTCCCGGCTTTGAGAAAAACTTCCAGTGACTCTTCGTAATTCCCAATCGCCTTCTGATAATCCCCCATCCCCAGATACACGCCACCCATGTTGCTGAGGACGATGGCGGCTCTGACTTCTTCCTTCAACTCACGGTAGTGATCAATGGCCTGCTGGTAAGCTTCGAGCGCTTCCTGATTCTTTCCGAGTGCCGAGCGGACGCCCCCCAGTTCGTTCAGAGTGTTCGCCTCCCGAAAGAGATCATCCGGCGCAAGCGTCTTCCCCTGGCCCGCGCGCGCGCGCGCCTGTTGCCAGCGCTGCTGCGCCTGATCGAGATATCCGGAGGCTTCCTGAAGTCTCCCCCAGAGTTCGTAAACGCGCCCGATCTCGGTCAGCGTGTACGCTTCCTCTGCGGCATTCTCTTCTTTCTGCCAGATCCTGAGCGACTGTTCCAGAAAGGCGACAGCCTGCTCTTTTCTGTCTAACTGGCGATTGAGAAAACCCAGCCGACGAAGAGTGTCTCCCTGGCCGGTCTGACTTTTCTTCTGATCGCTGACTGCTTTCCAGCGCTCCAGGGCCAGCGTGTTGATCTCGATTGCTTTCTGACGGTCACCGATGTCCCTGATGAAGAGCGAGGCGAGGCGGTTGAGATTGGCCGCGGCCTTCTCCGGGTCCTTCTCTTCTCTCAGAGTCTGGACGGCCTCTGTGAAAGCTTCAACAGCCTCAGGCTTTCTGCCGGCCTGCGCGCTGAGAATTCCGACGCTGACCAGCGCGTCAATGGCCTCCCCGGAGGTGTTATGCTCCGCGCGCCAGATCTGGCGCGCCTGGCTGTAGCATTCGAGCGCCTTCTCCTTGTTGCCCGTCTGGCTGTAGGCCACCCCCAGACGGCTGAGAGTCAGGCCGGTTTTTCTGGCCCTTTTCTCGCCCTGCCAGATCGGCAGCGCCCGGTTGTAAAACTCTGCCGCCTGCTTCCAGTCACCGAGTTCCGCCCACGCTATGCCGATGGCGTCAAGCGCGCGCGCCTGCCCGGGGCGGTCTTCGGCAACCTGGGCATCTTTGAGTGATTCCTGATAGCGGCTGATGGCAGCCTGGTATTTTTCATCGGCCTGTTTCCGTAAGGCGGCGGCCTGCTCCTTTACCAGATGATCGGCATCTTCCCTGAGCTGCTCTGCTTCTTTGCCCAGTTTTATTCCGTCCCGGAATGATTGCATGGCCGCAATAAGTTTCCGGTCCTTCTCGGACGCCGTGCGCAAATCCGCCACGATGATCGTGTAACGGCCTCTCGATTTTCCCTTACCCACGCCCTGAACTTTCAGGTGGTACTTCCCTTTCACTTCCGCTATGGCAATCAGCCGTTCCGGCTCCCCTGCATCCGCTTTGTTGCTCACCTCGGCGACCTGCTTGTCATCGGGATCGAGCAGCGTCGTCGTCAGATTAATGTCCCGCGGCTCAAGCTGCACACTCAGGAACTGTCCCCGCTCCAGTCTGATCCGGTAGTAATCGGCCTCATCAACGTCCAGCTCAGCTTCCTGCATTCTGCCGGGTCTGAGCTTTTCAGAATTCTTTTTTTTATGCTTCTGCGACTTCGATGCGGCCTGATGATCGGCCGGGGTTGAGGCCGAAGCCTGCTGCACGCGGTCGGGGAGGGCGCCTGTGAGGGCACAGGACAGGAATAGACCAAGAGTGATCCACCGGCGGAAGACGACTGGCCGTGACCAACTCGACGCCGGGTAAGGCAGGTTGGAACGATCCATAACACATCTCCTGGGGTTAAAGGTTGCCCTTGGAAGCGAAGAATGTTTCAGGAGTACCGATTTTGAAAATGGCGTGGAATCTGACTCGACATTGCCGGCACCGCCAACATCCGCTCTCTGGTGAACTGCGGCCGGGCCGTACCGCCTGATCAGGCGATGAAGACTTTGCGGCCCCGGTTCAGAAATGCTCGAACCTGACGGGAGCCACGATGACCTGGCCGCTGCCCCTGATGACGGTCAGTTTTCTGTCATCATCGTTTGTCACTTCCGTCTTTTGAGCGGAGTGAGACCGGAGGAAATCCCGCACCGCCTCGCGCTCGGCGCCATCTCTGATCTCAGACATGTCTTTCTCGTTAACCCACCGGATCAGTTTGTCGAACTGCGGGATCTGCTGTTCCGACCAGACGACCCACACGGTCTCGGCCCCGGGGCTCGTGTCAAAACGGAAAGCGGGCAGTTCCCACTCCCTGCCGGATTCCAGCATGGCCGAACCATTCTGAAAAATGGGCAGAGGGAACAGCAGGTTGTACCCGGCCCCTTCGGGCCTTTCGTTGATCAGGTAAAGCCAGCCCGACTGAGGGCTCGTTACCATGAACTGGATGCGATCACCCTGATCGAAGACCACCGCCATGCGGTTCACCCGCGGCAACGGCTGCTCCCTCCCGTTACGCATGCGCATCATCCTGATCCCATAACTGAGCGTTCGCTCCGGCGGGGCAGGCGCTGTTGTGGTTGAGGTGGCGGTGGAAACAGGAGATACGGATACTGGCGGCTGGGGTGAGAGTTTCCGGTAACCGAAGAATATGCCGCCGAGCGCCAGCACACAGAGCGCAGCCCCCGCCGCAAACTTAACCCACGTGTTCCCAGGCTTCTTCTCCTCGGGCCTCTTTTCCTCGATCACCTCTTCCAGCTTCGTCGTCTTGTAGTCCCGCGTAATTATGTTGGCAGGAATCTCTCTGGCCGTCCTGACTTCAGTCAGTGCGCGTGCCAGCGCGTCAGTAAAGTCTCTGGTCCGCGGGTGTCGCTCCGCCGGCTCGTAGGAGAGCGCCCGCAGTATCTCGGCCTGCGCCGCTATGGGCAGGTGCGGGCGCAAATCCGTCGGCTTCACCCTCACCCCGGATTTCTGGTGTTCCAGCATTTCATAGGGCGATTCGGTATTGAACGGGCGCACTCCGGTCAGCATTTCATAAACGACTACCGCGAGGGAAAAAGTATCACTGGCCGCGCAGGGCCTGCCGCGCAGTTGTTCCGGGGCCATGTAGGGCAAAGTCCCGGCAGTCAGAGTTTTGGTCTGATCCGCCGCGATCTGCGACTCCTTCACAGTCGCTATCCCGAAATCAATCAGCCGGACCTGCTCTTCGCCGTCCTCCAGAAGCTGGAGCATGATGTTTTCCGGTTTGACGTCGCGATGGAAGACGCCCTTTTCGTGCGCCGCAGTCAGTGCGTGCCCGATCTGACGGATGATGCTTGCGGCCTCGTCAAACACCATCCCCTCGCTCTTCATCTTCGACCGCAGAACCACCCCGTCCACATACTGCATCACGAGGTAAGCCTTGCCGTCGGGCATCTCGCCGGCGTCCAGCACGCCGATGACGCCGGGGTGATCAATGCGGGCGAGCGCTTCGATCTCCTGCCGGAACTTTTTCCTGAACCACACCCGATTGTTTGAGTCTTCCAGCTCGTCGAGCAGCACCTTGACGACCACATGCCTCGAGAGCAGTTGCTTGTCGCGCGCCAGATAAACTATCCCGATGCCCCCGTATCCGAGCTGCTTCTCGATCAGGTAACGGCCGTTGATCAATGTCCCGGGGAGCCCGATTTCGCGGTTCGGGATGCCCTGATGCGCCGCGGTAGACGGGGCCTGTCCGGCCCGAGTGATTTCATTTTGATGATCTCTGGTTCCCATCGCAGTAAATGATGAAGGTGAATGACCAGAACTTACCACCAACCAAACTGCAAAGCAAAATAACCGGGAAAAATCGGCTGATCGGCGATCCGGAGTTCGGAGTGCCGCCTTCGGGCGGGCTTTTCGCTGAGATCAAAACCCGCCCGAAGGCGGCACTCCGAACTGTCGCTCAATCATCCGAGGCCCGCGTGATTGCGCCCTCGGACGCGGACGAAACCAGCGCGGCGTATTTGTGGAAGACTCCCGACTTGTAGCGCGGGGCGGGCTTCTTCCACTGCGACAGTCGCGCTTTGATCTCATCGTCTGACAATTCGACTTCGAGCCGGCGGTTCTCGATGTCGAGGACGATGAAGTCACCTTCCCGGACGGCGGCAATCGGGCCCCCGACGGCGGCTTCGGGCGCGATGTGCCCGACCATCAGCCCGCGCGTCGCGCCGCTGAAGCGGCCGTCGGTAATCAACGCTACCGATTCGCCCAGGCCCTCGCCGACAATCGCCGCCGTCACGCCGAGCATTTCGCGCATCCCAGGGCCGCCTTTCGGCCCCTCGTAACGGATCACAATCGTATCGCCGGCGTTGATCCGTTTGCCGGTCACGGCCTGCATCGCGTCCTCCTCGCGCTCGAAGACGCGCGCCGGGCCGCGGTGGTACGGGCGTTCGTGACCGGCGACTTTGATGACGCAGCCTTCGGGCGCGAGATTGCCCCGGAGGATCACGAGGCCGCCTGTCTTCTTGATCGGGTTAGTCGCGGGGTAAACCACATCCTGCCCCGGGGTCTCCGTCGCCAGTTCCGCTTCCTGCCCGAATGTCATCCCGGAAACAGTCAGCTGGGCGGCGTCAACCAGCCCGCCTTCGACCATCCGTTTCGCGACCAGAGTGGTTCCACCCGCCCGTCCCAGCTCGACCGCCGTGTATTGGCCGCCCGGTTTGAGGTCGGCGATCATCGGCGTGCGCCGGCTGATCGCGTCGAAATCGTCAATATCGAGCGGCACGCCGGCTTCGCGCGCCATCGCGAGCAGGTGCAGCACGGCGTTGGTCGAGCCGCCCGACGCAGCGACCCCGGCAATCGCGTTTTCAAACGCCTGGCGGGTCAGGATGTCGCTCGGTCGCGTGCCGCGCTTGAGCAGTTCGACGACGGCCTTGCCCGCCTCAAATGCGACCGTCTCCCGGCGCGGGTCGGTCGCGGGAACGCTCGCCGTACCCATGAGTGAGAGTCCGATGAATTCCATTACCATCGCCATCGTGTTGGCCGTGTACTGCCCGCCGCACGCCCCCGCGCCCGGGCACGCGACGTTCTCTATTTCGAGCAGCTCGGCGTCGGTGATCTTCCCGGCGGCGTTCGCGCCGACGGCCTCGAATACGTCCTGAATCGTGATGCTGCGCCCCCGGTACGGCCCGTGATTGATTGACCCGCCGTAGAGGATCAGCCCCGGCACGTCCAGCCGGATCAGCCCCATCGCCGCGCCCGGGATCGTCTTGTCACAGCCCACAATCGCGACGATGGCGTCGAACATATAGCCGCGCCCGACCAGCTCTATCGAATCGGCGATCACCTCGCGGCTGATGAGCGAGGCCTTCATCCCCTCAGTCCCCATCGTCACGGCGTCGCTGATCGAGATGGTGTTGAATTCCATCGGCGTCGCCCCCGCCACTCTGATTCCCTCTTTGACTTTGGCGGCGACGTCGCGGTGGTTGAAATTGCACGGCATCGTCTCAATCCACTCGTGCGCCACGCCGATGATCGGTTTTCTCAGATCCTCGTCGGTGAAGCCGATGGCTTTGAGCATCGAGCGCGCCGGGGCGCGGTCGCGGCCGTTGGTGATAATGTGGCTTTTGTGTTTGGGATCGAATGTCATAGTGGTCTTCCGCTGATGAGTAACAGGTTTCTGAATGGAGTCAGGTTAATTTGCTGACGAATTCAACTTCCCTCTCGAAACTCTCGACCTCCTCCTTGTCGGCCGCGAGTTGCTGCCGCAGGAATTCATCCTCTTCGAGCGCGTAAGCGTAATAAGAATACTCCGTCCACGGACACGGCCCGGCCCCGCTGTGATCCGCAATCATGCGACGGATGCGAAGCCGCTTGTAGGAGGCTTCATCCCAGATGCCTTTTTCCGCGAGCATCTCTTTGAGTACCACAATATCCTGAATGGCGCTGACCCAGACGGCCCTCAGGTCATCCACCTGCCGCGCGACCTGTGCGGGATCCGTCGCCGGCTGAAACAGCCTGAACAGCCGCGACTCAAACAGCCCTTCATTCGTGCCGCGTGCTGAGTCCCCGGCGGGAGTGAGTGCGGCCCCGCAGTTGCTGCAGAAAGTGGCAGCGCCCTCGACCGGCTCCCCGCACGTGTGACACCGCGCATCGAGCCTGCTTCCGCACCGCTCGCAGAAGGAGGCCGTCATCAGGTTGAAGCACTGGCAGCGCGAACAGACCTTGCCGAGGGTGGGCGATTCGACTTCCGGGTATTTCCGGTTGCAGTTGCCGCACAGCGTCTCGCCGGCAGCGTACTCCGCCCCGCAATATATGCAATGCCTGCCTTGAGCGGGGGCGGCGGCAACCTGATTCTGATTGACCCACTGGCTGACGACCTGCCGCCGCTCCATCGCAATTTTCCCGAACGGGTCGGGGAGGCCGCTGCCCGGCAGCGCGATCCCGGCGGAGCGGAGCGCGGAGGCGATGCGGGAAGCCCGGGTGGGGCCGGTGATGTCGTAACTCTCCTGCTGAACGATCTGCAGAAAATTCCCTCTGTCTCCGGGCTGATCGCGGACCAGCCCCTGAACGGACAGGAACGCCCAGACGAGCGCGGGCTGTTGCAGATCACAGACCGCGATACTCGATGTCAACAGATTCCAGCCTTCCGGACTCTCTGCCATAACCTCCCTCTCCGGTTAATGACGCGGATCGCCGCAGACTCAGCCGCCCCAGGTCTTATCCTTCAGCCTGCTGATCGCGTGCAGGGCCGTGCCCGCCAGGGCGGCAACCACGGCCCAAAAGATCACGGGCCTTCCCAGCCCCGTCTTCGGCTCGTAATAGAAAGCCAGCACGACCAGTATCGGTGCCGCAAGTATCAGCAGCGAGCCGGCGGATTGCAATGCCGCCCGCCACCTGACCGCGCTGACTTTCAGGTGAGTGCCCACGCCCAGATTCAGCAGCGCCGACCAAAGGATGTAGATATGATTGCCGCGCAACGAGAACCTCAGCCGGTCACTGGCCTCCATCAGGTGATGGATGTGATAGCGCATGTGGTAGCCGGTGTAGAGGAAAATCAGCAGGGCCAGCAGGCCGACGATCAGGTGGATTTTGCCGAGGAGTGTTTTCAAGGTGAATAGTCCGGCGGGCGGGCCGGTCTTTCAGCCCGGTCAGGTCTTCGCGGCGATCAGGAGCCCCGTAGACCAGCACAGTCTGGTGAGGGTCAGATCCGTTCTTGCTTCAAGTGATGACAGCAGCGCGGCGACATTCGCGCTGTGCCCTTCCGGCCATGCGGGCTGCGGGAGCATGTCGTCAATCACATAAAGCCCGCCCGCTTTGAGGGCTCGCAGGGCGTCATCCAGGTGGCTGTACTTGCCGGGCCACGCGTCGGCAAAGATCAGATCAAATTGCGCTGCCCGAGCATTGCCGAGCCACGCGCCCGCATCCTGGTTGCAGAAAGTCACTCTCGCGTCGTGGCCCAGATACTTTCGCGCAACGGCCTGCACCGCCGAATCACTGTCAAAAGACCACAATCGCGATTCCTGATCCATGCCGTCGAGAATCCACGACGTGCCGACACCCGTCCCCGTCCCGAGTTCGAGGAAGTGCCCCGCCGGCTTCGCCGCCACGAGCGTTCGTAAAATCGAGCCGGTGAGCAGATCGGAAGCCAGCGGGAAGCCCACGGCTGCCGTCTCTTCCTGAATCGCGGTCAGGGCGCGCGGGAGCCTGAGGTTTTCCAGTTCATTCATCGTCGGCGGCTCCTGACCCTGATGATCTGTCATTTCTGATTGTTCGACTGCAACCCGTACTCGATGCTTTCGACAATCGCCTGCCAGGATGCGGCGATGATGTTTTCGGCCACGCCGACCGTATTCCACGAGTTCGCGCCGTCGCTCGTTTCGATGTGGACGCGGGTCCGGGCCGCGGTCGCGTGTTCGCCGTCGAGGATGCGCACCTTGAAATCAATCAGGTGGAATTTCTCGATCTGCGGGTAGTGGCCGCGCAGCGCCTTGCGCAAAGCCTGGTCGAGCGCATGAACCGGGCCGTCGCCGAGACTGGCCGTGTGCATCTCCTCGTCGCCGACCCTGACGCGCACGACCGCCTCGGGTTCGCCGACGGAGCTGATCCAGAGGCGGTATTCAACCGGCTCGAAGAAGTATTTGCGCTTGCCGAGCGCGCCGAGAGCGCGCAGATGAAACGAACCGTCGGCTTCCTCAAACGACCAGCCCTGATGCTCCAGATCCTTCAGCTCCTTCAGCAATCGCTTCGCTGCTTCGGGATTTTTGGCGAAGTCCTCGCCAAAATCCTTCGCCTTGAAGTTGATGTTGCTGACGCCGGACTGATCGCTCACCAGCACGCGGGTCTCGTTGCCGACGAGCGCCGGGTTGATGTGTTCGTAAGTCTCTTTCGCCTTCATCACGGCGGAGACGTGAATGCCGCCCTTGTGCGCGAAGGCGCTGCGCCCGACGAACGGCGCGCGGTCGTTCGGGACGAGGTTGGCGATTTCGCTGACGTAGCGGCTGGTGTGCGTGAGCAGTTCCAGTTTGCCGTCGGGCAGGCAGCGGCGGTTCATTTTTAGTTCGAGGTTCGGAATAATTGAGCAGAGGTTCGCGTTGCCGCAGCGCTCGCCGATGCCGTTGAAAGTCCCCTGCACGTGCGTCGCTCCGGCCTCGATGGCGGCGAGCGAATTGGCGACAGCCACCTCGCTGTCGTTGTGCGCGTGGATGCCGATCCGCGCCTCCGGGAATTTCGAGCGCACGATCTGCACCACTTCGGCAATGCGCTCGGGCAGGACGCCGCCGTTGGTGTCGCACAGAATGATCGTCTCGGCGCCGGCCTTCACCGCCGCAGTCAGAGTGTCGAGCGCGTACTCCGAATTCGCCCGAAAGCCGTCGAAGAAATGCTCGGCGTCATAAAACACGCGCCGCCCGCGGGCTTTCAGATGAGCCACCGTGTCGGCAATCATCCGCAGGTTTTCTTCGAGCGTGGTCTTGAGCGCGACGTCAACGTGGAAGTCCCAGGATTTGCCGAAGATCGTGACGATCGGGGTTTCGGCGTTGAGCAGGCCCTGCACGATCGGGTCATCGCCGGCCACACCGTTCGCGCGCCGGGTGCTGCCGAAGGCCGCGAAGAGCGCATGCTCAAGCTTCACGGATTTGGCGCGCTCGAAAAACTCCACGTCCTTCGGGTTAGCGCCGGGCCAGCCGCCCTCGATGTACGCGACGCCCAGTTCGTCGAGCGCGTGCGCGATCTTGAGCTTGTCCTCAACGGAATAAGCCAGCCCTTCAGCCTGCGCCCCGTCGCGCAACGTCGTGTCGTAAATCTCTACCCACACATCACTCATATCAGCTCTTGCCTTCAGCGGTTTTTCAGGATCTCCCTGATCAGCGCGTCAACCACATCGCCCGACGCCTCATTGACCGAATGCTTTGTTCCGGTGCCGTAGACCTCGACGAAGCCTATGAATCTGCCCTGCTTCGTCGTGCGAAAGATCTCCTGCCCGGTGGCGTCGTCGCGAAAGACGAAGGCAGCTTTGACCTTCACGGCCCCGGCCCCCCACCCGACCGTATGGCGCAGCAGCGTGTTGCCCGGATCAAATCTGATAATTGTGGTGGACAGGGTCAGCCGCTTCTCGCCCGCCGCAGTTCCCGCGCCGTCGTCAGCCTTCTTCGCGGCGTCAATCACTTTCTCGAAGACCCTCTTCTTCTGCAGATCCTCGACGACCTTCTGCTGCAGCCTCTCGTCATACCCAGCGGGGAACTTCGCCGTTTCGGGCGACTGTGCGACAGTTGCCTTCTCCACCACGACGACGGTGTAGCCCGCCAGAGGTTTGCCGCCGGTCTTCTGAGCCGCCCGGGCGGTGGACATGACGACCAGCAGCAAACCGCAGATGGAACCCGTTATAGCCTGCCTGAACATAGTTACTGCTTCAGAATTCAGGAACTGATGATGGTCAGTTCTTCGCCTTGTCCACGATCTTGTTGGCGGCGAGCCACGGCATCAGGCCGCGCAGTTTCTCGCCGACCTGCTCGATCTGGTGCTTCTTTCCTTCTTCGACCAGCTGGTTGAATTTCGGTTTGCCCGATTCGGCCTCGGCCATCCACTCGTCGGCGAACTGGCCCGACTGAATCTCGGCCAGAATCTCCTTCATCCTTTGTTTCACTTCAGGGCCGATGACACGTTTGCCGCGAGTCACGTCGCCGTACTCAGCCGTGTTCGAGATCGAATAGCGCATATTCGAGATGCCGCCTTCGTACATCAGGTCAACGATCAGCTTCATTTCGTGGAGGCACTCGAAGTAGGCCATCTCCGGCGCGTAACCCGCTTCGACCAGCGTTTCGTAGCCGGCCTGAATCAGCGCCGTCAGGCCGCCGCACAGCACCGACTGTTCGCCGAACAGGTCGGTTTCAGTCTCTTCCTTGAAGGTCGTTTCGATCACGCCCGCGCGCGCGCCGCCGATGGCGCTGGCGTAAGCGAGCGCGACCTGCTTCGTATCGCCGCTCGGATCCTGCGCGACGGCGATCAGGCAGGGGACGCCGCCGCCGCGCTCGTATTCGCGCCGCACCAGATGGCCCGGACCCTTTGGCGCCACCATGAACACGTTCACGCCGGCGGGCGGCACGATCTTTTTGAAGTGAATCGAGAAGCCGTGCGCGACGGCCAGATACTTGCCGGGTTTGAGGTGCGGTTCGATGTCGCGCTTGTAAATGCCCGGCGTCAGTTCATCCGGCGTGAGCAGCATAATGATGTCCGCGCGTTCAGCCGCGTCGGGCACGGGCAGAACTTCGAGTCCGGCGGATTGAGCTTTGGCGGCCGAAGGGCTGTCGGGGCGGAGGCCAACGATCACGTCACAGCCGCTCTCTTTCAGGTTGTTCGAGTGCCCGAACCCCTGCGAGCCGTAACCGATGATGGCGATGCGCTTGCCCTGAAGGTATTTCGGATCGGCGTCCTTGTCGTAATAGATGTTCATTGAAATTCTCCTGATTGGAATGATGTCGGGCAAGGCGGGCCTGCCCCGGATTTCGTAAAAGACCTTTGCCGTCGGAACCGCAAATCAGTTTTCATCGCGGGCGGCGACCCGCCCTGTGGCGATCCATTCCGCCCAGTCGCCGCGCCCGTTCTCACGCGCCCGCCGGGCCGCGAGCGAATGATCGTAAGGAATCTTTACCAGTTCCGCCTGCCACGCGCCATCGCGCTTTTCGATGATGGCATACGAAGCGAACGGCGAATGATTCTGCATCACGTGGTAAGCCGGCAGGTCGTCATCGTAAGCCGGCACGCCGACGCTGCCGGGATTGACAATCACCGTGCCCGATGACAATTGCACCACCCGCGGGATGTGAGTATGCCCGCACAGAATCACCGGCGAAGCGACGCAGCCAAGCTCACTGAGGATCGCTTCCTCAGCCCTGACGACCGGCCCTCCCGTAGTCACATCTTCGAGCAGATAAACCGTGTCGCTGCGCGGCGTGCCGTGACAGGCAAAAACATCGTCGGCAACCATTGCCGCTTTCGGCAGCGACTCGAGCCACGCAATCGGCCCGGCCCCGAGATCATCAATGACAAAAGCGAGCGTCGGATTCTTTTTGACCTGCGGCGCGCCGGCCTCGTAAATGTCCCGATCCTGATTGCCCTGAATCGTGACGGCCGCAATCGTTTGCAGCAGGTCAAAAGTTTCCCGCGGCCAGAGCGGGCCGTAAAGGATGTCGCCAAGATTGACGAACTGCTCGATGCTCCGCCGCCGCGCGTCCGCCAGAACCGCTTCGAGAGCATGAACATTGCCATGAATGTCTGACAGAATGGCGAATCTCAAGGCAGTTACCCCGGAGCTTCAGGCGAGCGGTTTCAGGTCAGGTTCGACCCAGCCGTAACGCGCCTCACGCGACATCAGCCGCCCTTTGCTGTAATACTCAAGCGGCAGATTTTTATCCCCGTGCCGTTCGATGAACTCACTGGCGACTTCAAAGAGCGGGCGGTTCGAGCCGTTTGTCTCCAGATACCTCTTCACGAACCAGATGAAAAAGAGCGTGATCGTTTCGTGGTAGCCGCTCGTGTCGGTCGTGATCACGCCGCAGGCTTCGTTGTAACGCTGGATGCCGGTGCGAATAAGGTGAGTCGCTTCCTGTTGCGAGCAGTACGAGAGGTACCACAAAGCCACAGTCAGATGCGCCCGATGCGTCCACGCCGCGTGCGGCAGCGTACACGCCTCGAAGGCGCCGATGAATTCGGCGATCTCTTCATTCGTGTGCCAGCGTTCCATTGTTGCGCACCTTCGCTCATACTTTTTCGTTCAGCGTCAGTTCGGAAAACGTTTCCTCTTCCTCATAGCGCGCCTGGCGCGCCTTGACCGCCGCCACGCGGGTCATCGCGACCGTGCCCGTGCGCACCATGTCGCGAATGCCGATGGGCCTGAGCAGGTCAATGAGCGCATCAACCTTCTCGGCGTTGCCGGTCATTTCGATGATGAAGGCGTCGTCGGAAACATCCACGACCTTGGCGCGGAAGATTTCCACGAGGCTCAGCACTTCCTGCCGGTGTTCGCCGCGCTCTGCGCTCACTGTGACCAGCATCATCTCGCGCTCGACGTGCGGGTCCTTGGTCAGGTCGTGGACTTCGTAAACCTTGACCAGCTTCTCAAGCTGCTTGAGGATCTGGTCAATGACCTGATCATTGCCGTGCGTGGTCAGCGTCATCCGCGACAGGCCCTCATCAAGCGTCGGGGCCACGCAGAGCGTGTCAATCTGATAGCCGCGCGCGCTGAACAATCCGGCCACGCGCGACAGCATTCCGTATTCGTCGGCAACTGTGAGTGAAATTGTGTGTCTCATAAAACTGATAGTCGGTAGTCGGCAGTCAGTAGTCGGCAAACTCTCGGAGAGACCTGACAGTTGCCGGCAGGTGGGTTCCTACCGGCTACTGACTGCCGACTACCGACGACTCTCATTGCAAAATCATATCCTTCAATGCCGCGCCTGCGGGAACAATCGGAAAGACGTTCTCTTCACGGGCGACGCGCATGTCAATCAGCACGGGGCCGGGAGTGTTCAGGGCCTTCTCCAGCGTCGGAGTGACCTCATTCGGCTTCTCGGCGCGGAAAGCCGGGACGTCGTAAGCCTGCGCCAGCTTGACGAAGTCCGGCGAGACTTCCAGATCGCTTTGCGAATAGGTGTGCGCGTAAAACTGCTCCTGCCACTGGCGCACCATGCCAAGGTAGCCGTTGTTGATGATCAGAATCTTGACCGGAATGTTGTAAGCCCTGATCGTCGCCAGTTCCATCAACGTCATCTGGAACCCGCCGTCGCCAACAACAGCAACACACAGATCATCGGGCCTCGCCACCGCTGCGCCCATTGCCGCCGGGAACCCGTAGCCCATCGCGCCGAGGCCGCCGGAGTTGAGCCAGTTGCGCGGGCTGTCGAAGCCGTAGAGCTGCGCCGTCCACATCTGGTGCTGGCCGACGTCGGCGGAAACGACCGCCCGGCCCCTGGTGATGCGGTGCAGTTCCCTGATGACGTACTGCGGTTTGATGACTTCGTCGTCGTGGTGGTACCAGAAGGGGTGCTGCTCCTTCCAGTCGGCGATCTGCCTGTGCCATTCCGACTTGTCGGCCACCGTTTCGCCCGCCCCGAGCTGTGTCTGAAGTTCAGCCAGCAACTGCTGCGTGACCAGACGGGCGTCGCCGACGAGCGGGATGTCGGCTTTGACGTTCTTGCTGATGTTCGACGGGTCAATGTCAACGTGGATGATCTTCGCGCCTCTGGCGAATTCATCGAGCTTGCCCGTCACGCGGTCGTCGAAGCGCGCGCCGATTGAAATCAGCAGGTCGCTCGTGTTGACGGCCATGTTTGTCCAGTAGCCGCCGTGCATCCCGAGCATCCCAAGGCTCAGCGGGTGGGTGGCCGGGAACGCCCCGAGCCCCATCAGCGTGCAGGTCGTCGGCAGGTTGAGCTTTTCGGCGAGCAGCCTCACTTCCTCGTACGCGTTGGCATGAATCGCGCCGCCGCCGACGTACAGCACCGGCCGCTTCGCCTTCATCATCGTCTGCACCGCGCGGCGTACCTGGCGCGGATCGGCTTGCAACTGCGGCTTGTAGCTTTTCAGTTCGATGGTTTCGGGGTAACTGAATTCAATCTGCGCGGCGGTCACGTCCTTCGGCAGATCAACCAGCACCGGGCCGGGACGCCCGCTGCCCGCGACATAGAAAGCTTCCTTGATCGTCGGCGCGAGTTCCTCGACGTGCTTGACCAGATAGTTGTGCTTCGTGCAGGAGCGCGTCATCCCGGTCAGGTCGGCTTCCTGAAACGCATCGTTGCCGATCAGGTGAGTCGGAACCTGTCCGGTGAAGACAACTATCGGCAGCGAATCCATAAAAGCATTCGTGATGCCCGTGACGGCATTGGTTCCGCCGGGGCCGGAGGTGACCAGCGCCACTCCGGTCTTGCCAGTCGCTTGAGCGTAACCGGCGGCGGCGAACAATGCCCCCTGCTCGTGGCGCACCAGATAATGCTTGATGCCGAGCTGCTCGCCGCTTCTGGCGATCTCGTCATATATGTGCAGCACCGCGCCGCCCGGGTAGCCGAAGACGGCGTCAATCCCCTCGCATCGCAATGCCTCAAGAAAAATCCTCGCGCCACGCATTTTCATAAAAATTCACCTTTGAATTAGCTGTCAGCCGTCAGCGGTCAGCATTCAGCCATCCGCTCGCTGACTTCTGATTATGTTATCCAGGCTGATAGCTGAACGCTGACAGCTTTGCTCGAATAAACTAAAAGCCCCGGCGAGTTTTGCGGCTCGCCGGGGCTTCTTTCGCTATTCCTTTGCCTGCTCGTCAGGCTGCCCATTCGGCGAGTGGTGTGTTGCCTACACCGACTACGATGATGCCGATAATCGCTACAATGACGCTAAGGTTGATGAGGCTCCGCACCTGAATCGTGCGAGCGACCAGAGCCTGAAGCGCAGATTGTTGGAAGCGAGCGGGCATAAACCTGTTGATGACTGAAACCGTGTTGATAAAACCTGTCAGTGATTCGTCGAAGCGTGCGCATTATAGCTATCCCTGCGGTCATCGTCCACTAAATAATCGTCGCCGGATGATAAATTATCGTTATACCCGGTTTCTGACCGGCCTCACACCTCGACCTTGTAATTCAGCCCCAGCTCATCGCCCGGCAGCCCGCGAATGCCCCAGTTGTGCTTCGGCGTCTCAAAGATCGTGATCTCAATGTCCTGCTCGGAAATGCCGAGCGCCCGGTTGATTCGCTCGAATAACAGACGGATCAGCTTCTTTTTTGTTTCCACTGACCGCCCCTCGAACATGCTGATCTCAACGATCGTGTACCGGTCGGTGCGACCGGGCGGGAAATAAAAATCATCGTCGCCGGGCGGGAAGAAACGGTGCGCCCGCTTGTCGGGCGGGAACCGGAGCGCATCCACCACGCAGGAATGAATCATATCAGACGGCTCTGCCTTGATGAGCCGTAGACCTTGCCCTGTGCCATCAGGCGTTCCCCGCGCTGGTTCTGTTGAGCTTGTTGCGAATGATTTCGCCGACCCCCGCCGTGCCGACCTGTTTCGGCTGGCTCCTCAGATCAGCCGTGCCATAGCCTTCCGCCAGCGTTTCGCTGATGGCTTTTTCCACCGCCTGAGCCTCGGCTTCGAGTTTGAAGCTGTAACGCAGCATCATCGCCGCCGAGGCAATCGCGCCGAGCGGGTTGGCAATGCCTTTGCCCGCGATGTCCGGCGCGGAGCCGTGGACAGGCTCGTACAACCCGACCTTGCCGCCGATGCTGGCCGAAGGGAGCATGCCGAGCGAGCCTGTCAGCACGGCGGCCTCGTCGCTGAGAATGTCGCCGAAGAGATTTTCGGTGACGATCACATCGTAAGCCGTTGGGCGTGTGACGAGCGCCATCGCGCAACTGTCAACGTAACCGTGTTCGAGCGTCACGTCGGGGTAATCGGCGGCAACGCGGTTCACGACCCTGCGCCAGAGCTGTGAGCTTTCCAGCACGTTGGCCTTGTCAATCGAGTGAACCTTCTTCTTCCTGCCGCGCGCGATTTCAAACGCGACGCGGGTCACGCGCTCGACTTCGGGCGCCGTGTAAACCATCGTGTTGAGCCCGCGCTCTTCTGTGACCTCGCGCGGCTGGCCGAAGTAAGCCCCGCCCATCAGCTCGCGCACGATCAGCATATCAGTGCCGCGCACCACCTCAGGTTTGAGCGGCGACGCACTGATCAGAGGCTCGTGCAGGAATGCCGGGCGCAAATTCGCGAACACGCCCAAGCCCGCGCGCAGCCCGAGCAGACCGGTTTCGGGTTTGAGCTTCGGCGGGTTGTTGTCGTACTGCGGTGCGCCGACCGCGCCGAGCAGCACGGCGTCGCTCGCGAGACATGCGGCAAGCGTTTCATCCGGCAGCGGCACGCCGAATTTATCGAGCGCGGCGCCGCCCATCAGGCGGGTTTCAAAAGCGAATTCGTGGCCGAAGACTTTGCCGACGGTTTCCAGACAGGCCACGGCTTCGCGCGTCACTTCAACGCCGATGCCGTCGCCGGGGAGGACTGTAATTTTTGCCTGCATAAATAAGTTAGTCGCGAAGAATGAATGATCAGCTTCGTCTCTTCGCGGTTCGCTTCCTATTTTTCTTCCGGGAGTGGAGTGGCAACCGAAATCTCCTGCTGCGGCCCGTCTTTTCTTCTGGCCTTGGCGTAGAGCGCCTTATTCACCGCATTGAGATAAGCGCGCGCGCTCGCGTCAATCACGTCGGTGCTGGCCGCCTTGCCGGTATATGACACGCCCTCGAATTCGGCATGAACGAAGACTTCGCCGACGGCATCCGTCCCCTGCGTGATGGCGCGGACGGTGTAATCCATCAGCCTGCCCTTGATCCCGGTGATCTTGTCAACCGCGGCGTAAACAGCATCAACCGGGCCGTCACCGACTGCCGATTCGGTGCGCTCGCCGAGGTCATCGGCCAGCGTGACCAGCGCGGTCGCCAGCTTCGACGTGCCGGCGGTCGCCTGCAACGCGCGCAGTTTGTAAGCTTCGGGGATGTGCGCGATGCCGTCCTGGAGGATCGCGACCAGGTCTTCTTCGAAAATCTCTTTCTTCTGGTCGGCCAGCTTGGTGAAGAGTTTGTAGGCCTTGTCGAGTTCGGGCCGCGACAGCTGGTAGCCCATCTCCTCGTACTTCTTGTTGAGCGCGTGGCGGCCCGAGTGCTTGCCCAGCACGATACTGTTGGTTTTCACGCCGACCGACTCGGGCGTCATGATTTCGTAGGTGATCCGGTTCTTGAGTACGCCGTGCTGATGGATGCCCGCCTCGTGCGCGAAGGCGTTCTTGCCGACGACGGCCTTGTTCGGCTGCACCAGCACGCCCGTGATGTTGGAGAGCGTCTGGCTGGAACGGAACAACTCTTCAGTTACGATGCCGTTCTGGAAGGGCATCAGATCCTTGCGCACGCGCATCGCCATGACGACCTCTTCGAGCGAGGCGTTGCCGGCGCGCTCGCCGATGCCATTGATCGTGCATTCGATCTGCCGCACGCCGGCTTCAACAGCGGCAAGCGAGTTGGCGACCGCCAGCCCAAGATCGTTGTGGCAGTGAACCGAAAGCATCGCCCGCTCGATGTTGGGCACGCGGCGGCGCACGGTGGTGATAAAGTTGGCGTATTCACCCGGCGTGATATAGCCGACCGTGTCCGGCAGGTTGACCGTGACCGCACCGGCATCGATGACCGCTTCGATGACGGCACAGAGATAATCCATGTCTGTGCGCGTCGCGTCTTCAGCCGAAAACTCGACATCGTCACAGAACGAGCGCGCCAGCGCCACCGATTCGCGCGCCTGCCGCAAGGCTTCCTCGCGGCTGATCTTCAGCTTGTACTCCAGGTGAATGTCTGAGGTCGCCAGGAAGGTGTGAATGCGCGGGCGGGCGGCTTCGCGCAGC
>DASRDU010000075.1:0-176942 GCA_035652435.1 Blastocatellia bacterium
CCTTTGATGGCCTCCAGCGCGATCTTCGCTTTGAGATCAGCGCTCCAGGTTTTCCGCTGCTTCTTCATTTGTTCCTCCGGGGTGGGCAGCAGCGATTTTACATCTTAAACCGTGGTCTGAAATTCGGGGTACATCATAACCAGACGGTCATCATCCCGCTCATTGCTTCAAACCTTAACTCAATTCCGGGATGCTCATTGAGGATGATTTCATTCTCGCCCAGCATTTTGATCGTCGCTTGTTTCTTCAACGAAGACTTCAGTGTCTCAATTCCCACTCTGAGCCTTTCCGGAGTCGCTTCTGCAGATGGCAGGTCAACATAGGTGATCTGGTAACTTCCATCCATTGTGTTAACCCTGAATGAATGGTAGTTGGCTTCCCCGGACGGGGTACTCATCTTCCCGGATTGTTCCTCAGGTTTAACCGGGAAAAGTACTGAGAAATGACCCTCGGCGGAAACAAACTCTTTCCAGTCAGACAGGGAATATTTTGGTGCCGGCGCGGGCGGGGGAGGTGGCGGTTCATCCTGGGCATTAACTGAAACACGGCAGAGTACCGCCAGCAAAATCAGGCAAAAAGCCGTCACAAGGTCTTTCATAATCACTTCCGAACCGGGGCACTTTACTGTGGGAACATCGCATCCTCGATCAACTGGCAGAGGATATGGCCGACCTCGATGTGGACTTCCTGAACCCGCGGGGTGTTGCGCGTGGGCACGATGAGCGGCAGGTCAACCAGTGACGCGGCGCGCCCGCCTTCGTCGCCGCCGAGCAGCCCGATGGTGCCGATCCCCATGCGGCGCGCCTGCCGGATACCCTCGACCACGTTCGGCGAATTGCCGCTCGTTGAAATGCCGAGCGCGACATCCCCGGCGCGACCGAGCGCGGCGATCTGTCTGGAAAAAACATACTGGAAGGAGCTGTCGTTGCTGATCGCGGTCAGCAGTGAGGTGTCAGTGGTCAGCGCAATCGCGGGCAGCGCCGGGCGGTTGCGGTCCATCTTGAAGGCCAGTTCCGCCGCGATGTGCTGGGCGTCAGCCGCCGAGCCGCCGTTGCCGAAGATCAGCAGCTTGCCGCCCGCGCGCATTGACTGGATGATCATCCGCGCGGCGCGGGCGATCTCGGGCGCGGCGAAGCCGAAGAAGCGGCACTTGACGTCGAAGCTTTCGGTGACCATCTCGTTGATGCGCTCTTCGAAGTCGTCCCCGAGGCCCTCCGCCTCGTGCTGCGGGTGCTGAGGCTCGACGGGCGGAAGCAGCCTGGGTTTCATCATCGGTGTACTCATATCCGTGGGCTTTCTCCTAAGCGCGGGGCTGGTTAATGGGTTGATCCTGAATCACGAAAGTAAATTCATGTTTGCCGATGCGCAGGTGGTCGCCCGGCTTGATCCTCGCCGAAATCACAATCCGGCTGCCGTTGAGCCAGACGCCATTGCGGCTCCCCTTGTCAAGCAGCATGAAGCCCTCGCCTTCGCGCACGATCTCGGCGTGGTAACGGCTGGCCCGGTCACTGTCCACGACGATGTCGTTATCGAGATTGCGCCCGATGCGGGTCTGGCGGCGGCGCAGGATGTGGGGGGCGTTCGTGCCGACTGAAAGCAGCAGCAGGCGCGGGTCAGGCGAATTGTCGTTTTCTTCATCCGGCAAGGTGTCGGGCGCGTTCGCCGCAGCTTTCACCTGATCCACCTCGACCGTTGTGGCGGTGGTTTTGTTGCCGGCGGGAACGGGGCTCACTGCCGCATCAGCGCCAACGACCCGATTGGCCAGCGGGGTGGTCTGCTGGGCTTTGACCCGGAACGGGCCGGTGTTGATGTAGTTCTGCGGCAGGTCGTTGAGAATCTGCGTGTGCCTGCGTTCCTCCTGCGTCACCGAAGTGAAGTCGGCAGACAGGGCAAAGCGGACGAGCCGCCGCACCCGTTCGGTCAGGTAAGGCTGATCGGCAATGATGTCAGTCACAAGCCCGCCGACGTTGCGCACTTCATTGATCTGCCCGAGGAATTCGCGGATGTCGAGTTGCTGAAACAGGCTGATGCCGACGCCGTAACGCAGCATTCCAGTGACCGCCGTGGTCAGTGAAGCGCAGGCGATGAATCCGGCGCGGTCGGCGGTGTATTCGGCCCGATTGATCCAGTCGCCGAAAATGACGCTGTTGAGCAGCTTGCCGATCACCGGGACTTCGGAGCCGACCGGTTTGAGCATCGTCCGCAGCCACGTGTGACCGGCCTGGATGTGGCCGATCTCGCGCCCGATGAAAAATTGCAGGTTGTCCTTCGGCATCTGGTCAACCATCGAGGACGTGATCACGATCAGCGTCCGCCTGAGAAATCCCAGCGGGTAAATCTGCTGCTCGGAGGAACGCCGGACATAGACCGGGACCAGCGGGGCGCACAAACGCTCGGCGGCAACGGTGGCCAGTCCGTACAGCTCCGGGAACTGCCGCGGGCTGACGCGCACCATCGTGCCGATGACCGAGCGCTGCTGCACGACGACCGTGACGATGTAAACGATGAGCGCCGCCACGGTGACTATCAGGATCTGCATCGCCCGCGTCGAGCTGCTCGGGAAGAAGCGCACGGCCAGCGCGTACAGCACCGCGATAATGACGAACGTCAGCACGAGCGACAATACCTCGCCCGGATAGCGGTAATCGCGCAATCTGATCTGTCTTCCCGGAATCACACTGCCTGTCATCGAAAATCCCCTGAACTGTCGGAAATGCGCTGGCATTATAGCAAAAGGCCCGCGGCGGGCCAGAGCTTTATTCCGCCTTTTACCGCGGTCATTGCCTTAGCCCCATTCGGCGCATATGATCTTCCCGGGTCGTTCCGAAGTGGCGCGGTTCGCCGAATCGTGCCGGGTCAATCAAAAATTATTAGCGTGAGCAGGCGTGATTCGCCGAATCGCGCCCTGTCCGTCAGGAGAAGCGCATGCGAAAACTCTGTCTGTTGTCTGCTCTGGTTCTGGCGCTGAGCGCGGCCGGGGTCTCACCGGGCGGGGACTCGGCCCCGGCGCGACAAACGCTGGATATTTATTACGTGGACGTGGAGGGCGGCGCCGCCACACTGATTGTCACCCCGGCGGGCGAATCGATTCTGGTTGACGCGGGGTGGCCCGGCTTTGAAGGCCGCGACGCGAAGCGCATTCAGCAGGCGATGCGGCAGGCCGGGATCACTGAGATTGATCATCTGATTATGACGCATTACCACACGGATCATTACGGCGGCATCCCCGAACTGGCACGGCTCGTGAAGATCAACCACTTTTACGACCACGGCCCGATGACATCACTGGCCGAGGATAAGGATTTTGCGACCAGATATTCGGCCTACCGGGCGGCGGCCGGGGATAAGACGATCACGCTCAGGCCCGGCGACACGATCAAACTGCGCGAAGCGAAAGGAACTCCTCTGGTGCGTCTGCGCTGCCTCGCGGCGAATGGCGAAGTTCCGG
Organism: Blastocatellia bacterium; assembly: GCA_035652435.1. Taxonomy (GTDB): domain Bacteria; phylum Acidobacteriota; class Blastocatellia; order RBC074; family RBC074; genus DASRDU01. The sequence continues at coordinate 3,449 of DASRDU010000075.1, forward strand.
CCGGCAAAGGCCCGCCCAACTCCCAGTGCGTGGCCGCCAGGCCGATGCCCGAAGACAAGTCGGACAACGCGCGCAGCGTCGTGCTGCTGCTCCGGTTCGGCGATTTTGAGTTCCTCGACTGCGGCGACCTGACCTGGAACATTGAGGAGAAACTGGTCTGCCCGGCCAATCAGATCGGCGAGGTTGACCTCTACCAGGTCACACATCACGGCCTGAACACCAGTAACAATCTGGTCTTGTTGCGCAGCGTGAGGCCGACCGTGGCGATTATGAACAACGGCCCGCGCAAGGGCGGGCACCCTGACACGGTGAAAGCGCTGCGCGAACTCTCTTCGCTGAAAGACCTCTACCAGCTGCATCGCAACGTCACCACGACCGAAGAACAGAATACGACCGCCGAATTCATCGCCAACCTCGACGAGCAGCCTGATGAGGCACACCTGATCACGGTCTCGGTGGATGATGCCAAACGCACTTTCACGGTGACCAACGCAAGGACACAGAAAAGCAAAAGCTATCGAATCAGGTAAGGCCCTCCGGGGTCAAAGTTATGAAAGTTCAGCTTCGGAAAATCGCGCATGCCCGCTCCGGCGACAAAGGCGACACGGCCAACATCGGGCTGATCGCACTCAGGCCGGAGTATTACCCGATCCTCGTCAGGGAAGTCACCGCCGAGCGCGTCAAGCGTCATTTCGCCGGGATCTGCAAAGGCGAAGTCGAACGCTACGAACTGCCCAATCTGGGCGCGCTCAACTTCCTGTTGCACCACAGCCTTGGCGGCGGCGGCACGGTGTCACTCAAAACCGACGCTCAGGGTAAAACTCTGAGCGCGGCGCTGCTGCGGATGGAGATTGAGGTGGAGGAAAAGGCCGGGCAGGAAATAAAAAGTGCCGAGTAAAAAGCTCCCCTCTCACTCGGCACCTTTCGGCTTTTCACTTTCAGCTTTTTTACTTCTGACGATCCCTGGCTCTGGCCGGGGCGGGCTGCGCTTCCGGCGTAATCATTGCCGCGTTGCCGCTGCTCAGGACTTCCGAGGCGTGCGCAGCCTCAGCCGCCGCGCCATCAGCCTCGACGACCAGCGCGCCGCCGGCTTCCTTCGAGAAGACCAGCTTGCCGATTTCGGGCGAGTAATCCACGATCAGCAGATCGCCCATCCCCACCTGATCGGTCGCCACCAGATTCGAGAGCGGGAAGACGAGGAAGCGTTCGATGGCTCGCTTCAGATGGCGCGCGCCGTATTTGAAGTCAATGCCCTCGTCGAGCAGGAACTGCTTCGCGGCGTCCGTGCATCTGAAGATAAACTTATCACCCGAACCGCGCGTGATGCGCTCCTGCACGGCGCCCAGTTCGATTTCGAGAATCTCACGCAGGTGCGAATCGCGCAGGCTGCGGAAGACGACCACCTTGTCAATGCGGTTCATGAACTCGGGCGAGAATTTACGCCGCGCCGCGTCGAGCGCCGTCCGATAAATCTTCTGATCAACCTCGTTGTCAATCATGCCCGGCTTCGGCGCGAAGCCCATCCCGCCGGAGATCATGTCGCTCATCTCGCGCGCGCCGAGGTTGGAGGTCAGGATGACGATTGAACTCGAAAAATCCACGCGGCGGTTGTCGCCGAGCGTGAGCGTCGCCTTGTCGAGGATGCCGAGCAGCAGCTGCCAGAGCGCATCCGACGCCTTCTCAATCTCGTCGAACAACACCAGCGACAGCTTCAGCGTTTCGTTGTGCGAGCGGTCGAGGTTTTCCTGCGTCAGCATCGGCGAGGTTTCGCGGTGGCCGAGGTAACCCGGGGGCGAGCCGATCAGTTTGGCAATTTCGTGCGAGTGCTGGAATTCGGCACAGTCAATCTTGGTGACCAGATTGGGGTCACCGAACAGGACTTCGGAGGCGGCTTCGACGACGCGCGTCTTGCCCGAGCCGGTCGGCCCGAGGAAAAGCAGCGTCCCTACGGGGCGGCCCGGATGTGCCAACCCGGCCAGATAAATCTGGTAGATGTTCGTCAGCCGCCGCACCGCGCGCTCCTGCCCGACGATGCGCGCCATCAGCTTGTCTTCGAACTCCTGAGCCGCCGGGCTTTTGAGATCAGGATTGAGATATGCTGCTGTTTTTTGTCCGATCTGATTTGCCATGAGCTTCGCCTCCTAATTGCCCCGTGACGATAACCGCTCTGCCAGAATTGCCCACAGCCGGAAACCTGCTGCTGTGCAGTATTATCAATACCAAAAGACCCTGCCTTCCAGGTTCTCCCGGTATCTTTCACGAATGCGGCCAATTAGATTGTCAAAGTTCGCGTCCGGTTGTCCTGATTGCTGCAAGCGCGCCCGCCGCTTACCGTCCTACAATCCAAACCGGATATTCCCGGTGTTCGTCCTCCCGGCGAGCGCCAGTTCAGTCAATCTGACTCTGCTTCTGCCTCGATGGCCTCTCCCCCCTTGGGCATCAGGGTTTCAATCCGCCTGCGTGACGGATCATAACCTAATCAATTCACAGCTTTCAACGAACCATTCTGTCAATAATCCGGCGCGCGCCGGTCGCCATCACTTTACCCCGTTTCGGGTTTTATCGTCAGTCTCCCCCACACTTGGCAGATCATTATGATGGCCAGCGAAGGAATCCAGACCCAGCCCAGTTCATTCACCAGCACGGCGACCCCGCGGGCGGTGAAGAATGACGCCCCGATGGGCGAAACCTGAATCGGCGTCCACGGAAAGAAGTATCGCGTGTTGTCAAACGGGGCGAAAAAGGCTACGCCCAGCCCTCCGTTGGTCAATGCGTCGAGACAGGCATGCGAAATCGTGACCACGAAAAAGTAAAAAATCAGCGTGGCTCTTCTAATGCCCGGCATCTGCCCTTTGAAACAGACGGCCACGACGACCCAACTGAGCAGCAAAGCAACCAGCATGGAATGCGACAATCCCCGATGCCCCAGCACATCGCCGTACCGAATCCCGAACGCAAATCCGATGACATCCATATCCGGCAAAGCCGCGCACAGGGCCGTCAGTATCCAGAAACGCGCCGGAATGTCGGCGACACGTGCAGGCAGCGTCGTGAATGCTGACCCCATTGAGACGGCAAAAACGGCGTGCGAAAAAACAGTCGGCATAAAGGAATTCTGAATGCTGAAGTCGGCAGCCGGGCACTGGTAAGAACTCCTGTCACCTTCTGCGCCGCCTGAACACAACCACAACCGATTCATCCCTGCGCTCTCAGGCCATATGCCGTCAGCGCCGCCATCTGCACTTCACGCACGGCAACGCGATGAAGTTGCGCCGCCGCGTGACAGTCGTCAAACTCCGGCGCGTAATTGATCACGCGGCCGTCCTGCGCGTGAGCGACTTTGATCCTGACCGGGCCGTAAGCGGTTTCGACTGTCACGTGCTGACGCCTGAGTATTTCCCGATGTTCATCGCGGTAACGCACGCCGAGCGTTGTGGTCTCACGAAAAATCAGATCGGTCATCCGCGCGCGGTCTCCCGACTTACAGAGCAGAGTCAGCAGCACCCCGGGACGGTTCTTTTTCATCTGCACCGGCGTGTAAAAGATGTCGAGCGCGCCCGCCGCCAATGCCTGCTCCATCAGATGGCCGAAGACCTGAGCGTTGAGATCGTCAATGTTCGCTTCGATCACCGTCACCGTTGTCGGCGTCGCGTCGGCATCCGCTTCCGGCTCGCCAATCACCGCGCGCAGCACGTTCGGGAACTTCGGATATTTGCGGGTGCCAGCGCCATAGCCGATCCGTTCGACTCGCATCATTGGCAATGGCCCATATTCCGCCGCCAGAGTCGAGATGATTGCCGCGCCGGTCGGCGTCACCAGTTCGCCTTTGATTTCGCCTGAATAAATCGGCACGCCGCGCAGCAGCTCAGCCGTAGCCGGCCCGGGCACCGGATAAGTTCCATGCGCGCAGTCGAACGTGCCCGAACCGACGTGGAGTGGCGAGGAGATGATTTGCTCGATGCCCAGAGCCTCCAGCGCGACGCATGCGCCTGTGATGTCAATGATGGAATCAATCGCGCCTACTTCGTGAAAGTAGACGTCTTCCACCGGGATGCCGTGAATTTTCGCTTCCGCCTCGCCGATGCGCTGAAAAATCGTCAGGGCGCGCCCTTTGACCTGAGCGCTCAGAGTCGAAGCTTCGATCAGGCGTTTGATTTCACTGAGCGGACGGTGGGCGTGATCGTGGCCGTGATGCCCTGTGTGTTCGTTATGCTCGCGGTGATGGTGATGCTCGTGCGTGTGTGAGTGTTCGTGCGCATGAGTATGGTGATGCGCCGGTGCTTCTTCGTGAAGGTGGACATCGAACTTTGCCGCCGAGATGCCGCTCTGATCCATTCTTTGCAGGCTCAGCTCGTAGCCACTGACGCCCAGGCACGACAGCGCGCGCTTCAGCAGATCGAAATCGAGCCCGCAATCCAGCAGCGCGCCGATGAACATGTCGCCGCTCGCGCCCGCAAAACAGTCAAGATAAAGTGTCCGCATAAATCATCGCCTCGGCCCGTCACGGCAGAATTTTCACTTGCGTCTTCACCGGAACCGTGTCGAAGAGTTCTTTGATGTCCTCATTCTCCAGCGCGACACAGCCGAGTGTCCAGTCGCGGATCAGGCCGAACGCTTTGCCCGCGCCGCCGCCGTGAATAAAGATGTCGCCGCCGAGCTTTGTATTCTGCGGCGGTTTGTCATAGTTCCTGATCGCGTTCACGACGGCCCTGTGCTGCTCAGCCGTAATCAGTCCGTTCTTTAACCCCTCGTCGGCATCAGTGATGTTTGGGTAACTCAGGCCGAGCGAGAGGTAGTAGTTACTCTTCGGGTTTTTGTGCGTGATGTAGTAATCGCCCTCGGGCGTCGCGCCGTCGCCCTGTCTCTTCTTCGTGCCCGCCGGGTTGTTGCCGAGCGCGATCTGATAAGTCTTGCGCAGTCGCCCCCTGCCGCCGTGGATTTCGTAAAGGTAAAGCTTCCGCTCGCCCTTCTTCACCAGGATGCGAAAACCCTCCGGCTGTTTCCCGTCATGCTCTCCGTGCGATTCATTCATCTCCGCTGAACCATTTGCCTGTGGCCCTTTCTGACTCTGTTTCTGCGGCGGGGCGGGCGCTGAAGCGACCTGCTGCCCGCATCCGCTGGCGGCGACCGCCACCAGCATGATCGTCAGTGTGCCCGAAAGAGCTGCTTTCATTATCTGACACGCCTCACTTTTTCCGCCGACTCGGACCACCCGAGGGCCGAATACATCAGGCATTTTGCAATAAGTGACGATCAACTTCATCGCCAATCCGGCGCGCCTCCCTGATGCAATCGCCGAGCGAAACCCCGCGCAGGTAATTGCCGGCCAGCCACAACCCGCGCCTGTTTTTCAAAGCCGCTTCGATTTTCGCCACGCGCGCCGCATGGCCGAGGTTGTATTGCGGAATCGCGCGCCGCCGGCGCGTGACTGGCAGCCGGCGCGGCTCGCCCGTGACGCCCAGAACTTTTTTCAGATCGTTATGGGCAATGCGGATCAGTTCTTCATCGCTCAGGCTGACGGCCTCCGGGTCGGTTTCGCCGCCGATGAAATTATTCATCAGCGCCCAGCCTTCCGGCGCGCGCTCAGGAAACAACGACGAATTCCAGATCGAACCGAGAATCCGCAACCCCTCACTGCGCGGCGCCAGAAAGCCGAAGCCGTCGAGTGGCCGCCCGAGTTGCTCCCGGCGATAACCGAGCGGCAGCGAGACGAGCGCGGTGTACGGTACGTCAGCCACGAGCGCGGCGATTTCAGGCGCGCATTCGCCGAGCAACCCCGCCGCCGCATCAGCCGGGGCGGCAACGATCAGCGCCGAAGACCTGGCAATTTTCCGTTCGCCGCGATGTTCGAATGAAACTTCAAACTTCACGGACGCGCCGTCCGTGCCGATGCCGGTGACCTGCGCCCCGGTCATCAGGCTTTCACCCAGCGCCTTTGCCAGAGCCTCCGGCAGTCTTTGCAATCCGTCACGGAATGAACATAACCGGTATGGGCGCAGCGAGCGCTTTGGCCGGGACGATTTCTCGCGCGAAGCCCGCGCGGCCCGGAGCGCCCCGCCGAGGATGCTGCCGCCCTCGGCTTCAAATTCCGCCAGCCGCCCGAAAGTCGCCTGCACGCTCATCCGCTCAGGGTCGCCCGCGTACACGCCGGAAACGAACGGCGCAACCAGCCGGTCAAGAAGCTCCGGCCCGAGCCTGCGCCTGATAAACGAAGCCAGACTCTCTTCGCCCTTATCACGTCGCGCTTTGATGAACGGTTCGCGCAACAACCGCAGCTTCGCCCGCCCCGAAATCAGTTTCGTTCTGACGAGCGCGGGCGGACTCATCGGTACGGGATGCAGATTACCATTGAAGCAAACATAAGCCGGGGCTTTCGGGTCGCCGGTGACCAGCTCATTCATCAGGCCGAGTTGTTCGGCCAGATCCAGAAACTCATGCGTCCCGCGCAGGCTGTTCGGCCCGCGTTCGATCAGAAAGCCCTCGGCATCCTGACTCTGAATCACCCCGCCGACGCGGTCGCTGCTCTCAATCAGCAACACTTCGCGCCCGAGTTTTTTCAGGTGGTAAGCGGCGACGAGGCCGGAGATGCCGGCGCCGATGATGATTGAATGAAGTGACATCTGAGGCTATTTGACTTTGACGCCTGCCCTTTCGGGGCGTTCCCTTGGCGGCCTGGCCGATTTATCAAGCGACGAATAAATCAAGGTTGGTTTGCCAACGATGTTGGCGGCTGGAACAGTTCCCCAGAATCTGCTGTCCAGAGCATTATCACGACAATCTCCCAGCACGAAGTATTGGCCGGCGGGAATTTTGAAAGGCTCACCAGCCGCGTATTTCATGCCGGAGATTTCAACACTATGATCAGTCTGGCGGTCATAATACACAGTCCAGCTTCCTTTGCCTTCCGAAGAAAGCTCCTTGTAAGGAGTCTGTTCAGAAGTCAGATCAATCATCACCCGCCGTTCAGGAATCTCCCTCCCATCAATCCACACTTTCATGTCCTTCACCCGGATTGTTTCTCCCGGCATCCCGATGATTCGTTTGGTGTACAGCACCGAAGGATTGGCGGGGAGCTTGAAAACCACAACGTCTCCGCGTTTGATTGTTCCGACTTCAGTCGTCATCAGCAGCTTATCGCCCGGAATGATGGTGTTCGCCATTGATCCGGTCGGGACTTCAATCAGCCTTTTGTTGAGCAGGCTGCAGGACATCAGACAAAGCGCGACGATGATCAGAATTATTCGGTGCATAGTTGGACTATGAATTGATCCTGCTGCCTGCCAGATCAGCCATCGCCCTGATGAAATCCGGTCTCGTATTGAGCGCCGGCACGCGGGCGTAATGCGGGATGCCGACCTCATCGGCGAGCTTTTTGTAGAGGATGTCGAGTTCGTAAAGCGTCTCGATGTGATCTGATACGAAGGCAATCGGGATCGCCAGCAACTGCCGCACGCCCAGAGCCGCCAGTTCCCTGATCTTCTGATCGGTCGCCGGTTCGAGCCACTTCACCGGGCCGACCTTGCTCTGAAAGCTGAGGTGCGATGGGTAAGAGTTGCCCAGCTTTTCGCCGACCAGCCTGACTGTCTCCTCGATGTGGCGCAGGTAAGGGTCGCCCTGTTCGATGTAACTTTGCGGGACGCTGTGCGCGCTGAAGAGGAGGTGGATATTCTGCGGATTCGGGTCAGGAAACTTCCGCGCCTCTTCGGCGATCTGCGCCGCGAGCGCGGCGAGGTAAGCTTCGTTGTCGTACCAGCGCGTGATGTACCGCCGCCGGATGTGCCGCAGCCCGCCGCGCCGGTCCAGCAGCGCGACAAAATCCTTCGTACTCGACCCGGTCGTCGAAACCGAGAACTGCGGGTAGAGCGGCAGCACGACGAGGTCGGTGATCCCGTCACGCTCGATCTCGGCGAGCGCCTCTTTCGTGAACGGGTGCCAGTAACGCATCCCGACATACACCCGCGCGTCAATGCCGCGCCTCTCAAGCTCTTCACGCAACGCCGCCGCCTGCGCTTCCGTGATCCGGCGCAGAGGCGAGCCGCCGCCGATCTGCGCGTAGTAACCTGCCGACTTCCTGTGCCGCGCCGTCGAGATGATCCATGCGAGCGGCTTCTGCATTGCCCTGACCGGCAGGCGAATGATTTCGGGGTCTGAAAAGAGGTTGTAGAGAAACGGCTTCACGTCGGCCAGTGTTTCCGGCCCGCCGAGGTTGAAGAGGAGGACTCCGATTTTCACGGTCTACTCGATTGTCCCCGCGATCACCGTCGTGGCGACTTCGGGGTGAATGTATTTGCGAATCGCTTCGTCTATCTGCGGCTTGGTGATGGATCGGATGATCCCGGGGAATTCGTCGAGATAGCCGACGCCCAAGCCGTAAAATTCAGAGCTGGCGAGTTGCTGTGCCATCCCGGAATTCGACGCCAGCCCGACTTTGAACGTCCCGACAATCGAAGTCTGTTCGTCCTGCAATTCGTCTTCGCGGATTCCGCCCCCGACAAAGTCTTCGACGATCTCCAGCGTCGTCCTGATTCCGACTTCGATGTCCTGAGGCGCCAGGGTGAGGCCGATGATGTACGGCCCGTCGCCCAGACCCGAATCGGCGAAGTACGAATTGATGCCGTAAGTCAGCCCCATCTCATCGCGTACTTTCAGACCCAGCCGCGAAGAGATTGTTGATTGCCCGAGCGCGCGATTCGCCAGCACCGCCGCCAAGTAATCCGGATTCGTGCGCCGCAGCCCCGAGGCGTGGCCGATCACGACATCCACGTTGGCCTTGTCTTTCATCGGCACCACGTCGCGTCGCGGTTCCGCCTGCAGCGGCGTTTCCTTCACCGTGATCTGTGGGGCGGGCGCGCCCCGCCAGTCCCCCAGATTATCGGTCACGAGCTTTTCAACTTCGGCGGCCGTCACATCGCCGACGACCGACAGAATCATCGAAGCCGCGCCGTAACGCGCCTTGTAAAACCTCCTGATGTCCTCGACGGTAATGTTTTCAACCTGGCTGATGGCTTCGACGGCGGGCAGTTCGTAAAACGGACTCGATTTCGGGAAGATGATCTGCGTCAGGCGCTCGACCGCGCGACCGCGGGTGTTTTCCTGGCTGCGCTGAATTGACGCGATGGTGCGCTGCTTCAGCTTGCTCAGTTCATCAGTCGGGAACGCCGGCTCGCGCAATTCCTCGGCCAGCGTCGAGACGACGAAGGGGAAATCACGGCTGAGTGATTGTGCGTCTATGCCGACCGTGAAAGTGTTCGCGGAAAAGCCGACGTGCGCGCCGGCGAATTCCAGCGCCTCGGCGATTTCAAGCTTGCTGCGCCGCTTCGTCCCCTTGTTGAGCATCGCCGCAGTCAGATCGGCCAGACCTTCCCTGCTCTGCGGATTGAAAAAAGCCCCGGCCTTCAGATAACCCGTAACCGACACGGTCGGGTTTGCGTGATTTTCCAGCACCAGCAGCGTGATGCCGTTCGGCAGGGTGAAGCGTGCGGTTCTCGTGGAGAATGAGTTGGTCATAGAGTGTTGCGGCTGTCTCCGCAAAAGGGCTGTTTGAATGCCGGAAAGCCCGTCGCCGGCACTGTCCGCCGCCCCGGGACGACTAACTTTCCTTCGGAATAAACCAACCGACCGTGCGATTGTCGGTGGTGAAATATTTCTGCGCGACGCGCTGAATGTCATCGGCCGTCACGGCTTCGATGTTTTTCGGCAGGTCGGCGTAAAACTTCCAGTCGGCGACGGCCTCGGCTTCGGCCAGCGCGCTGACGACGCCGAAGGGGCTGTCGCGCAGGTAGATCATCTGCGAGAGGATGATGTTCTTCGCCCGCTGCAATTCCCGCTCTGACACCAGCTCGGTCTTGAGCTTTCTGATCTCCCTGAGCGAGGCGACTTCGGCGTCCTCGTGCGTCACGCCCGGACGCAGCATGACGCTGAGCGTAAACAACCCCGGGTCGAGAAACTGATAAGCGTGCGTGCTGGCGCTGATGGCAAGCTGTTTTTCAACCAGCGCCTGGTACAGGCGCGAAGTCACTCCGGCGGACAGAATCTGATCCATCACGTCCAGCGCCACACTGTCCGGGTGTTTCGCTTCCGGCGTGTGCCAGCCCATTTCGACTATGCCGAGCTGCCCGGCGCGCCGCAGCGTGAATCGAATCTCGCCCTCCTGCTCCGGCTCAGTCGTATACATCGGCGGGATCGGCTGCGGCGAAGCCGGGATCGGCCCGAAGTGTTTCGCGACGAGATCAAGCGCCACCTGATCTTCAAAATCACCCACTACCATCGCCGTCGCGTTGTTCGGGTGGTAGTAAACGTCATAAAACTCCTTCAGCCGCACGGTCGGCACGCCTTCGACATCGGAACGCCAGCCGATGGTCGGGTGGTGATAAGGATGCTCCCGAAAAGCCATCGCCCAGACGCGTTCATCCAGAATCCGCGCCGGGTCGTTCTCGCCGCGATCCAGTTCATTGCGCACGACCGTCATCTCCGACTGCCGGTCTTCATCGGCGATGAACGAATTGCGCATGCGGTCGGCCTCCAGGTGTACGGCGAGTTCAATCTGATCCGAAGGCAGCATCTCGTAATAGCGCGTCCGGTCATTCCACGTATCGGCATTGAAGACCGCGCCCTGCTTTTGCAGCACCGCCGCGATCTGCGTCCCCGCCCGGCGGTTGAAGGTCGGCGTGCCTTTGAAAAGCATGTGTTCGAGCAGATGAGTCGAGCCGGTGTAACCGACCGCCTCATTGCGCGAGCCGACGCGGTAGACGACCATGAAAGCGACCACCGGCGCGGCGCGGCGCGGCACGAGCAGGACTTTCAGGTAGTTCGAGTTCAGTCTGTATTCGGTGATGCCTTCGTATTCGGTGATTTTGGTGAATGTCATAAATAGCAGATAGTTTTCGTAGCGCCCGTCTTGTGTATTGCCCTACAACGCGCCATGCATGGTAACCAGTCCCTGTCCGGAAGCCACCGATCTTCTTACTCTGTCAGCGAAAAGCGGAAAAAGCTCGTCGTCCTGTTGCCTGACCAGAAACTCCAGATGGTCAATTCGATCAGCAAGCTCCTTAACTTCACCTGGCGCAAGGTAGCCCTGCAAGGCAATATCATCACAGGCCGGCCATGATAACGGTGGCCCGAACATCCACACACCCGGCAGCGTCCGTTCAGCCAGAAACAGTTTTGAGATCAGTGCCAACAATGAGTCATCGGCTGCTCCGTTTGAGCGGAACGAATAGTAGCTTTGTGACTCATCATATTTTTGGTGCCAGCCGGTTTCCTCAAACAATTCATTGATCCAATGAAACCTGCTCTTTGTGCCTGCCACCTGAATGAAAGGTTCGTAGTGTGAACGACTGTAGAAGCCATTCCAGGGCTGTTTCTCAAACGGATCCTCCCCCGGCAGTTCCTCACCGGCAGAGTGCCTGATCGCATCGAATAAAAGATCAACCCCTAGAAAAGCATCTGATTTGCTGAAAAATTCTTTGTGCAACTGGCTTTGACTTATCTGTCTGGCATCCAGCATCTTTCTTTCCAAAGCCCATCCTATTTCATCGAAGTAGCCTTCAGGGGCAACAAGATTGGTTGCTGTCCATCCCAGCTCAATCACTCTGCTCCCCTTTGGAATCAGCTCATCACAAAACGACTCGACAGTTCTGCGCCCTGTGAGTACATCGCACCAAGCCGGTATTACCGCTTCCCACAAGCGCGTCCAGTTTGTCGGGAGTACACAATCGTAAGAAGACATCTTCCGAATTGGGTTGATAAGACATAGAGCCTTCCCAGGCTAAAAACCGGTCAGGCCTCAGGCGGAGTATAAACCGGCCGCCTGCTGTTTACGCAGCTTCTTTAATCCCCGCCTTCGCCGCCTCAATAAACGCCCGCGCGTTCTCAACCGGGACCATCGGCATAATGCCATGACCGAGGTTCATAATGTGACCGACAGGGCCGGCCTTCACCAGAATGTCATGGACGCTCGCGGCAATCGTTTCCGGCGTGCCGAGCAGCGCGCAGGGGTCGAGGTTGCCCTGCACGGCGAGATTCTCAAACCCCGCGGCTTCCAGCCGTCGACGCGCTTCGGCTATATCAATCCGCCAGTCGAGGCTCAGAACGTTGGCGCCCGACTGCGCCATCATCTCCAGCACATGGCTGCAACCGTTGACGTAGAGAATCGCCGGGACGCCAAGCCCGGCGGGGCCGCGGTGCAGCCTGCCGAAAATTCGTTGATGATAAGGCAGCGCGAACTCTTCGTAATCGGCCGTGGACAGATCGCCCGCCCAGGTGTCAAACAACTGAAGCACCTGCGCGCCCGCTTCGATCTGCGCATTGAGGTAATCGGTCACCGTGTCCGCGATCTTTTCAAGCAGCCGGTGCAGCAGTGCCGGGGCGGTGAACATCATCCGCTTGATTTCGGTGTAACTCTTCGACGTGCCGCCTTCGACCATGTACGAGGCCAGCGTGTAGGGCGCTCCCGCGAATCCGATCAGCGGGGCTTCGTTATTGAGCCGGCGGCGCAGTAGGCGGATCAGATCCATCACGAAGCCGGTCTTTTCCACGGGGTCAGGGGTGATCAGCTTATCCACCTGCGCTTCGGTGCGAATCGGATCTTCAAGCACCGGCCCTTTGCTTTCGATGATGTCGAGCTTCATCCCCATCGCCTCGACCGGGATGAGGATGTCGGAAAACATTATCACCGCATCCACGCCAAGGATGTCATAGGGCTGCATCGAGACTTCGGCGGCCAGCTCCGGCGTTTTGCATAGCGTCAGGAAATCGGTTTTGCCGCGGACGGCGCGGTATTCGGGCAGGTAGCGCCCGGCCTGCCGCATCATCCAGACTGGTGAGCGGTCAACTTCCTGCCGGCGACAGGCGCGAATCAGACGGTCATTATTGGACATTGCGACTTTCGATTCTCCGAGGAGGGGCGGTATCAGTTTGAGTCAGCGATAAATTCGTTACGGCCTGCTCGTGGTCAATCCCTCTTGTTCGGCGAGCGCGACTTTCAGCGCCCTGATGATCTGGCCGCCGTGAAAGCGCCCGTTCTCAATAAAAATCTTTCCGGTCTCTTTGCCCGCGATCACGACTCCGGCCAGATAGATTCCGGGCACATTCGATTCCAGCGTCTCAGGGTCGAACGCTGGCTTCATCGTTTCGGGGTCAATCTGAATTCCCATCGCGCGCAGAAAATCATTGTCCGTATGATAGCCCGTCAGCGCAAACACAAAATCGTTCGGCAGTTCCGCATCCTCGCCGGTTTCGAGATTGCGGACGCGGATGCTGGTCGGAGTGATTTCAGTGACGACGGTCTTGAAAAGAGCCCTGACTTCGCCGTTGCTGATGCGGTTTTCAATGTCGGGCAGGATCCAGTATTTGATGCTCTCGCGCAATTTCGGGCCGCGGTGAATCATCGTCACGCGCGCGCCGTGACGGTAGAGGTCGAGCGCGGCAATCGCGGCCGAATTCGCGCCGCCGATGATCGCGACATCGCGCCGGTAAAACGGGTGCGCGTCCTTGTAGTAATGCGAAACCTTCGGCAGGTCTTCGCCGGGGATGCCCATGTAGTTAGGCTGATCGTAATAGCCAATCGCGACGATCAGCTTGCGGGCGTGGTAAATGCGGCGCTCGCCCGTCGCCTGCAATTCGGTCTCGACCCGGAAGTCGCCATCCTCCCCCGTCACCCTCACTACTTTTTCGTACTGATTCACCCTCAGCTGGTAAGCGTCAGCCGCGCGGCGGTAATACTTGAGTGCCTCGATCCGGTTGGGCTTTTCGCGCTCGCAGACGAAAGGCAGGTCGCCGATTTCGAGCAGCTCCGGCGTCGTGAAGAAGACCAGCTGAGTCGGGTAGTTGAAGAGCGAATTGACGACGCAGCCCTTTTCAACCACGAGGTAGTCGAGGCCCGCCCGCGCCACGTCAATCGCGCAGGAGAGGCCGGTCGGCCCCCCGCCGATGACGATGACATCAAATGAATTCTGCATGTCCATCCATTGCCCCGTGTTGTTCCAGCCAGCGTTCGGCTTCCCGCGGGAAGCGAAATCTGATCTTCTGCAAATACGCGTACGCCGGGTCAGTCATCACCTGCGAAAGGTAGCGTCGCCTGGGCCAGTACGTCCGCAACGCCCAGAGGATGATTGACTCATTTGAGAAGGTGCGCCCCCACGTTTCGCGGTTGCCGTTGCAGCAAATTTCACCCGACCGTATCCGGCGCAGCGTGCGAAGGAGCAGCCGCCACAGGACGATGCGAAATGGGTAATCAAGCCACACCAGCGTGTCGGCGCGCGGCCACGTGAGCCAACCGACCTGCCTGAAGTAATTGCCGTCCACTACCCACGCCGGCCCTTCGGTCAGTTTTGCAACCTGCTCGACAATCTTTTCCGTCGGCGCCGGCGTCCAGTTCGGCGCCCAGCTCAGTTCATCCAACTCGATGTGTGGCGCGCCCAGCAACCGCGCCAGCCTCGCCGCAAACATGCTTTTGCCCGATCCGGTACTGCCGACGACGATGACTCGTTTCATGCCGTGCCTGCGCACTCAGGAGTTCTCAACGCGATGATCTTCAAAGTAGAACGCCGGGCCGCAGACGAGCAGCAGCCTCATCTCCTCACGGCCCGTATTCGTCAGCGTGTGGCGATTGTTTCTCGGGATGTAAATCGCGTCGCCCGGGCCGACCTCACGCGACTCAGCGCCAACCGTCATCACGCCACTGCCGCTGAGAATGTAGTAAATCTCTTCCAGCACTTCATGATGATGTGGCGTCACGGCTTTGCCCGGCGGCAGCGTCTCTTCCGCCAGACTGCACTGTGTGATCGGCGAAGTCGTGCGGTCAATCAGCGGGCGGATTTCCGATCCGTGCGGAGTGTTGAGAATTCCGGAGTCCCTGCGATTAACAATGAGCATTTCAGTTACAGGCCTGCCAGCACCTTCTCCAGAAACTCGCGATTCGCCTTTGCATTCGCCGTCACTTCTTCCGGCTTATCGCTGAGCGCGCAGCACTCGACCATGACGGGGCCACTAAAGCCTGCCGACTTCAGAGTTTTGAAAACGGCGCCGAAATCAACCTTGCCAGTACCGAATTGAATCATCACTTCGCTCTTCGGCTGCGCGCAATCCTTCGCGCAAAAGCCGGTGACATACTGCGCGATGGGCTTCAGCTCTTCGACCGGATCCTTGCCGGTGTAGTAAATAATGTTGCCTGCGTCGTACCAGATTTTGAAATTCGGGTGGCCGACTTCCTTAATGCAGCGCAGGATTTCTTCGGAAGCGCCGCTGCCGCCGCCGTGCGGCTTCATCACCAGTTTGACTTCCCTCTCCTTCGCATAAGCCGCCGCGTCGCTCATCACTTTGTAGAAATGGCCGTACTCCTCCGGCTTGTCCACGCCGAAGGTCAGCACGTATTCGAGCTTCAGGAAGTGTGCGTTATCAATCTGTTTGCGGACTTCGCGGATCGAATCTTCGAGCGGGATGCTGTGGCGGGAGCGCAACGCCCCCATGTTCGCTTTCAGCCCGCGCTCGGCGATCTTCTTTTTCAGGCCGTCCAGATATTCCGGCGTCGCGTCGGCACCAATGAACGGCTCGTCCTTCGTGCGACTGAGCAGCCCGGTCAGTTTGTAGCCTGCAGCCTTGATGCCGTCGAGCGTGACGTCATAGTTCCATTTCGTCCAGGGACGATTGAAACATCCGATCTGCCATTTGACGCCTTTTGCTTCCACAACATCTGCGCCTGAAAGATTGAGGGTTGCCGCGCCGGCGATGGCAGCCTGCTGAATAAATTCTCGACGGTTCATAGTGATGGTCACTGAGTCGGGACAGGATTTACAGGATGGACAAGATGGCTGAACGATTCATCCTGTGTCCTGTAAATCCTGTCTGATTTGTTTTCGTTACGGCGTTACTTTTTTGTCAAAGCCTGAACCTTCAGCGGCAGGCCGAAGATGTTGATGAAGCCCGCGGCATCACGCTGATCGTAGCTCGCGCCCATCGTGAACGATGAGAGGTCGGGACGATACAACGTGGTCGGCGACGTCCGCCCGGCGATGATCACGTTGCCTTTGTAGAGCTTCAGCCTCGTCGTGCCGTTCACGTTCTCGGCCAGCCGGTTGACGAAGGCGTCGAGCGATTCGCGCAGCGGGGTGAACCACTGGCCGAAGTAAACCATCTCGGCGTACTTGAGCGCGAGCTGTTCCTTGAAGTGTGCCGACTCGCGGTCGAGCGTCAGGGCTTCGATTTCCCGGAGCGCCGCGAGCAGCAGGGTGCCGCCCGGCGTCTCGTAACAGCCTCGCGATTTGATCCCGACCAGACGGTTCTCGACCAGATCAATCCGGCCGACGGCGTTGCGGCTGCCGATCTGGTTGAGCTTTTCGAGCAGCGGGACGGGGTCGAGTCTCTCGCCGTTGACGGCGACCGGCGTGGCCTTTTCAAAAGTGATCTCGACGTATTCGGGTTTGTCCGGCGCCTCTTCCGGCGATCTGGTCAGCGTATACATCGCCTCTTCGGGTTCGCTCGCCGGGTCTTCGAGGATGCCGCCCTCGTGCGAGATGTGCCAGATGTTCCGGTCGCGGCTGTAAATTTTTTCGCGGCTGGCCGTGATCGGGATTTTGCGCTCGGTCGCGTAATCAATCGCGTCTTCGCGCGACACGATATCCCACTCGCGCCAGGGGGCGATGACCTGCATTTCGGGCGCGAGCGCCTTGTAAGTCAGTTCGAAACGCACCTGGTCGTTGCCCTTGCCCGTGCAGCCGTGGCAGAGCGCGTCGCAACCCGTCGCCTGCGCAATCTCAACCTGTTTTTTCGCGATCACCGGGCGCGCGAAGGAAGTACCGAGCAGGTATTTGTGTTCGTAGACGGCGCCGGCGCGCAGCGTCGGGTAGATGTACTCGCTGACGAATTCGTGGCGCAGGTCTTCGATGTAAATTTCCGCCGCGCCGGTCGCGATGGCCTTCTCGCGCAACCCGTCGAGTTCTTCGCCCTGACCCACGTCAGCGGCAATCGCGACGACCTCGCAGTGATAGTTCTCTTTGAGCCAGGGGATGATGATCGAAGTGTCGAGCCCGCCCGAATAGGCGAGCGCGACCTTCTTTGCTTGTGCGGTCATTCTGGTAACGCAGTGCCTCCATAAATTGATTGTGGTGGATTCGAAATGAGCGCGGATTATACACGCTGGCCGGGGAAAATCGTAGCAGGCGCGGGGCATGACAAGGGCCCGCGATTTTAAGGTTAAGACGGTTTACATTTTGTTTTTGCCGTGCTAAAAGTATGGCGCGTTAATGCCCCGGTTATGCGGTCTGTAATGCCGGAGCGGTCCTCAACCGTTGAATCTGTAAGCAGAACAATTCACTTTGCCCTTGATCGCAGCTAATAAGCGCTCTTCGTTCGTGGTCGACTTGAGACGAGCGGAGATCACGTTCAGCACTGCCTCGGATTGTTACTCAAGTAACCCCTGTAATGTGCTGGATCGTTTATTAACTCAACCGTTCAAGGCCCGGTTTTATCGTACTTCCCCGGCAAGGGGTGTCCCTGCGCATTGCCCTGTGTAGCGCAGCCCTGATTGCTTTTGCGGTAAACCTGTCACGCTCCTGTGCGGTTCCCTGTTTCGGAGTACACCCCATGAAGTGTTTACGAGATTCGTCTCTCCCCCGTGTCACCCGTCTGTTCATTGCGACCCTGACTTCTCTGATCGTCGTTGCCATCGTCTCCGCCACAACTCTCGCACAGACGCCCGTCCTCGATGCCGAGGAGCAGGCTTTTCTGAAATTGATCAACGATTACCGTGCCCAGAACGGGCTCTCGGCACTCAAGGTTTCCATCGCGCTGACAACTGCCGCGAAATGGATGAGCGGTGACATGGCCGCGAAGAATTACTTCCCCTCCAACCACGTTGACAGTCTGGGCCGCGACCCGTTCAAGCGGATGGCGGATTTCGGCTACGGCTACAACAGCTGGCGCGGCGAAAATATCGCCGCCGGTTATGCCGACGCGGCCAACACTTTCAACCAGTGGAAAAACTCGCCGGGCCACAATGCGAACATGCTCAATGCGAATTACACGGTGATCGGGATCGGGCGCGTGTACGGCCCCAGTGCGACTTACCGCTGGTACTGGACCAATGACTTCGGCAGTTACGTGGACGCCACGATGGACGCCGGTCAACCGGTGCCGACCACCGTCCCGAACGTCGCGACGGTGAATGCTGCGAGCTATCAGGGGATGGTCACGCCCGACTCCCTCGCGGCGACTTACGGGTCGAATCTGACCTCAGTCACTGTTTCCGCGACTTCTCTTCCGCTGCCGACCGTGCTGGGGAATACGACCGTCACGGTTGACGGCACTGCCGCGCAATTGCTCTTCGTCTCGCCGACTCAGATCAACTACGTCGTGCCGCGCGGGCTCGCGGCGGGGACATCAACTGTCCGCGTCACTACCAATGGATCGCTGGTTGCGAGCGGGAAGGTCAGCATGAACATGGTGAACCCGAGCATCTTCACCTTCTCGGCCAACGGTCAGGGGGTGCCCGCCGGGCTGACGACTTTTGACGGCATCTACTTCCAGTCCGTCGCCAACCCTGACGGGACGGCGCGCCCGCTGAGCGCCGGGACGAATGCGAACCCGAATTACCTCGTCCTGTTCTGCACTGGGATCCGCAATCGCCAGTCGCTATCCGGCGTGCAGGTCTCGATTGGAGGGGTCGGGGCTGAAGTTCAGTACGCCGGGGCGCAGGGAGGTTTCGCCGGGCTGGACCAGATCAACGTGAAGATTCCGACGAGCCTGCGCAGCAGGGGTAGTGTTGACGTCGTGATCACCGCCGACGGCTACACCGCAAACAGGGTGACTCTGAATATCGGGAGTTAAGACTCCGGCAAAATCACTGGTCACCCTCCACCACTGAAGTTGTCGGAAAAAACGAAGGGCGCCCGGACTCGCCTGTCGAAGTCCGGGCGCCCTTCGTTTTTTCCGTGCCTTTACCTCAGGGCAGCTTTGCTGCCGTCAGCCCCTGTCACTCGCCACTCGCTGCGCTGGCTCCCTGTTTTGACCGGCGGACGAAATCGGCGGCGAGTCTGATGGCGATGACCATGCTTGAATGATCGGCTTTACCCTGACCGGCGATATCGAAGGCGGTCCCGTGATCAACCGAGGTGCGAATGAATGGCAGCCCGATGGTGACGTTGACGGCCTCGCCGAAGGAGAGACACTTGACGGGGATCAGTCCCTGGTCGTGATAGCAGGAGACGACGACGTCGAACTCGCCGCGCGCCGCGCGCAGGAAAATGGTGTCGCCGGCGAAGGGGCCGCTGACGTTGATGTCATCATTCAGCCGGCAGGATTCGATGGCCGGGATCATCTCCGCGGCCTCCTCAAATCCGAACAGCCCGCCCTCGCCGCCGTGCGGGTTGAGCGCCGCGACTGCGATGCGAGGCTGGTCGAATCCGTAGCGCAGGAACTCACGATGCACGAGCCGGATCAGGCTTTCGAGGCGCGGCTTCCTGACCTGCTTGATGGCTTCGGCCAGTGACAGATGGGTGGTCAGCAGCGCGACCCGCAAGCCCGGCGCGATAAAAGTCATGGCGAATTCTTCGGTCGCCGTCAGGTGCGCGAGCAGTTCGGTGTGACCGGGGAAAGGGTAGCCGCCAAGGTAAAGCGAGCTTTTATTGATCGGCGCGGTCGTGATCGCATCGAGTTCACCCATCTGACACAGGCGCGCGGCGGCTTCGATGAATTCAGCCGCCGCGCGCCCACACACCGCCTGTTCTTTCCCCATCTCGATGGAGCCGGGAATGTTGTTCAGGTTGTAGATGACGGGAGAGTCGAGGTCAGGCGGCAGCGGCGTCAGACTGGCCGGTTCGGCCTGAATGACATCGAGCCCGCGCGTGAGGTTGAAGACCCGCGCCCAGTGCGCGAGGTACTGGGCATCACCGATAATGACCGGGATGCAGGCTTCCAGAACTTCGGGGCTGGCCACGGCCTTGAGGGTCACTTCCGGACCGATGCCGGACGGGTCTCCGATAGTGATGCCGATGCGCGGACGCCACCCGGCCGGTTCACTGACCGGGGCGCCGGCTTCTGATTCAGTCCGGGCTTCAATCATAAAGCCGCTTGCTTAAGGCTGCCTTAGTCGTCGGCCCCGTCCTGATCCTTGTAGAGGTACTTGATGTTGTGTTTGAGGATCAGAAGGTTGGGCGCTCCCTGACGGTGCAGTTTGAGACTGCCTTTGTCATACCACTCGATCGTGCCGTGCAGGACCTCGCCATCCTGTAAGACGATGACCATCGGCGTGCGCGCGTCCATCTGCTTCTTGTAATAGAAGCTCTCGGCGTTGGTCTGCTCCGGCGGCACGCGCTTGCGTTGGGCCGCATTGGAGCCACCCGACTGGTCACTTTGACTTTTCTGTTGAGGAGGCGGGGCATGACGCGCCTGTTGTTCGCGTTCCTTGACCTCTGCCAGTGTTGTTCGAATCAGTTTCCTGTTCACTTTCTTTAGCTCCTCTGTCGAGAGATGTTATGGGGTGCTGTCCCTGATGAGTTTTTACCCTGCGCCGAAAACCCGGGCGCCCGGCAGATCAACGCCAACCACCCGGGTTCCTCGGTTCATTATTCCTTCGAGTTACTGGTGTAAGACTCAGGCTGCGTGCCCCCGGGGGGCCACGCGATACCAGACGCTTGTTGCGACGGGGCCAACCTGGCTGCTCACCAGACCGCTTGAATCGAGAGATTCCTCACGAGAGATCATCTGAGGAATGACGCGGGGGTTACCGCTGGCATCAAGCCAGAACGCAGCGGCAATCAAAACTAAATTCTGCTATTCACTTATGGATGTATGCTACATCAACCCGCCTGATCAGGCAAGGCGAACGCCGTTAATCAAAGTGAGGAGTGATCGGCTGAAAGCTCCGGAATCAGGAGGTAAAGCCATCGGAGAGTAGTCGAGCGTCCGACATCAGGGCCCGGCAATTGCGGTGCTTTCAGACTCGTTCAGTCAGCTTTTTTGCGAATAAAAGTGGGTACGTCAAGGTCTTCAGAGCCGCGCCCCGGTGGGGGCGAAGGAGGCCCGCTCGGCCGCGGCGGCGAAGGCGGAGGCCCGCTCGGGCGAACCGGGAAGTTGTGCAGGTTCTCGTTCGCCTTCTCAAAACCGGTGGCGATGACAGTGATCTTCATCTCGTTCTGCAGCCGCTCGTCAGTCACCGTGCCGAAGATGATGTTGGCGTCCGGGTCGGCGTGACTGTGAATGACCTTCATCGCCTCATCCACTTCAAACAGCGAGAGGTCCGAGCCGCCGGTGATGTTGACGAGGACGCCTCTGGCACCTTCAATCGAAGCTTCTTCGAGCAGCGGGCTCGAAATGGCCCGCTGTGTGGCTTCGAGCGCGCGGTTGTCACCGAGCCCATGTCCGGTCCCCATCAGCGCGATGCCCATCCCCTTCATCACTGCCTTCACGTCGGCAAAGTCCACGTTGATGTAACCGGGGATGGTGATCAGATCCGAGATCCCCTGGACGGCCTGACGCAACACGTCGTCGGCCATGCGGAATGAATCGGCCAGCGACATGCTGCGATCCACCGTCTGGATCAGCCTTTCATTCGGGATCGTGATCAGCGTGTCAACGACCGAACGCAGTTCCTGCATCCCGGCCTCCGCCTGCTTCATGCGGTGGCGTCCTTCGAACGGGAAGGGCTTGGTCACGACGGCCACGGTCAGGGCGCCCAGTTCGGAAGCGAGCGAAGCAATGATCGGCGCGGCCCCAGTTCCCGTCCCGCCGCCCAGGCCCACGGTCACAAAGACCATGTCGGCGCCTTCGAGCGACTCAATGATTTTTTCAGTATCTTCGAGCGCCGCGTCGCGCCCGATCTCCGGGTTGGCCCCGGCCCCCAGGCCTTTAGTCAGTTTCGCGCCGATTTGCAGCTTGTGCGAAGCCCGGGACTTCTTCAACGCCTGAAGGTCGGTATTGGCAACGAGGAATTCAATGCCGTCAATCTCCGCATCAATCATGTGGTTGACGGCATTGCTGCCACCGCCGCCGACACCGATCACCTTGATGCGAGCGCCACTGGTCGGAGGTTCATCGCCAAACGTGAAGTTCAGCCCGTGATCTTCTGCTTCCATCCTGCGCCTCCTGCTCTCAGGTAATAGAAATTTGTCATTGCACTGCTTCTGTGACTTTTTCGTCTCAGTGAAGACGCCCGCAGCGTCTTCACCCGCCAGCTTTCTCTTCAGGGCATCGGTCCGGCACGGGGCTGACTCAGGGAGTGACGGCCTTAACCATTCGCTTAAGTCATACTACGAATCCCTTCAGTCTGATAGAGCTACTCCGTCTGGAAACACTATGCTGCGGGGATTCCGTCAAGGATCGGCATGCGTGAGTAAGACAATTCCGCCCTGAAAGCTGGCGCGCCATCTTGTATGAGCGGGTGGATTTTAGCACAAGATGTAGAATTGCCAAGGGCGGATGAAACTTTCAGAAAATTTTTCAGCCGGCGTCAACATCTTTCAACTTTTTCTCCTCAGGCACCCCCGGCACCCTGATTTTCAGCCGTCAGGCGCCAGTCACGCCCATCAGAACATGGAGCCGAAAAGATGCCTGACCCGGGCAGTTACTGATGAGGCGGGGGCCTTGCGCGGCTGCTGACGCGCGCTGTGCGCCTGCCCCTGCAAATGCCTGAGGCCGTACATCGCCAGCCCGACGGCGGTGGCGAACCCGGCGCTGTTCACTTCGTCTGCCGGGCCGCCGAAATCGCTCGGTACTCCAATACGCACCGGCGCGTCGAAAACCTGCTCGGCAATCTCGACCATCCCGGTCAGTAATGCGCCGCCACCGGTCAGCACAATCCCGCTCGACAACTGGCGGTCGAACCCGGCGTGCCGGATCTCATCGTGGACGTGGGAGAGGATCTCTTCCGCCCGCGGCTCAAGGATGTCGCACAGGATCTGCCGCGAAAGCTCACGCGGGGCGCGCCCGCCGACGCTCGGCACTTCGATTGTTTCCGCGCCTTCCATCGGAGTCAGCAGGTGCTGATACGCACAACCGTACTCGCGCTTGATTCGTTCGGCCTCGGGAATCGGCGTGCGCAGGCCGAAGGCGATGTCGTTGGTGAAATGATTGCCACCCACCGGAAGCACCGCAGTATGCCAGACCGTGCCGCGCTGATAAATCGCCAGACCCGTCGTCTCCCCGCCGATGTTGACGAGTGCCGTGCCGAATTCACGATCCTCTTCAGTCAGCACGGCGTCACCCGAGGCCAGTTGCGTGAGCATCATGTCGGCGACCGCGAGCCCCGAGCGATTGACGCTGGTGATGATGTTCTGCTTCGCGGCAATCGGGCTGGTCACGATGTGAACCGAAGCGGCCAGTCGCGAACCGAGCATGCCGAGCGGGTCGCCGATGCCGTCCTGATCGTCAACGGTGAACTCCTGCGGGATCACGTCGGCGATCTCCCGCCCCGACGGGATCGAGACGGCGCACGCGGCGTCAATCACGCGCTTGATGTCTTCGGCGCTGATCTCGCGGTGGCGGCTCGAAACGGCGATCACGCCCTGGCTGTTTTCGCCCCTGATGTGCGAGCCGGACAGCCCGACGTAAACCGCGTGTGCCGAGAGCCCCGACATCAGTTCAGCCGCTTCAATCGCGCGCCTGATCCCTTCGGTCGCCGCGTCGGGGTTGACGACGACGCCTTTGCGCAAGCCCTTTGACTCACTCTCGCCGATGCCGACCACTTCCAGCCGGTGATCGAATATTTCGGCGATCACCGCCCGGACGTGCGAAGTCCCGATGTCGAGCCCCACAACCTGTAAATTCTGTTTTGCCATTAATGATCCCCCGGGAGTATGCTGAGCGCGTGAAATTCAGGGTTCGAAGTTCGAGGCCCGTCTTTCGGAGTCCGTGCTTTCAGTCAGACGATTCACGGCTACTATCGGAACCCGGAACGGCGAACTCCGAACTCCGAACTCTGAACTCCACGCTCTTTTTCACCTGAGCCCCACGATCACGCGGTCATCGCGCGTGGCCTTGAGGTAAGCGACCCGCCCGCCGCTGACTATGCGCTCGGCGTCGCCCACGTTGAGCAGTCCGAGCGTCGCCACGTCCTTTCTTTCAACTGCGTCCAGTACTTTCAGCGCCGCTTCCAGCCGCGCGCGGAAATTCGTTTCACCCAGCATCACGCTGATCTTCTTTTCCACGAGCCGCAGCCGCACGTCATGAACGTCCGCCAGATTTATTTCATCAATCTTCTCTGAGAGCCGCGGCTCCTGCCTGTCGAATTCCGACAACAGCTGCTGCCAGACGTTCAGGCGCTCCCGATTGGCTTCGATCACGGTTGCACCATCGGCTTCCTCAAGCCCGCTGATGACCGGCGGGATCGTTCTGTTTTTGAAGGCGGACTGTTCGCCCACCACTATGCCGTCGCGATCAACCCAGACGACTGCGCCGCCCGCCCGCCGTGCCAGTGCCAACGGCTCGCGTTCATTGATCGTCACGCGCAGAGTGTCGGGCAGCACCCGCTCCACCTGAGCGTCGCGCACCCACGAGTAGCGCATCACCTCGGCGCGCAGGGCCGCCAGATCGGCCTGCCACAACCCTTCCTTCCCGATTTTTTGTCGCAGCGCCTGAGTCAGTTCCTCGCGCGGCATCCGCTCCGTGCCGAGGATTTCCACCCGCCGCAGGGCGAAGAGATGCGAACCGGCGAACGAGCGGTAAGCGCGAACCATTCCGGCTGACACGAGCGCACCGAGCGTCAGCACAATGAGCGTGACAAATATTGTGACGCGATGCCGGCTGATCCAGCCCGATGAGACTTTGCTCCTGCTCGTGACAGGCTTGCCGTTGCGCATCCGCTCTTCCGGCAGGCCGCGCGGCTTGCGGCGCGGCGGAACGATGCCGGTTCCCGCCGGGGCATAGCGATGGCGCGCGGCCAGATCGCCGGGCGAATAGCTGCCGGGGCTGAAGCCGGCCTGCCCCGCCGGCGCCCCCGTCATCTGCCCTTTGTTACTGCGGGTCGGCCTCATTGGTCTCGTCCTTCCAGATATCAATCCCGTATTCCAGATCGAACCCGCGCAGCTTGCGGGCCTGGTCGCGAATCAGGTCGGTCAGTGTCATTACGTCGTCCGCCGTGGCAGTGCCTTCATTGATGATGTATTCCGCGTTGGTTTCCGAGACGCGCGCGCCGCCATGACTTTTCCCACTGAAGCCCAGCTGATCAATGATCTGTCCGGCGCTCAGCGGAACCGTCCCCTGAAAAGGTCTGGCGGAAATATCGCCGAAGATCCGGGTCGCGTTGATCTGCACATCCGGCCTTTCCGCCATCCGCGCCTGATACCAATGTTCGCCCGCCGCTTTGATCTGCTCAGGCTCGCCCGGCGTCAGTCTGAGCGTGACGGCCAGAATCAGAGTGTCTTCGGCCAGACAATTCCGACCATCAGCGACCGGCATGACTCTGATCTCGCCCCCGTCAGCGAGCGTGAAGCTTTCAACGAACCGCCACAGGTCGCTGCCTG
The DNA here is from genome assembly GCA_035652435.1 of Blastocatellia bacterium. Lineage (GTDB taxonomy): Bacteria > Acidobacteriota > Blastocatellia > RBC074 > RBC074 > DASRDU01. The sequence continues at coordinate 28,900 of DASRDU010000075.1, forward strand.
CTTCAGTGTTCATGCGCAGCGCGCCGCCGATGCTTCCGGTCAGCCCGGCCAGACTTTCCAATCCTGACAGCCCGCGTTCGGCGGTCGCCTTGACCAGCGCGAGCAGGCTGTAGCCGGCGTGAACCTGCACACTCAATTCATCAAAGATCAGCCTTTCATCCAGCAGCCGCAGACTGATCGCCACGTAATCGTGAACTTCATCCGAAGCCAGGATGCTCGTCCCGTGCCCGAGCGCGCGCCACCTGATTCCCGCTTCCTGCAGCCGGTGAACGACCTGTGCCGCCCCCTTTATCGTTTCCGGATAGATGATGGCTGCAACCGGCCCGCCCACGCGCAACGACGTGAAATTCTTCAGCCACTGCCACGTGCGGCATTGCGAATCGGTCGCCCGCGCAATCGCTTCGATCTCGTCAAGGCGTTCGACGACGCGTCTGCCCGCGGCCCTCTTCCGCGAATCGCCCTGACTGGAATCTTTCAGCGGATAGCTCAATCGAGTCGTTTCCCTCCTGACCTTTTTCGATGACCACCTGCCGTCTCAAATTTCAAATCTCAGATTTGAAACTCCGCCCTCTCAACTTCGCCTGAGGGCCAGAAACTCTTCGCCCGCGCGCCAGACGTTGCCCGCGCCGAGCGTCAGCACCAGATCGCCGGGCTGTGTGACTTCCGACAAAACCCTTGCGCCCTCGTCCACGCCGCCGATGTAACGCGCCTTGCGGTGGCCGAAGCGCTCGATCTCTTCGGCCAGCCCCTGCCCCGTAATGCCGGGAATCGGGTCCTCGCTCGCCGCATAGATTTCGGTCAGCAGCACGACATCGGCGTCGTAAAAAGACCGGGCGAACTCCTCGTGCAGCGCCTGCGTGCGCGTGTAACGATGCGGCTGAAACAGCACCACCAGACGTCGCCCGGTTGATTTCGCCGCCGCGAGCGTGGCGCGAATCTCAGTCGGGTGGTGGCCGTAATCGTCAACCACCAGGATGCTCTCGCGTTCGCCCTCGCCGATCTGGCCTTTGACCTGGAAGCGCCGTTCCGCGCCCCTGAATGATTCGAGCGCCCCGGCAATCACGTCGAACCCCATTCCCAGATCAAGCCCGACGGCGACCGCCGCCAGCGCGTTGCAGATGTTATGGACGCCGGGCACGCTGAGGCTGATCCGCCCAAGCTCTTCGCCCCGGCGCCGCACGCTGAAAGTCGAGCCGAACGTGTCGCGCAAAATCTCAACCCCGCTCGCCGAAATGTCCGCCTGCGCGCGCAGGCCGTAGCTGATCACGCGCCGCGTAATGCGCGGGATGATCGCCTGCACGTTCGGGTCATCGAGGCAGATGATCACCGCGCCGTAAAACGGGACCTTGTTGACGAACTGCACGAAGTAATCACGAATCTCGTCGAGGTCTTTGTAAAAATCGAGGTGTTCGCGATCAATGTTGGTGACGACGGCAATCGTCGGCGAAAGCTTGAGGAAGCTCTTGTCGCTTTCGTCGGCTTCGACGACCATAAAGTCGCCGCTGCCCAGCTTCGCGTTACTGCCGATGATGTTCAGCCTCCCGCCGACCACCACAGTCGGGTCGAAGTTCCCGCGATCCAGCACCGTCGCGACCATCGAAGTCGTCGTCGTCTTGCCATGCGACCCGGCGACCGCAATGCCGTACTTCAATCGCATCAGTTCGGCCAGCATCTCCGCACGCGGGATCACTGGAATCTGCCTCCGCGCAGCTTCGACAACTTCAACGTTGTCGGGACGCACCGCAGTTGAAGTCACGACCACCTGCGCCCCTTCGACATTCTCCGCCGCATGCCCCTCGTAAATTTTTCCGCCGAGACTTTCCAGCCCGTCGGTGATCGCCGAACGCTTCACGTCCGACCCGGACACCTGATAGCCAAGGTTGAGCAGCACTTCGGCAATGCCGCTCATCCCGATGCCGCCGATCCCGATGAAATGAATGTGCTGGAACTTCTTGAACATAAACTCAGGAGTTAGGATTTGGGATTTAGGATTTAGCTGATGACGACTCATCACCCCCCTAAATCCTAACTCCTGAATCCTAATTCCTCTCCGCTATCCTCATCGCCAGATCAACCACTCTGGCCGCCGCATCGCGGCGCGCCAGTTTGCGGCTTTGCTCAGACATCTGTCTCAATCTCTGCGGGTCGCGCACGAGTCGCAGGATTTCATCGGCCAGCCGCTCGCCCGTCAGTTCCGATTGCAGAATCATCCGCCCAGCCCCGGCGCGTTCGACGGCCTCGGCGTTTTTGCGCTGATGGTCGTCAGCCGCCAGCGGGAACGGGATCATCAACGCCGGTTTGCCCGCCGCGGCCAGTTCCGCGACCGTCGTCGCCCCGGCCCGGCCGACGACCAGATCGGCGCGCGCGAATTCATCAACGATGCGTTCAATGAACGGTTTGACTTCGGCACTGATCCCGGACTGCTCGTAAGCCGCCCGCACCCGCTCCAGATCCTTTTCGCCGGTCTGATGAGTGAACGTCATCCGGTCTTTTTCGCTCGTCAGCAGCGGGAGCGCGGCGATCAGTGCCTCATTGATCGGGCGCGCCCCCTGGCTGCCGCCAGTGAAGAGGATGTGGGCTTTGTGAGAAGTCGCCCCGGACACATCCTCATGTTCCGGCACGCCGAAAAACTCCGCGCGCACCGGATTGCCGGTAATCTCGGCCTTGTTGCCAAAGAAGGCACGGGCCTCTTCGAACGACACTGCGGCGGCGCGCACAAACCGCGCCAGCATGCGATTGGTAAAACCCGGCAGCGCATTCTGCTCCGCCACCATCGTCGGAACGCCCATCAGCGAGGCCACCATCACGACCGGCCCCGATGAATAGCCGCCGACGCCGATCACGACATCAGGGCGGAAACGTTTGATCAAAGAACGAACGACCAGAAAACTTTTCGGCAGCAGCAGCAGCGATTTGATCCGCCGCACGAGGCTCACGCCTTTGAGGGCGGCCACTTCGATCAGTTCCAGCGGAAAACCCTCGCGCGGAACGATCCTGGTTTCCATCCCGCGGGCCGTCCCGACGAACAGGACTTCGGTGGCGGCGTTGCGCCGTTTGAATTCCTGCGCGATGGCAATGCCGGGATAGATGTGCCCGCCAGTGCCACCTCCAGCAATGATGACGCGAAAGACTGAAGCAGAGTGACCTCCTGAGTCCCCCGCACCTCCCGCCCCCGTCTTCTGCTGTCGCGCCCCTTCATCCATCATCCTTTCTTCGTTCCCTTTTCTGAAATGTTGAGCAGGATGCCGATTGCGGCGAGCGTGAAGAGCAGCGACGAGCCGCCCGCGCTGACGAACGGCAGCGGGATGCCTTTGTTCGGCACGAGACTCAGCACCACGCTGATGTTGAAGAAGGCCTGCGCGACGAGCATCACCGTCAAACCCAGCGCCAGCAGCTGGCCGAACCTGTCGGGCGCGCGGCGGCTGACGAGCAGCCCGCGCCAGAGCAGAAACCCGAAAGCCAGCACGAGCGTGACCGCGCCGATCAGTCCAAGCTCTTCGCTGACCACCGCGAAGATGAAGTCGGCGTGCGGCTCCGGCAGGTAAAGCATCTTCTGCCTCCCTTCACCCAGGCCGAGGCCCGAGAGCCCGCCTGAACCGACGGCGATCAGCGACTGCAGAACCTGAAACCCCTTGTCGCGCGGATCGCTCTCGGGGTTGAGAAAGATCAGAATGCGATCCCAGCGCCAGCCGACGCGGAAGATGTAGAAGTAAAACGCCACGAGCAGCAGCGGCGTGAAGGAGAGCAGGTGCAGCACCCTGACGCCGCTCGCGAACATCATGGCGAGAAAGATCGCGCCGAGCATGAGCGTCGTGCCGAGGTCAGGCTCCTTGATGATCAGCACCGCCAAGCCGCCGGTTACGACGCTCGCCGGAATCACGGTCGTCAGGAAGTTGCCGGTCTCTCCCTCCTGCTCGCGCACCGACAGAAAGCGGGCCAGAAAGATTGCCAGCGCGATCTTCGCCATCTCCGACGGCTGCGCCGACGCCCACGAGCCGAAGCTGATCCACCGGTGCGCGTGATTGCGCGCGGGGAAGAAGAAGACCAGACCGAGCAGCACCACGCTCACCCCGAGCAGTCCATAGACCACCGGCAGATTCCAGTAATGCCGGTAATCAATCCGCATCGTCATCATCATCGCGAGCAGCCCGAGCAGCACCCATGCGACCTGCCGCACCAGAAAATGGTGCGCGTCGCCGAAGCGCTCCTGCGCGACATAGCCGGACGCGCTGTAGATCATCACCGTGCCGAACACCACCAGCCCAATCGTCGCCGTCGCCAGCCAGATGTCCCATCTGACCTCGTCGAGCGAACCCATCAACCTGGTTGTTGCCTTCTCAGCCATTCGATTTCAGATCCCTGACTGCTTCCTTGAAAACTCTGCCGCGATGCTCGTAATTGTCGAACATATCGAAGCTCGCGCACGCGGGGGCGAGCAGCACGGTGTCACCCGGACGACTCAACTCGAATCCAAGCCTGACGGCTTCGGGCATCGTCGCGGCGCGGTGCAGTGGCTTCGCGCCTCCGAGCGCCTCAGCGATCTTGTCAGCCGCCGCACCGATCAGGATGACGTGTTCGCAGCGTTCGCGGACGAGCGGCGCGAGCGGCGCGTAATCGCTGCCTTTATCCTTGCCGCCGAAAATCGGGATCAGGTTGCCCGGGAACGCTTCGAGCGATTTGATCGCCGCGTCAACATTGGTCGCCTTCGAGTCGTTGTAAAAATCCACGCCGTCCACCGAAGCCACGAACTCCAGCCGATGCTCGACGCTTTTGAAGTTGCGAATCGTTTCGCGCTGGGAATCCAGTGCCGCGCCGCAGGCCAGCCCGACCGCCAGCGCCGACATCACATTTTCCAGATTGTGATCACCGCGCAAACCGATCTCGCCGCGATTGAGCAGCGCCTGCTCCCTGCCGCCACTGCGACTGATGATGTCCGTGCCGCGCAGGAAGATCCCCTCTTCGAGTTCACGCCGGCGGCTGAAGTAAACGACGTGAGCCGCGGTCTCGCTGCTCATCGCCGCCACGCGCTCATCATCGGCATTGAGTACCGCCAGGTCTTCCGGCGTCTGGTTCAGAAAGATTCGCGCCTTGGCCGCCGCGTAATCGCCCATCGAAGCATAACGATCCAGATGGTCGGGCGTGATGTTGAGCATCACCGCCGCGAACAGCCGCAGCGTCTCGACCGCTTCGAGCTGAAAGCTGCTCAGTTCGATCACCATGAAGTCGTCTTCACGCGAACTCTCGACGAGCGAAATCAGCGGCGTGCCGATGTTGCCCCCGACCAGCGTCGGCAGCCCGGCATTTTTGAGCAGTTCCCCGATCAGAGTCGTCGTCGTCGTCTTGCCATTCGACCCGGTGATCCCGATGAGCCGGCCCCTCAGGAAACGCGCGGCCAGTTCGATCTCGCTGATGATTTCAACCCCCGCCGCCGCGGCTTTCCGGAACGGCTCAAGCGCGAGCGGGACGCCGGGGCTGGCGACGATCAGATCCGCTTTTTCAAATAACTCTGTCGGGTGCGAACCCGCGACGACTTCAACTCCCTTGCCCCGCAGCGCAGCCGCAACGCTCAGTTCACTTTCAGGCTTTGCATCGTTCACCGTTACGCGCGCGCCGCGGGCGAGCAGGAAATCAGCCGCCGCGAGCCCGCTCCGGGCGGCGCCGACCACCAGAACATTTTTGCCGCCGACCTGCATGCGTCACCTCAGCTTGAGCGTCGAGAGGCTGAAGAGCGCGAATAAAATCGCGGCGATGAGAAAACGAAAGACGACTTTCGATTCCTTCCAGCCCAGCAATTCAAAGTGGTGGTGAATCGGGGCCATCTTGAACACGCGCTTGCGGGTCAATTTGAAATACGCCACCTGAATCATCACCGACATCGCCTCGATCACGAATACGCCGCCGATGAAGCCGAGCAGGATTTCCTGCTTGATCATGATCGCGACCGCGCCGAGCGTGCCGCCAATGCCAAGACTGCCAACATCACCCATGAAAACTTCCGCCGGCGGCGCATTGAACCAGAGGAAGCCGAGGCTCGCGCCCACCATCGCGCCGCAGAGAATCGTCAGTTCCCAGACGCCGGGCGCATGCGGGATGTCCAGGTAATCAGCAAACTTCGCATGCCCCGTGACGTAGGTGATCCCGGTCAGCGCCGCAGCCGCGACCAGCGTCACGCTGGTCGCCAGCCCATCAAGTCCGTCCGTCAGGTTCACCGCATTTGATGAACCGACCAGAATAAACATGATGATGCCCAGGTAAACCAGCAGCGGCAGATGCGGCTGGAAGTTTTTGAAGAACGGCACGCTCAGCACGTTCGAATACCCGGCCCACCAGAACAGCAGTGCCCAGACCACCAGGCCGATGATAAATTGGCCGAGCAGCTTCTGTTTGCCGGTCAGTCCCAGATTGCGCTTCTCCCTGATCTTGATGAAATCATCCAGAAAACCAATCGTCGCATACCCGGTCATTGCGATCAGCCCGATGATCACGTAATGATTTCTGATGTCCGCCCAGAGCAGCGTCGAAACAAGGATTGAGGACATAATCAGCACGCCGCCCATCGTCGGCGTCCCGCGTTTCGACTGATGCGAGGCCGGGCCTTCCTCGCGAATCTCCTGACCGAATTTGAATTCGCGCAGCTTGCGGATCACGTAGGGCCCGAACAGCAGGCTCAGCACGAGCGCCGTCATCGTCGCGTAAGCCGTGCGGAACGTGACGTACTGAAAAACGTTGAAGACACGCAGTGCCGGATACTGGACGTGGTATTTTTCATACAACAGTTCGTAAAAGAGGTAATAAAGCATCCGGTCAGGTGTCAGGTGTCAGGGTTCGGTGCCGTCAGCCGCTGACGCCCGCCTCATTTGCTGAATGCGGAGCGCAATCTCTCAACCACTTTTTCCGTCCGCACGCCGCGTGAGCCTTTGACTAAAATCAGGTCGCCGGCGCGCGCTTCGGCAGTGAGCAATTCGCCGGCGCGTTCCGGCGTCTCAAAGAAGGCAGACTGATTGGCATAGCTGCCATTGTTTTCCACCGCCCCGGCGATCAGATCTTTTGCCAGGCCGCGCACGCCGATCAACCGGTCAATGCCCGTTGCCGCGATCTCACGCCCGCAGCGGCGGTGCAATTCCGCGCCCTGCTCGCCCAGTTCGAGCATCTCGCCCGCGACGACGATCTTCCGCCCGAAACCTTTCGCGCCCGCCATCGCGCGCACGGCTTCAACGAGCGCCTGCGGGTTCGAGTTGTACGAATCGTCAATTACCGTCACGCCGTTGGCGAAGCGTAACACCTCGCCGCGCATCTTCGAGGCCGCCGAAGTCGCGAGTTGCGCCGCGATGGTTTCAGCCGTCAACCCGAAGTGATGACCGACCGCGGCGGCGGCGAGCGCGTTGTAAACGTTGTGGCGACCGATCAACGGCAATCTGACTTCGGCACCGCCCCGCGGCGTAATCAATTGAAACCGCGTCCCGCTCAGATCGTCCTCGCTGCTGATTTCGCCGGCCCTGACATCCGCCTCGGCGTCAATGCCGAAACTCAGCACTGAAATATCCGCGCGACGCTCACGCATTCTGATGACCAGCGGATCGTCGGCGTTCAGAACCGCCGTGCCTCCGGATTTCAGGCCGTCAACTATTTCCGCCTTGGCGCGCGCGACGGCTTCCTGTGAGCCGAAGAACTCAATGTGCGCGGTGCCGACGTTGCCGACGACCGATACCGATGGCGGCGCGATCTCAGCCAGCCGCCGAATTTCGCCGTAGGAGTTCATCCCCATTTCAAAGACCGCGAGATCGAAATCCTCGGGCCGCGCGCCGCCGGTGATCATGCGACCGACGGTTAGCGGCAGCCCGTAGCCGGTGTTCAAATTGCCGAGCGATTTGAACACCCGTCCGGCTGCCCCGAGTACGTGCGCGGTCAGATCCTTCATCGTCGTTTTGCCCGCGCTCGCGGTCACGCCGACGACCGGGCGGTCCCAGGCGGCGATGACTCGCGCGGCCATCTGCTGGCTCGCGGCAACGGTGTCGGTGACAAAGAGCAGTCGGTCAGAGTAAGCACCGAGCCGGTCGGCAAACGGCAAGCGTTTATGAACAACCAGAGCCGCGCACGCGCCCTTGTCGAGTACCTCCGCGACGAACTGGTGGCCGTCAACGCGCTCGCCGGGGATCGCGATGAACAATTCTCCGGGTTTGATCGCGCGCGAATCCATAGCGATGCCCACAGGCTCGCTCTGGGCCAGCACGGCACTCAGATTGTGGCTCGCACCACACAGTCTGGCGATCTCACCAAGTTTCACTTACTGCCCCTTCCGGCCCGGATTTCAAATTTCAGATCCGTGACCTTCGTTCGGTGAGCGCTTCGCGCGCGACTTCGCGGTCATCGAAGTGAATCTTTCCGGTCGGGAGAATCTGATAAGTCTCGTGACCTTTGCCCGCCACCATCACGACGTCGCCGGGTGACGCCTGGGTGATGGCCCGAAAGATCGCTTCGCGGCGATCAACAATCATTTCATACGGCGTGGAGAGATTTTTCAATCCGGGTTCAATATCATCCAGAATCGCTGCCGGGTTCTCGCTGCGCGGATTGTCGGAAGTCACAATCACGTGATCGCTCAACTGTGCGGCGGCCTCGCCCATCAGCGGGCGTTTGGTCTTGTCGCGGTCGCCGCCGCAGCCGAAGACCGTGATCACGCGACATCTTTTACCCCTCACTGCGTCGCGCACCGTCCGCAGTACATTGAGCAGTGCGTCAGGCGTATGGGCATAATCCACAATGACCGTGATGTCATCTTCATCGCCGCTCGCCCTTTCAAAACGTCCGGACACCAGTCTGCATCCGGTAATGCCGCGCGCGATCGTATCCGGATCAAAACCGAGAGCAATTCCAATGCCAACGGCGCACAGGCAGTTGTAAGCATGCGGACGACCGACGAGGGACGAGACGACATTGATTTCACCCTCCGGCATGCGGGCAATAAAGTCGAGCCCGTTCAGTCCGAAGTCGCGCGCGTCAGTCGTCACATCGGCTTCTGCTTCGAGCGCGTAAGTGATCGTCTGCGCCCCGCCAATCGCCTTCAACTCCGCGCCGCGCTCGTCATCGAGGTTGATAACCGAGCGGGCGGGCGGCAGAAGTGAACTCCCGATGCGGCCTTCAAAGAGCCGGCGCTTGACCGCGAAATATTCGTCAAGCGTCTTGTGGTAATCGAGATGATCCTGAGTCAGGTTCGTAAACGCGGCGACGGCGAATTCGAGCCCTTCGACCCGCCGCAGGTCAATCGCGTGCGACGAGACTTCCATCACCGCGTAACGCGACCCGGCCTCGACCGCGCGGCGCAGGAAGTCCTGAATCTCCGAGGCCTCAGGCGTCGTGAACTCCGCGTCAACCTGCTCGTCGCCGATCCGGTAGCTGATCGTCCCCATCATCGCCGGGACTTCGCCCGCGGCGAGGAAGATTGATTCGGTCAGGTGCGCGACCGTGGTCTTGCCATTCGTCCCGGTCACACCGACGAGTCTGAGACTGCGCGACGGGTAACCGTGAACCGCGGCGGCGGCCTGTGCGAGCGCCGTGCGCGCGTCGTCAACCTGTAACCAGACGCCGGGAAAATTTGCTGGCCGTGACCGCCCCGAGATCACGGCCAGCGCGCCGCGCCTCATCACATCACTGATGAAGTTGTTGCCATCCCGATGTGCGCCTGTGATGGCAACAAATATGCCCCCCGGCACTACGCGGCGTGAATCGTGTGTCACTGCGGAACCGGTCGCCGGCACGACTGTATCAAGCCCTGCGCCACTCGCACGAGCGTTGATGCTGCCGGCAATTTCACGCAGTGTGGTCATACTGAGCAGAGCCCGAGGCTCTACTGGAATTCTACTTTACAACTCTCCCCCGGCCTGACGCGCGCGCCTGGCGCGGGAGACTGGCGCGCGGCAACGCCGGAACCGCTCACCTTCAGTTTCAAATCCAGACTGGCGCAGGTCTGAGCGACGGCGCGCAGGCTGCGACCGCGCAGATCGGGCATCACGCCCGGGCCCGCGGCAGCCGGCATCAGGTTGTTCTGAATAACAGGGGCGCTCGAACCGGATTTATTGACGACGATCTCTTTGTCTTTTGTCTCTGCTTTCTTCTCGCGTTCAGCGCCTGCCGACTTATTGCCTGATTTCTTCCCGGGCTTCTCCTGCTGTTCAGGCTTTTCTTCCGGCTGCGGCTCCTTCGCCTCTTCAGTCTTTGTTGCGGCTTCCTTCGCCTCCGGCTTTACATTTTCAGACTTCGCAGCCTCGGCCTGTTCAGCAGGCTTTGCTGATTCGGCGCGGGCTTTTTCCTGGAGCTTCGCGATCTGCTGCTGGTATTCCTCGCCGTCGGGTTTGACGAGAGAACCGGCGAGCGCGGCTTCGGCAATTTCGCCGAAGATCGGCGCCGCCACCTGCCCGCCCTGATGCAATCCGACCGGCTCGTCAAGCACCACGATGATGGCGAAACGCGGATTCGTGGTCGGGACGAACCCGGCGAACGAGGCGACAAACTTCGTGTTCGAGTAACCGCCGCCCGGCAGGACTTTCTGCGCCGTGCCGGTTTTGCCCGCGGCCTTATAGCCCGCCAGTTTCACCCCGCGGCGCGCCGTGCCGTGAGTGACGACGCCTTCAAGCATCCCGGTCAGCGTGTTCGCCGTGCGCTCGCTGATGGCGCGATGCGCTTCCGGATTCGCTTCATAAATCACGCGCCCGTCTTCAGCCGTCACCTTGCGGACCACATGCGGCTGAATGCGGACGCCGCCATTGGCTATCGCGGCCATCGCTGTCACGGCCTGCAACGCGGTCACGCCGACCTCGTGTCCCATCGCAATCGAAGCATAGGAAGTCCCGTGCCAGTCGCGCAGGTTGTTCACCAGACCGCTGACTTCGCCCGGCAGATCAATTCCAGTCTTGTGGCCGAAGCCGAAGCGCGAGACGTAATCGGCCAGCCGCGCCTCGCCCAGCCGCTGCGCCATTTTGATCGCGCCGACGTTCGACGATTTGGCCAGCGCATCCGCCACGGTCACAACCCCGGTTCCGAGGTGGGAATCTCTGATCGTGCGACCGTACAGAGTGATCTGCCCGCCCTGACAGTCAACCTTATCGTCAGGCCGTGCCAGCCCCTCTTCAATCACCCCTGAATAAGTCACGATCTTGAAGACCGAGCCGGGCTCGTAAACATCAGTAATCGCGCGGTTGCGACGGACTCTGTCCTCTTCGTCATCACCGCTGCGCTTCGGTCGCTGGTTCGGGTCGAAGTCGGGCGCGTTGGCGAGCGCGAGGATTTCGCCGGTCTTCGGATCAAGCACGATGGCCGTGGCGCTTCTGGCCTGGGTCGCGTTGCGGGCTTTTTCCAGAATTGATTCGACCTGATGCTGCAACGCGGCATCAATGGTCAGCTCGACGCGCGAGCCGTTCACCGCCGGAGTGTCGTGCCGGTCGAAAGGCTGGTGACGGCCATCCACTTCAAAGAAAGCCTGTCCGGGACGGCCGCGCAGATTTTTATCGTGCGCCAGTTCGAGCCCCGCCAGTCCCTGCTCGTCTATGTTGACGTAACCGAGCAGGTGTGCGCCGAGCGCGCCGTTCGGGTAATAGCGCTGCGGCTCCTTGACGAAATGCACGCCGCTCAATCTGGAATGCTCGACCGCTCCGGTGATGGCTTTGGCCGTCTCAAAATCAACCTTGCGCTTGAGCCAGATGAACCTGTTTTTGTTGCCGCTGCCGGTCAGCTTCTGAATCAGGTCGCCTTCGCGCTCGCCGAGCAGCGGCGCGAGCGTGCGGGAGATTTTCTCGGGGTCCGTGACTTCGCGGGTGTAGACGAAGATCGAATCGGTATCGGTGCTGACGGCCAGGTTCGACCCGTTGCGGTCAACGATGGTTCCGCGCAGCGGGCTGACGGCAATCGCGTCCTGACGCTGCGCCTCGGCGCGGGCGTGGTAGTAATCGTGCCTCGTCACCTGCAGGTAAGTCAGCCGCCAGATGATCGCCGTCATCCAGGCAATGAAGAGCAGCGCCAGCCAGAGGAGGCGGGAGACGTTGCCCTTTTTCTTCTGCTTCTTTCCTGCTCGCATATGGCCGGCCTGAGAGTTTTGAAACCGGAAGTCCGGAACGACTGCTGCTCAGTAATCAGTCAGACAGCGCCGGTTCTCTGCGCTGCCCCCTGCTTTTATCATTTCTCTCTTTCTTTACCCCGGCGGGCGCGTTTGATGCGACGGCCTGATCAAATCTCATCGGAGCCAGACCGCTGCCTGAATTTCGTTGCTCGAGCTGATCCGGGCTGAGAGCCTGATCGTACCTGACACCCAGATGACGCTTCTCGGAAGTATTCTGATCAATGGTTGATTTGAGCTTCACCTCATCGCGCACGAGCGCGCCGCTCGTGAAATGCCGTGACAACGCATAAACGAACCCCGCTGCGATCAGCAGCCCGCAGGCGATCAGTAAAATCATCACCCCCGTCCGCCGATCCTCAGGGGCGGAAGCCGCCGGCGCTGACGACCTGCCGAGCGCCGGGGCGGCAGCGACCTTGGGTTGAAAGGGTTGCCGCGGCCGCTTTGAGATGTGCCCATTCTGAATGGCCGGGCGGTAGTAAATGCTCATCTCTGACTCCTTGCAATTTGTAATCGCGGTTTGTATTTCTCCTGCAAACGGGGACGGGGCGTTTATGAGTACGTGTTACAGTTTCCGGCAGGCTCGCAGTCTGGCGCTGCGGGCACGTGGATTCGCCTCAACTTCGGCGGGGCTTGGTTGAATCGCCTTGCGAGTGAGGATCTCGACACGCCGCACGGCCCCACACTGACAATCCGGCAGGTTCGGGGGGCAGACGCACTGACCGGACTGGAATTTCAAAGCCTGCTTGATCAGACGGTCTTCGAGCGAGTGAAAAGTAATGATCACCAGCCGCCCACCTGTTTCGAGCAGGTCAACGGCATCGGCTACGAATCCCTCCAGATTTTCAAGCTCGCGATTGACTGCAATGCGCAACGCCTGAAATGTCCGGGTCGCCGGATGTGTCTTCCAGCGGCCCGGCGGGTGAACCACCCTGACTACCAGCTCGGCAAGCTGCGAAGTAGTGGTGATCGGGGTTTTCGCTCTGGCGATCACGATCTGCCGCGCGATGCGCCGCGCCGCCCGCTCTTCGCCGTATTCAAAGATGATGTCAGCCAGTTCGCGTTCGCTCAGGCTGTTGACCAGCTTTGCGGCTGTCATTTCCTGGCTGCGATCCATCCGCATGTCGAGCGGCGCCTCAGCTCTGAAGCTGAAGCCACGCTCCAAGGTGTCAACCTGGAAGGACGAGATCCCGAGATCGGCCAGGATGCCGGCGACTGAATTTATTCCCTTTTCAACGAGGACCGATTTGATCTGACGGTAATCCGTGTGGACTGCTTCAAATTTCCCTCCGAATTCCGCCAGCCTGTCACGCGCCAGCCCGATTGCTTCAGCGTCGCGATCAAAACCGATCACGCGGTTGCGCGGTGAAGCCCGCAGGATCGCTTCAGTGTGCCCGCCCAAACCCAGCGTGGCGTCCACGAATAATCTGTCAACGGATAACTCATCATCTTCTTCTGCCAATGACGCCGCCAGAAAATCCAGCGCCTCGGCGAGCATAACCGGATGATGAATCTGCATTGCCGTACAGCCCGAACCCGAAGATTGAGAAAATGGGACTCTGCCTCTTCGGGCTTCCTTCAAATTCCCAGGTTCGACAGCGTCATTTCATCCTCCAGCCCGAACGGCTGCTCCGCCAGCCGCACCCGGCGGAATCTTTCGGCGCTCCAGACTTCCAGATAAGTCAGATGCCCGAGTACTGTCACCTCGTCGAGCAACTCAGCCGCCCCGCGCAGCAGTTGATGGATCAGCACTCGCCCCTGCGGGTCGCACTGCTGAACCTGGCCGTAATAATTGGTGCGATCCAGAAACCTGCGCCGCGTCGGGTTCATTGAGGGTAGCAGAGCCAGCCGTTGTTCGATCTCTTCCCACTCACGCAGCGGATAAACCCATGCGCATTCTCCGGTCAGGCTGGTCACGAAGAAATCCTGACTGTGATATCTCTCGTCGAGGACTCTTTTGAACCCGGCCGGAATCTTGAGCCGCCCCTTGTCATCCACCCTTGCTGTGTAGCTGCCACGCAACATTTTGCAACGTACTGAAATATCTCTGGAGGATTGACCCGATCACCTGAGATCGGCAGAGCATACACGCCGATCTCATTACTAATCAGATGCTTAAGAGCGGTCACGGGAGTTCAGGTGAATTCTCAAAAAGCCCCCTGCAAAACTTTAATTGCAGGCCACTTCTTACCACTATTTACCACGAATGGGGCGTATGCTACGTCAATGCTATCTGTGTGTCAAGTACTTTGTTAGACACCGCTTTCTAATTTCTGACTTCAAGGAAGCTGATCTAAACTATTGAATGATCTGGACTACTCCTCTCATAATCAGCGCTGACAAGATGCCGACCACGCGGGTGCTACTGGTGAACCCCTGTGTAACCTTGAACTTAGCGGATTGGTCTGTGTTATAGTGGCGCCCGCTTTGAATATACCCAGACTTTACGTTTCCAGCTTCATTCCATGAAAGAGATCATCACGAGCAGATGACCCCATTTATTCAACTGACCCTGTCTGGCCTGCTGGCCGCATCCGCGAATCTGCTTGGTGGCTTCCTGGTAACCAGAACAAAGCATTCCAGCCATCATCGCCTCAAGTACCTGGTGGCGTTGGGAGCCGGATTCATGCTGGCCGCCGTCATCATCGAAGTTATTCCTGCGACGACACAGATGTGGGGACTCCGTTCGGTCGAAGCAATGACCTGGCTGCTGGCCGGGTATCTGCTGATCCAGTTTGCCGAACACACCTTGGCGCCGCATTTTCACTTTGGCGAAGAAACACACGCTGAAGAAGTCCTGCGACAGGGCGCGGCAACCACGGCTGTAGTTGCGCTCTCGATCCACACCTTCTTTGACGGAGTCACCATCGCTTCGGGGAGTCTGACCAGCCTGCGTCTCGGCGTGCTGCTGTTCATCGCCGTGATGCTGCACAAGATTCCCGAGGGTTTTACCATCGCCTCAATCATGTTGGCTTCGGGCCACAGCCGCCGGGGCGCGTTGCAGGCGACCGCAGTGATCGCGCTGGCGACAGTGGCAGGAGTTTTACTGGTCGGAGTTTTATCGGTCACAACCTTCCACACCGCAGTCAGGTACGCCCTGCCCGTCTCAGCCGGGGTGACGCTCTACGTCGCCGCCTCTGACCTCATCCCGGAAGTCAACCGCGAGGGTGGCGCACGCACTTCACTAATGGTCTTTGCCGGGGTCGCGTTGTTTTATCTCACGCACCTGCTGCTGCACGAAGCATTCGAGTAAGCGTTGAGCGGCAGCGGTTTCTTCTTACCATCTGACACTTCCCTCCTCGTTGACTCGCTCTGTGACGCTCAACTATCATCGCTGCTTAACTGTACGAGGCGCGAAAAGTCAGAAGCCGCAGCCCGGATCAGATTCGCAAGGAGTGTAAGCAATGAAGAATCCCACCAGCACGGATGCGACGGATGTCGTCGGCAGCCCGCTCGGCGAAATGCAGCAGGAGTGGGAGGAGAAATGCCTGCAGCCATCGCTGCGGAAACTGCCGGAGAGCGGGAGTGAATTCACCACCGTCTCTCTCAAACCGATTCAGCGCCTCTACACGCCGCGTGATCTGGAAGGGATAAATTTTGCCGAAGAGATTGGCTTCCCCGGGCAGCCGCCTTACACGCGCGGGATCCATCCGACGGGTTACCGCGCGAAGACCTGGACGATGCGGCAGTTCGCCGGTTTCGGCTCGGCCTTCGACACCAATGCGCGGTTCAAGTATCTGCTCGAGCATGGGCAGACCGGGCTTTCGACGGCCTTCGACCTGCCGACGCTGATGGGTTATGACTCCGATCATCCGTTCTCAGAGGGCGAAGTCGGAAAGTGCGGCGTCGCGATTTCCTCGCGGCAGGATATGGAAGTCCTCTTTGACGGCATCCCGCTTGATCAGGTCACGACTTCGATGACGATCAATGCCCCGGCTTCGATGATCTTCGCCTTCTTTCTGGCCGCAGCAGAAAAGCAGGGATCGGAGTGGCGCGACATCGGCGGCACTTTGCAGAATGACATTCTGAAGGAGTACATCGCGCAGAAGGAGTGGATTTACCCGCCCCGCCCGGCCATGCGACTGATCACCGACACGTTCCGGTTCTGCGCGCAGGAGATGCCGAAGTGGAATTCGATTTCGATCTCCGGCTACCACATTCGCGAGGCGGGAGCGACGGCGGCGCAGGAACTGGCCTTCACTTTGCGCGACGGGATTGAATATATCCAGTACGGCATCCGCGCCGGGCTCGACGTTGATGAATTCGCGCCGCGCCTGTCGTTTTTCTTCAACGCGCATAATGACTTCTTCGAGGAGATTGCCAAGTATCGTGCCGCACGGCGCATCTGGTATCGCGTGATGAGGGAGCGCTTCAAGGCGCAGAACCCGCGCTCGTGGCAGATGCGCTTCCATTCTCAGACGGCGGGCGTGAGTCTGACGGTGCAGCAGCCGATCAACAACATCATCCGCGTGGCGATTCAGGCTCTGGCGGCGGTGCTGGGCGGGACGCAGTCGCTGCACTGCGACGGTTACGATGAGGCTCTGGCGCTGCCGACTGAACGCGCGGCACTGATCGCGCTGCGCACCCAGCAGATCATCGCGCACGAAACCGGCGTCACCAACACCGTTGATCCGCTCGGCGGCTCTTACTTCATCGAGAAACTCACCCGAGAACTTGAAGAAGAGGCCTGGGAATACTTCCGCAGGATTGACGCGATGGGCGGGATGGTCGAGGCGATTGAAGCGGGTCTCCCACAGAAGGAGATTCAGGAATCGGCTTACCAGTTCCAGCGCGCCGTCGAGCGCGGCGAAAAAGTCATTGTCGGCGTCAACGAGTATCAGATGGAAGGCAATGAACTGGGCGAGGCGAACATCCTGCAAATTGACGAATCGGTCGCGCAGTTGCAGGAAGAACGCTTGAAGAAGCTGCGCGCCGAACGCGACGCCTCTGCCGCCCGGCGCGCGCTCGACGCGCTCAGGCGTGGCGCGGAAGACCCGCAAGTCAACACTATGCCGCTGCTGATTGACTGCGCGCGCGCCGATTGCACACTTGGCGAAATGTGCGACGCACTGCGACCCGTCTTCGGCGAATATCAGGAGCCGGCGTTCTAGGTGGACACGACGATGCCAGAAGCGAAGATCAGAGTGCTGCTTGCCAAACCCGGACTGGACGGCCATGACCGTGGAGTGAAGGTGATCGCGCGCGCACTGCGCGACGCGGGAATGGAAGTAATCTACACCGGATTGCGCCAGACGCCGGAACAGATCGTCAGCGCGGCGCTGCAGGAAGATGTGCAGATCGTCGGGCTGTCAATTCTTTCCGGCGCGCATATGACTATCTTCCCACGGATTATGCAGCTGATGCGCGAACGTGGCATGGATGACGTGCTGCTCTTCGGCGGCGGGATCATTCCCGAAGAAGACATCCCGAAATTGAAGGAGGCCGGTGTCACTGAAATCTTCCTGCCCGGCACGTCAACCGAAGACATCATTAAATTCATTCGCGAGAACGTCAAACCGCGAGAGTAATCGTGACAGGGCAACCCAGTACCATAGTTCTTGACCCCTCTCCTGACGGCCCCCGAATTTCAACCTCCGTGTCCAGCCATAATCCAACGCAACAAATCCTCGTCACTGAACGTAATCACTACGCCATCATCACGATCAATCGCGCGACACAAATGAATTCATTATCGTGGGCGACCCTCGAAGAAACAGCCGGGGCCATGTCGCGCTTGCGGGCGAATGAATTGATCAGAGCAATCATCGTGACCGGGGCCGGCGGCATCTTCTCTTCCGGCGCTGATCTGAATGAAATTACAGAAATCACACCGGTCACGGCTTTTGACTTTTCGCGGCGCGGGCAGGCGATTCTGAATCTATTCAGTTCGACCCGTCCGGGGGCGGCGAAAACGATTGCCGCGATTGACGGACATTGCATGGGCGGCGGGCTTGATCTGGCGCTGGCGTGTGACCTGCGATTCGCGACGCCGCGTTCGACGTTTGCGCATCCGGGGGCGAAACGTGGGATCATTACCGGCTGGGGCGGGACAGTCCGATTGCCCCGTCTGGTCGGGCGCGCCGAAGCGTTACGCCTGCTCGTCACGGGTGATCGCATTGACGCCCGGGAAGCGCTGCGCATCGGTCTGATCAACGAATTATGTGTGGACGCAACCGAGCGCGCCCGCGAATATTCAGACTCTTTAGCAAGGCATCCTGAAATCATTTCTCTGGAGAAAAAATCATGAGAATCCTGAAGCTGGCATTCATCTGCTCTCTTACTTTCTGCCCGCTCCTCGGCGCGTCGGGAACGGGCTTGGGTCAGACTGCGCTGCCGAAAGGCGTCGAGCGCGTGACTACGGTCGAAGGCATCACCGAATACCGGTTGCCGAACGGCCTGCGCGTGCTGCTCTTCCCCGACCAGTCGAAGCAAACAGTCACCGTCAACGTCACTTACCTGGTTGGCTCAAAGCATGAGAATTACGGCGAGACCGGCATGGCGCACCTGCTTGAACACCTCATGTTCAAAGGCTCGGCAAAGCATCCGAGCATCACGAAGGAGATGGAATCGCGGGGCGCGCAATATAACGGCTCGACCTGGTACGACCGCACCAACTATTTCGAGAGCCTCACCTCATCCGAAGACAATCTCAGGTGGGCGCTGGAACTCGAAGCCGACCGCATGGTCAAAGCCGACATCGCCAAAAAAGACCTGGACAGCGAGATGACCGTCGTGCGCAACGAATTCGAGGCCGGCGAGAACAGCCCCGACGACATTCTGACCGAGCGCATATTCTCCACCGCATACCTCTGGCACAACTACGGCAAGTCCACCATCGGCGCTCGCTCCGACATCGAGAACGTGCCGATTGAGCGATTGCAGGCTTTCTACCGGGCGCACTACCAGCCGGACAACGCCGTGCTGCTCGTGGCCGGCAAGTTCGATGAGGCGAAGACGCTCGAACTGATCAACCAGAACTTCGCGTCAATCCCGAAGCCGACGCGCGTGCTGCCGAAGATTTACACAGAAGAACCGACGCAGGACGGCGAGCGGGCGGTGACACTGCGGCGCACGGGCGACGTGCAGGTGGTGGCCGCGGCCTATCACATCCCGGCGGGTTCTCACCCGGACGCGGCGGCTGTCAGGGTGCTGTCGCAGCTTCTCGCTGATAAGCCTTCGGGTCGCCTGTACAAGGCGCTGGTGGAAACCAAAAAGGCCACTGATGTCTTCGACTCCACATACATCTTCGGCGACCCGAGCCTGATGATCCTTGGCGCACAGGTGCGGCAGGAAGCTTCGCTCGACGCGGCGCGCGACACCCTGTTGCAAGTTGTCGAGGAGGTCACGAAGAATCCGCCGACTAAAGAGGAAGTCGAGCGCGCCCGCACCCGGCTGCTCAAGCAGATCGAACTCAACCTCAATGCTTCCGACCGGGTCGGCGTCGAGTTGAGCGAATGGCTCGGGATGGGCGACTGGCGGCTGCTGTTTCTGAATCGCGACCGCCTGCGCAAGGTCACGCCTGAAGATGTGCAGCAGGTCGCGGCCAGATACCTCAAGCAGTCGAATCGCACGCTCGGCCTCTTCATCCCGACGGCGAAGCCGGATCGCGCCGAGATCCCGCCGACGCCGGACGTGCTGGCGCTGGTCAAGGACTACAAGGGCGATGCGGCGATTGCCGCTGGCGAAGCCTTCGACCCTTCGCCGGCCAATATTGACGCGCGCACGGTTCGCAATGCCACGCCGGGCGGGATCAAACTGGCGCTCCTGCCGAAGAAGACTCGAGGCAACGTGGTCGTCGCCAACCTGACGCTGCGCTTCGGCAGCGAAAAGAGCCTGATGAATCGCGCGTCCGCCGCGCAGATGGCCGGGCGGATGCTGATGCGCGGCACGACCAGGCACACGCGCCAGCAGATTCAGGATGAATTCGACCGCCTGAAGGCCCGCGTCAGCGTCTCCGGTGGCACGACTTCGGCCAACGCTTCGATTGAAACGACGCGCGAAAACCTGCCCGCCGTGATGAAACTGGTCGCGGAAATTCTGCGCGAGCCTTCCTTCCCGGAGAGCGAGTTCGAGCAGCTCAAACAGCAGCAGCTCGCGGCCATCGAAGAGCAGCGCACCGACCCGCAGGCGCTCGGCTTCATCACTTTCAGCCGCCACCTCAACCCGTACGACAAAGACGATCCGCGTTACACGCCGACGCCGGATGAATCACTCGCCAGAGTGAAGGCCGTCGCGCTCGACGAGGTGAAGAAGTTTTACTCCGACTTCTACGGCGCGCAGAACGGCGAACTGGCCGTGGTCGGCGACTTCGACGACAAGGAAATAGCGAAGCTGACTGGCGAGTTGTTTGGCAGCTGGAAGAGCAATCAGCCTTATGGACGGCTCGTCAGCGTCTACAAGGACATTGCCCCGGTCAACCAGTCAGTCGAAACGCCGGACAAGGCCAACGCCGTTTTCATCGCCGGGATGAACCTGAACATCCGTGACGACGACCCGGATTACGCGGCGCTCGAACTCGGCAACTGGATGCTCGGCGGCAGCGGCCTCAGTTCACGACTCGCGGCGCGCATCCGCGGCAAGGAAGGGCTCAGCTACGGCGTCGGGTCATTCACTCAGGCCAGCCCGCTCGACAAGAGCGGTTCCTTCACCGGCTTTGCCATCTACGCGCCGCAGAACGTGACGAAGCTCGAAGCCGCGTTCAGGGAAGAGATCGCCCGCGTGCTGAAGGAGGGCTTCACCGCTGAAGAGATCGCGCTGGGCAAGTCCGGCTGGCTGCAGGACCGTCAGGTGACGCGCTCACAGGACTCGGCACTGGTTCGCCAGCTCAGCTCATACGCTTTCCTCGACCGCTCGCTGGCGTGGGACGCCGAGCTTGAGAAAAAAGTTCAGGCCCTCACGCCTGAGCAGATCGTGGCGGCCCTGCGGAAGTTCATTGACCCGGCAAAGATCACGATCATCAAGGCCGGTGATTTTGCGAAGGCTGGCGCGGCGAAACCCGCGACCAATTGAAAGCCGCTTTTACCTTTTGAGGCATCAATGCGCCGCCCGATCAGGTGGCGCATTGATGCCTTTCAACTTTACTGCCGCTTCATGCTGAAAGCATCTTCACCCGCAATGAGAGCAATTACCGGAATGCGCGACGCCTCTCTCGCACTGCTTTATCCGCGAGAATGCCGCGTCTGCGGGGCGCCGGTTGAATCGTGGCGTGACGGCGTGGCCTGCGCGCAATGCTGGCAGAATCTCGATGAGGCGTGTCGCTCGTCCGGCTTTTGCTCGAAGTGCGGTTTGCTGCTGCCGGCGCTGCCTGCTCACCCGAATCTGACTGAACGCCGCTGCGGGCGCTGTGATGAAATGTCCTTCACCTGCGCCCGATCCTGCGGGGCCTATGAAGGCGCGCTGCGTGAAAGCGTCATCTGGCTCAAGGAGCGTCCGCAGCTTGCTCCGCGCCTGCGCGAACTGCTGCATTCAGCTTTTGTCGCCATCACTGGAATTCAGGCAGTTGAATCAATCATTCCCGTTCCGCTTCACCCGCGGCGTCAGCAGTCACGCGGCTTCAATCAGGCGGAAGTGATCGCGCGTGCGCTGTCGGCAGCAACCGGGCCTGACGTTGACGCGGCGAGTCTGATTCGCCGTAAGGAAACAGACCTTCATCGCGCCGGGATGGACAGTGCTGCACGCGCGAAGTCGTTGCAAAATGCCTTCGAGGTGCGCGCCCCGCGGTTGATCGAAAATTGCGCTGTGCTTGTCGTTGATGACGTAATGACTACTGGCTCGACTCTGCATGAAATCGCCGACACGCTCCTGGCCGGAGGCGCGCGCGCGGTCAGCGTGCTGACGATTGCCCGCGCCGTCAGCCTGTTTCACTGACCCCCGCGCGGCGCGCATTATTCGTTGAGCCGGCATAGTGTTTAGCATTACCGTCATCCGCTTTTCTGAAACCGCTTGCTAACCTGCCTCCCGGCTGAGTAACATGCCCAGCGCCTGCTACCCTGACTGACTGATTCCTTACCATGAATTTGAGGTGGCTGCTTCATCAACTGAATCCAGCGCAAAAGAGTCCTGATGTGTGTTGGGCGGATTTTCACTATAAGGTTATAGCCGATTATGAAGATTCCTTCGCTGCGGAGCCTGGTTACTGACGACCTGGCGGTTGATCTCGGGACCTCGCGCACTCGCGTGTTCGCGCGGGGGCGCGGGATCGTCGTCAACGAGCCTTCACTGCTGGCTTACGACACCCCGTCGCGCGAGGTGGTCGCCGTCGGGATGGAGGCGCTCGAACTCGAAGGCCGCTCGTCGGAGGACATCCAGATCTTCAGCCCGATGCAGGACGGCGTGGTCGCGGATTCGACCTTCGCCGGCAAGCTGCTGGAAAGTTACATCCGCAAGGCGCGCGACGGGCGCTCGCACCTCTCGCGCCGCGTGCTGATTTCGGTGCAGTCCGACGCGACCGACATCGAATATTACGCGCTGCGTTACGCGGCGAAGGAAGCCGGGGTCAACAACATTCACTTCATCAACAAGGGTCTGGCCGCGACGCTCGGCGCGGGCTTCGACCCGACTGATCAGCGCGCCACGCTCGTGGTTGACGTGGGTTCGGGCACGACCACGATGGCGGCCATGGTTCACGACCACCTGATCTTTTCGCGGACGCTGCGCGTCGGGGGCAATGATCTGGATGCGGCGCTGGCTTCGATGATCAAATACAACCACAACCTGCAGGTCGGGCCGCGCACCGCCGAGCGCGTGAAGATCGAACTGGGTTGCGCGGTGCCGACCGACCGCGAACAGACGACGATGGTCAAGGGCCGCAGCACCGTGACCGGCGCGCCGGAGATGGCCGTCGTCAACACCATCGAGATTCACGAGGCCATCGAATCGGTCGTCGCCCGCATCATCAAGGGTGTGCAGGACGCGCTCGAAGCGCTGCCGCCGGAGGCTTCCGGCGACATTTATGATCGCGGCATGGTGCTGGCCGGTGGCGGGGCGCTGCTGGCTGGGTTCGATGAACGGTTGTCGCGGGAAACTGAACTGGCCGTGACTCTGGCCGAGAGCCCGGCGCGCGCGGTGATCCGGGGCTTGGGGACGCTCTTTGAAGATCCGCTCCGGCTCAGGAAAGTGATTCAATCACGCTGAAAGCGACCTGCTGTTTCGGCTTCACAACTTTTTAACTTGAAACTTCCCGGCGTCAATTTTACACTTACCCGGTGTAATTGTTCGAGATTCATTGCAATTTACGAGGTGTAATCTTCTCCAGACCGACGTTCGCGATTGACCATTCTCAGCTTCGCCCGCTCATCAGGCGCACCGCTTCCGCGCCACACTCTGCTGCGCTCTTAATAACTACCGGGAAAGCTGGCTCTGCTCTGCTGATCCTGCTCGGCCGGCCGCTGATTCATTTTCGATCCATCCAGCCAATCATCAAATCTGTTTTCAGCGAGAGGTTTGTTTATGACTGACCGGGTTCTTGTTCTCAATTCGACTTACGAGCCGATCAACGTCTGCACGACGCGGCGCGCGATTGTCCTGATCCTGAAAGGCATCGCCCGCGCCGAAGAGCGGAGCGAGCGCCTGTTTCATTCCGCGCGTGCTGCGATCCCGGCCCCGTCAGTCATCCGCCTGACCGAATACGTCCACATCCCGTTCGAGCGCAAGAGCCTGTCGCGCAAAAATATTCTGCTGCGCGACCACAACACCTGCCAGTACTGCACCCGCATCCTCCCGCCCTCCGAACTGACGCTGGATCACGTGATCCCGAAATCGCGCGGCGGGAATTCCAACTGGGACAACCTGGTCGCCTGCTGCAAACGCTGCAACAACCGCAAGGGTAACTCGCTGCCGGATGAAGCCGGGATGAAACTGATGAAGCGCCCGCAGGCGTTCAGCCTCCATGTCAACCGCCAGATCATGCGTTACCTCGGGCGCAGCGATGCGACGTGGCGCAAGTACCTGTTTTATTGAGTGCGGGATGATCGAACGGCAGTACCTTTATCTCACGACCGCCGGGCGCCGGAGCAGGCTCCCCCGCGAAATCGAAATCTGGTTCACGACGCTCGCCGGGAATTATTACCTGATCGCCGAACGCCGTGAACGGGCGCACTGGGTTCAGAACATCCTGCACGACCCCCACGTTTCATTTCTCGTCGGCAATCAGTCATTCACCGGCACGGCCCGCGTTGTTGACGAGGCGCATGAGCCGGAACTCTGGCATGAGGTGCGGAAACTTTCCGACGGCAAGTACGGCTGGAGTGACGGGCTGGTGGTTGAGCTGATGCCCGAATGAAGTTTACAAGACCGCCTCAGACAGGCCACAATATCGCCCCACACAGAAAAGGCCGTCCCGCCGACGATTTCCTCCGAATCTTCTGTGTTCGCGGCTTTGGGATGTTAGTCCGCAAAGCAGACCATCAACGAATAACTCTGACGCCATCGGTTGATCGAGGCCCTTATTAATTCCTGGAGATGTTATGCCAAGACAGTTCGCACGCCTGCCACATCGGCTGACTATCAGCCTGATCATCGCCGCCATCGCATTTTTCACTTTCACCCCGCTCGCCCTGCTGCCACGCGCCGGAGCGCAGTCCGGCTCCGGATTGAAACAGCCGGGAAATCAAACTGCCGAACATGCCGGCGATTCCGACGATCAGTCGGGCCATCACCGCAGAAAGTCAAAGGAAGGCCGCCCGAATGATGAGAAGCTGTGGAATGAAGCTCTGTTGCGGCACAAACTGAACAAAGAGAGGTTCGCCAGTCTTAATGCCGGCAACGAATCGGCCTTCGCGGCCGACGTCAGCAGCACCGACACCAACGACATTTCGGTGATTCAGGACGACGGCCGGCTGGTCGTTTCTCCGAACGCCTTCGATCTGGTCGGGCGCACGGTTCAATTTACACCTGCGGGCAACGGCTACACGCTTTCCAGCCCGACAGTGACTTTCGACACCAGCCTCGGGACGAAACTGGATCTGACGGTCGCCCCCGCGGTCAACCCCAAGATTCCATCCACTCCGGGCGTCGAACCCGGCGATGACGCCTACATCACCCAGGACATCGGCTTCAATTTTTCCTTTTACGGCGTCAGCTATTCCAGCGTCAGCATCAGCAGCAACGGCTGCCTGATTTTTCGCCCCGCCGGGACTAGCGATGCGGCCTTTAATGAGGCGGCGGGCATTTCCAACAGTTCGACCGATGGTGCAATGCTCAGCGATCTGGAAAGGCCGTTGCCGCGCATCGCGCCGTTCTGGCACGACCTTGATGCCCGGACAGTCGCCACTCAGGGCAGCAACGGGATCTATATTCGCAAAGCCGCTGATCGCGTCGTCGTCACCTGGAACAACATCAGGGATTTCCCGAACGACCCGTCCATTGATACCGGCGTCCATACTTTTCAGGTCACTCTCTTCAACGACAGTCGCATCCTCTTCAACTACAGCGCGGGCCAGCTGATCAGCGACATCACTACCGGAATTTCACCCGGCACTTCCCCGCAGCTTCTCTCGGTCGTGAACTTCGCCAGTCCGCCCGGCGGCACATTTACCGCCGGCATCGCCGAGCTGTTCACGACCTTAAGCCGTCTTGATGAGATCGGGACGGTGGCGGCCTTTTACCAGACGCATCCGAGTCGTGACGTGTACGACTTCGTTTACATCTACCTCGATTTCGATTTTGACCTCAATGGTGCGTTCGCTTTTTACCTGCCAATTCGCAATGACTCATCAGGAATAGGCCAGGCGCCCGGCGACAATGATCCGGGGGGGACGGTCACAGGTTCGCTGAAAATTCAGGGGCTGATGAACCTGAACAACATCAATATAGCTTACCCTGATTCCCCGACGACGCGCTTTTTCGGGGCGGACAGCTCGCTTTCGATCCTCGGTCAGGAGCAGGGGCACCGCTGGCTGGCTTACGTCAGGTATCCGGCGACTGATACGAGGCTGCTGCTCGGACGCGACAACGCTCACTGGAATTTCTTCCTGAGTATCCCTTCCACGATGAGTACCCTGGCGGCGCCCCGCTCTTCCGCGGTCGAAGGCAACGTCTGGAAGGAGAACGGCGACGGAACATTCACCTCGGTCAATCTGGTGGACGGATACTCGCGGCTGGATCAGTACGTCATGGGCCTGCGCCCGGCCAGCGAAGTGACAGACCCGATGTTCATCATCAACAACCCGACCGGCACCAATCGCACGCGCGCCTCGTCCCCGCGTCCGAACATCACCGTCACCGGCACGAAACAGGCCATTACTATTGATCAGGTCATTCAGCAGAACGGCGCGCGCACGCCGGACGCCACCGCCGCGCCGAAAAATTTCCGGGCCGCCGTCGTCCTCCTGACCAGATCGGGTGCGACGCCCGGCACGGCGACACTCAACAAACTCACCCGCTTCCGTCTCGCGTGGGAGAGCTATTTCGCGCAGGCTACGGATTACAAGGGCAGCATCAACACGGGGCTCGCCGATCTGCCGGCCGGCAGTTCGCGGGTGATCGCGGCGGTCTCCGCGGCCAGCTACACCTATCCTCTGACGCCGGGCGGCATCGGCGCACTCTTCGGCAGCGGCATGACTTCCGGCGGGACGGAGGTGGCAACCGCGCAACCTCTGCCCACCACGCTCGCCGGGACTCAGGTGTTGATCAACGGCACGCCCGCGCCGCTTTATTTTGCGGCCCCGAATCAGATCAACTTCCAGGTGCCGAGGACGACGCAGGCCACGACGACAACCTTCCTCCCTGAAATCCCCTCCGGCACGGCGCTGATCGAAGTGATTAGCAACGGCCAGCTGATCCGCGCCGGGGCGGTGCAGATGGCGCCCGCTGTGCCGACCGTCTTTACGGCCAGCCAGAGCGGCAACGGCCCGGCGGCGGCGATTGACGGGGTCAACTTCACCGGCCCGCCGTTCAATGCCAAACTCGCCAACGGCCAGCCGAATGTCATTGCGGTTTACGGCTCCGGCCTTGGCGCCGACGCGACTGACGTGGACGGAAATCTCAACGCCAGCAGTCAGGTTGTGCAGGCCACGATTGACGGCAATCCGGTCACGGTGAGTTACGCCGGTCGCGCCCCCGCCTTTACCGGCCTCAATCAATTCAACGTCTTTTTCCCGGCCAATATCACTTCCGGCAATCACACGCTGGTCTTTTCCCGCAACGGAGTTCCCAGCAATCAGACGACGATTGCGATCAAGTGAAAGCACTGGCCTCCCGAGTGTGGCCATCCACATCAACTCTCTGTCGGACAACCGCAGTACGGCGCGGCGGTTGTCCGACAATCAGACCGTTGTCCTCCGCGTGTTGATGGCCCCCACATCCGGCGATACTCGCCGCGATGAGGAAACGCGACAACAATCTGGTGATCACGCGGGCGGGCGGGGAGGTTTCACTCCTCCTGGCACTTCCCTGCCTCGCGCTGCTGGGCGCCTCGCTCACTTTCGCGGCCACCAGGGCCTGCTACTCGCCACACGGCCCGATCACCCGACAGCCGATTGAAAATCCCGACGGACGGGCGCTCGAAAGTTTTTACCAGTCGCTCGCCCTCACCTCCGCCCAACGCGAGGCGGGCGAGAGTGACAACCCGGCCATTACCCGCATCATTCATTACGGCGATTCGCACGTCGCCGCGGACATCCTGACCGGCGCCCTGCGACGATACTTTCAGCAGGATTTCGGCGACGCCGGGCCGGGATTCATTCTCGCCGGGCGACCGTGGCCATGGTATTCGCGCGGCGGGGTTGAAAGCGGGGCGAGCATCGGCTGGCAAAGCAACGGGCTCAGCCAGTCATCGCTCACCGGTGACGGCAGATTCGGCCTGGCCGGTGTCAGCCTGAGCGCCACTCGCGCGGGCGAAATCATTCGGATGACTTCAGCCTGCCCGCACTTTGAAATTTACCTGCTCAGGCAACCCGGCGGCGGCACGATTGATGTGCTGCTTGACGGCGAGCTTCAGCATCACCGCTTCTCACTCGCTTCAGACGATTTCGAGCCGGCGTATCTGGAATTGTCAGCGCCTGCGGATTCCGCAACCCGCGATCCGCAATCCGCAATCGAGAGTCCTCATTCCATCGAACTGCGCACCGTCTCTCCTGGTATGGTGCGCGTTCTCGGCCTGACAGCCGAGCGATATCGCGCGGGCGTCGTTTATGACGCACTCGGCATCAACGGCGCCCGTGCGACCCGCCTGCTTGAGTGGGATGAGGCACTGCTGGCTGACAATCTGGCACGCCGCAATCCTGATCTGATCATCGTAGCCTACGGTTCCAACGAAGCCGGCGACGCTGACTTTGACCCGGCCGAGTACCGCCGGAAGTTTTCGGAGGTTCTCAAACGATTGCGCGCCGCCGCGCCGGATGCCTCACTGCTGGTTATCGCGCCGCCCGACCGCGCCGTGCGCACCGGCTCGATGTGGCGGACGATTAGCACCATGCCCGGTCTCGTCGCCGCGCAGCGACAGGCGGCACTGGCGGCGGGCGCGGCTTTCTGGGATCTGTATCGTGCCATGGGTGGGGCAGGTTCAATTGAACGATGGGCAATCCGCTCGCCGCCGCTCGCGCAACCCGACCGTGTTCACCTGACGCGGTCCGGATACCTGCTCGTCGCCGATGAGCTGTATGCCGAGCTGATGCGCGGCTACCGACAATTCACTTCACGCTCCTGAAAACCAATGTCATTCACCAGCGGAACATACTTCGTTTTTCTGATCGCGGTCTTCTTCACTTACTGGCTGATCGCCGGTCGCTACAAGCTGCGCGTGGCCTTTCTGGTGCTGGCAGGCGCGCTCTTTTACACACAGGCCGGCGCGAGACCGCTGCTGTTACTGCTCGCGGTCTCGCTGATTGATTTCACGACGACAAAGCTCATGAGCCACGGCCGGGACCAGAGCGTGCGCAAACTGCTGCTCGGCGTCTCGCTGCTCGCCGACATTGGCACACTGTGCGTCTTCAAGTACGCGAACTTCTTCATTGATTCGGCCACGAGCGCCTTTTCACTGTCCGGGCTGAAGGTGAATATCCCACACCCGAGCCTGATCGCGCCTCTCGGCATTTCGTTCTTCATCTTTCAGTCGGTCGCTTACGTCGTTGACGTTTACCGCAGGGACACCGAGCCGGCGCAAAGCTACGGCGAGTATCTCGCCTTCATCTCATTCTTTCCGACTATCGTTGCCGGGCCGATTCTGCGCGCAAAACAACTGCTGCCGCAGTTCCGCGGCGGGCTCGCGCTCGACGCCGAGGCCGGCGGGCAGGCCCTGTTTCTGATCGCGCTCGGGCTGGTCAAAAAGATCGCGATTGCCGATTACCTCGCCGCGAATTTCGTGGATCGCGTCTTCGATTTCCCCGACCGTTTCTCGGCGCTCGAAGCGTGGGCGGCCTTTTACGGCTACGCGCTCCAGATTTACGCGGACTTTTCCGGCTACAGCGACATCGCGATTGGTTCGGCGATGCTGCTCGGGTTCACTCTGCCAGCGAACTTCAACGCGCCGTACCGCTCGCAGAATCTGCCCGAATTCTGGCGGCGCTGGCACATCTCGCTCTCGTCGTGGCTGCGCGATTACGTCTTCTTTTCAATCGCCGGCAGGCGGCGCAGGGCGGCCTGGCTCTATGCCGGGCTGATCATCACGATGCTCGTCGGCGGATTGTGGCACGGCCCGACGTGGACCTTTGTGCTGTGGGGATTGCTGCACGGGCTGGGGCTCGCCGCCGTGCGCCTGTTTGAAGAGTTCCGGAAGCGGCGCGGCATTGTGCGAATCAACACGCAATGGTCACAGGCGGCCAGCGTCTTCCTGACGTTTCATTTCATCTGCTTCACCTGGGTTTTCTTCCGCGCCGAAAGTTTCTGGCAAGCTACAGGACTGCTGCGCCAGATGTTCAGCTTCACGGCCGACACGTCGAATCTCGCCCGGCCTGTAGCATTGATCATCGTCTTCGGCCTGCTCTCACAC
Source organism: Blastocatellia bacterium (assembly GCA_035652435.1). Taxonomy (GTDB): domain Bacteria; phylum Acidobacteriota; class Blastocatellia; order RBC074; family RBC074; genus DASRDU01. The sequence continues at coordinate 58,932 of DASRDU010000075.1, forward strand.
TGGATTCCCGACCGCGCGTGGGAAACGACACGCAACGGCTTCGTCAGACTGCCGGCTCCGGTTCAGGCCGCAGCGCTGCTCGGTCTGGCAATCGGCCTTTACTTCGTCACCAGCACGGATGTCGTACCGTTTATTTATGCTCGCTTCTGAAAAACTTCTTCATTCAGTCAACGCGCAGGTGTTGCCGGCGACCACCGATCAATCGCGGCGCAGGCACCCGCTGTTCAGCAAACCGGCGCGGACGATTCTCTGTTTTGCGGTGATGGCAGTCATGCCGTATCTGATTCCCCGCCTGCATCACTGGCGCCTGCTGCCGCCTGTCCGCACAGCCAGCGTTCTCAGCCCCGGGCCGGCGCAGGCGACAGCAGCGCCGGCCCGCCAGGCACCAATCGGCGCCCCCGCCGACACAAGCCCAGGCGAGGTCGAAGACCCGTCGGGCCGCGCGCTGGATCATTTCTTCACCGCGTTACAGAGGACTGAAACCGGCAGCGGTCGCGCGGTTGTGAGCCATTACGGCGATTCGCCGATTACTGGTGACGGCATCACTTCGACCGTGCGGCGCAGGCTGCAACTCAGGTTCGGCGACGCGGGCCACGGCTTCGTGCTGACCGCCCGCCCGTGGGGCTGGTACAACCACATCGGCGTGAAGCATGACGCCAGCGGCTGGGCGAGCGACCCGATGTTCATTTCACGAGGCGATCATCTTTATGGGCTCGGCGGCGCGAGCTTCACTGCCAGCGCCACGGGCGCGACCGCGACCTTCGGCACGGCTGACGAAGGCGAAGTCGGGCGTAATGTTTCGTCGTTCGACATCTACTTTCTCGCGCAGCCCGGCGGCGGAGATTTCGATATCGCAATTGATGGCGCTCAACATTCGCGCGTGACGACCAAAAGCGACACCGTGCGCTCGGGTTTTCAGGAGGTGAAAGTTCCGGCCGGCGCGCATACGATGACTATCCGCACCATCGGCAACGGTGAAGTGCGGATGTTCGGCGTCGCGCTGGAAAGCGGCTCACGCGGCGTCGAGTACGACTCGCTCGGCGATAACGGGGCGTTCGTCGGACTGCTCGCCGATTACATGAACGAAGCGCACTGGGCCGAGCAGCTGCGTCATCGCCGGCCTGACCTCGTCATCCTCAACTACGGGACGAACGAGAGCGAGTATGAGAACTGGCCGATGGACAAGTACGAAAAAGACACGAAGGAGGTGATCCGCCGCATCCGCGCCGCACTGCCCGAAGCCTCGATCATGCTCATCAGCCCGATGGATCGCGGCATTCGCGCCAAAGGCGGCTCAATCGTCACTCGACCGACGATCCCGAAACTGGTCACGGCGCAGCGGCGCTTCGCGGCTGAAAACGGCTGCGCGTTCTTTGACACTTTCACGGCGATGGGCGGGGAAGGTACCGTCGCGCGCTGGCGCGAAGCGAGGCCGCGGCTGATGGGCGGCGATTTCACTCACCCCACGTGGGAAGGCTCCGAAATCGTCGGCACTCTGATTCACGACGCAATCATCAGGGCTTACGAGAAGCACAAACAACAGGCTGTGAAAAATAAGGAGCCATTGACCGAGTAAACAACTTTCCCCCTTTGGGGGCCAGGAGGAGATTTTTATGTTGCCACAAACTGTCATGTCATATCTCGGCGAAGCCGCCCAAGCGGCTCGCACCACGATGCCTGATCGCAACGACTCATTGTTCTCAGCAGGGCTGCTCGATTCCTTTTCGCTGGTTGATTTCGTCACGCTGCTCGAAAGCGAGTGCGGGATCAAAGTCAGCGATTCGGAGTTGCGCCCGGAGAATTTCGACACCATCGCCAAAGTCGAAGCCTTCATCGAACGCGCGAACGTGAAGTGAGGTGACCAATGAGCTGCTACATCATCGGCTGCGGCGCGGTACTGCCCGAGCGTATTGTCACAAACGAAGAACTGGCGCCGCGGCTCGGCGTCACGCCGGAATGGATTGAAGCGAAGTCAGGCATTCGCGAGCGGCGCTGGGTGGAGGCGGAGCAGTCAGCCTCTGACCTCGCGGCGGCGGCTGTCCGTGAAGCGCTGCGGGATGCGAGTGTGAAAGCTGAACGCGTCGATTACCTGATCGGCGGCACGATCTCACCCGACTATCAGGTGCCGGGCATAGCGCCGCTCGTCCAGCGCAAGATCGCGGGTTGTGGCAACGTTCCGGCAATTGATATACGCGCAGGCTGTGCCGCAATTCTCTACGGCCTGCAACTCGCGCGCGGCCTGATCCTGTCGCGCACCGCCAGTACGGTCGTCTGCTTCGGGGCCGAAGCCCAGTCGAAAGGCCTCGACCTCAGTGAAAGAAGCGCCGAACTGAGCCTGCTCTTCGGCGACGGCGCGGGCGCGGTCATCATCAGCAATCAACCGCATCCGCCCGACGCGGACAATAGCTTTGCCGTGAGCATTGATGACGTGCTGATTGCGACTGACGGAAACTTTGCCGAAGACCTTGGCGTGCGTGCGCCTGGCACGGGCAACGGGGGGCGCTGGCTGGACGCGGGACACGTCGAATCGAACCTGCATCACGCCTCGATGAATGGCCGCAGCGTGATCCTGCACGCGGTGCGTAAATTATCTGAGGCCGCCGCGGCCATCATGACGCGGAACGAAATCACACTCGACCAGATTGATGTGATTATTCCGCACCAAGCCAACGCCAACCTGCTGCGCTCGCTCGGCGCTCAGCTTCGCGTCCCCGAAGACCGCATTGTCAGCAACGTGGCGCGGTACGGCAATACGAGCGGGGCTTCGGCATTCATTGCCCTGTGGCAGGCGAAGCAGGAGAGAAGGATGCGCCCCGGTTCGAGAGTTCTGTTTCTGGCCTTTGGCGCGGGCTTCACGTGGGGTGCGGCGCTGGGCCGCGTTTGTGATTAGCGTCAGAATCTCACCACGCGGGCCCCCTCCCGAGCAGCCAGCCATTATTTGGCTGGCATTTTTCTTCCCATCACGGATAATCTTTACTCAGCCACTCTGGCGGAATCGCGACGGCAGTCGGCAGCGTCGGGTGGTGCAACCATCGTCCGGCGTCGCGATTCTAAGGGCTGCCGGGCGATACCCCTTTGCGCGGCGCAACCCGCGAAGTTTTCCGAAGCGCAGCAGTCCAAAGGAGAAGCAGTTATGAAAAGAGTCAGTGCCATCATCACCGCCCTGTTCGTTTCAGCCGCCCTCGCGGCAGCCGTCCGGGCGGGCAGTTACGACTGGGAAAAAGCAGTGTCGCTTTACACTCAGGGCCAGTACCGCGCGGCGATCGCGGAGTTTCAGAAAGTGGTCGAGGAGTTCCCCAACCACTCCGACAGCTGGAAATATATCGGGCTGGCTTATTACCAGCTCAAGGAATACGAGCAGGCGATTGCGCCGCTCGAAAAATCCCTGGAGCTGAAAAAGGCCGAGGGCCGCAGCGACCCCGACACGCTGGCCGTGCTGGGGCGCGTGCAGATCGCGCTGAAGAGGTACGACAGGGCGCTCGCGTATCTGGAAAACGTGACGAAACAGCAACCCGATCAGGCCGCCAACTTTTACATGCTCGGCGTGGTTTACGCGAACCTCAACCGCAACGACGACGCGGCCCGGTCGTTCCGCGCGGCTCTGAAGCTCGACCCGAAGGATGCCGATTCGTGGTACTACCTGGGCATCCTGCAATTCCGCGCCGGGAGGCTGGACGAGGCGGCGGAGGCGCTCCGCAGCGGCATCGCGGTTGCCCCGCACAACACCGAGATGATGACACTGCTCGTCGAAGCGCTGCTGCGGCGCAGCAGCGGCGAAACGAACGAGCGCAGGATTATCACGCTCAACGAGGAGGCGATCCGCGTGGCGACGGCGCTCAAGGCGGTCCGCGATGACGCGACTTCGACGGAACTGCTGGGCCGCGCTTTTCTCGCGGCGAAAAAATACACCAACGCCGAGATGACGCTCAGCCGGGCACTGACGATGACGAAGGAGCCGACGGCGGCGCTCTATTTCAACCTCGGCTTCGCGCACGCGCAGAACAAAGCCTGGGCGCGCTCGGCGCAGATGCTGGAAAACGCCGACAAGCTCAACCCGAATGACGCGAACACGCTGACTTATCTGGGCTACGTCTACGAGAACCTGCGTCGTTACGCCGACGCGCTCAACGTTTACACCCGCGCTTACGAAGCCAGCGGGCGCAGCAATGCCGATCTCAAGGCGAGCATTGATCGCGTGACACCGTTCGCCAAACCCCAGTGAGGGGTTCGGAATCCGGCGCCGGTGCCCGGGCAGGCTTGTGAGGCGGGACGATCCGGGGGCGTCAGACCCGGCAGAATTACTGACTTGTCTTTATCGGATGCCGCTGCTAGATTACCGGCACCAGAGCCCCTGTTACTCCTGATCCGTCAGATTCATTCAAAAGGAATGGTATGTCTCTGAAACAATGGCGCGACTTCGTTCGCCCCGGTCTGATCGTGGCCCGGCTGGCTGCGGCGTGTCTTCTCCTCCCGCTCGCCGCCTGCTCAAGCGTCGGGCTGGGGACGGAGACGGCTTACGTGGTCTCCGAGCGCATGGAATTGCGTAGCACCACGGCCAAGGTTTTTCGCACGGTCGGCGAACTGAAGAACGGAGAGCGTGTGACGGTGCTGGAGCGCGCCGACGAGGATGGCCGGAGCTGGGCCAGACTGCGCGGGCCGAGCGGACAGACCGGCTGGGCCGACGCGCGCTTTCTGGTCACCGCCGATGTGGTCGAAACGCTGCGCCGCATGGCCGAAGAGATCAAGGATGTTCCGGCCCAGGCAATCGGGCAGTCCAAATCCTACCTGAAACTCAGGACCTCGCCTGATCGCGCTTCGGATGACAACGTGGTGACGAGGCTGCCGGCGGGGGCCGTCTTCGAGATCGTTGATCGCGAACGCAAGCCCCGCCCGGCCAGCCTGGCAACCAAGGGCGCCGCTGATGATGACGATGAAGACAAGGACAGTGGGCTGAGGTATGACGAATGGTACCGCGTGCGGGTGAAGGACAATCAGGTGCTGCCCGCGGGCTGGGTTTACGGCGGCTCGGTCCAGCTCGACATCCCGGATGAAATCGCTTATTACGCCTCAGCCGGGCACCGGATCGTCGGCTGGCAGAAGATCGGCACGGTCACCGATTCGGGCGGACGTTCGGGCGGCGCGTATCTGGTCCTCGAAAAGGAGATCTTTTCCAGCGACAAGGAGAAGAGTGGCCGGGAAGATTTCGACCGCATTCAGGTGATCTCCTGGGACCCGGCGCATCGGGATTACTTCACACCGGTGCGCGAAAATATCCACGGCAAATTCCCGGTCAATCTCAAAATGGACGGCAATCGCGGGAAGTTCCGGATCAGGGAGTTTGACAAGGGCGGCAACCTCCAGACCAGGGAAGGCACGGTCGAGCTGGCGAGCGATGGGAGGGTTTCCGTCACCGGGCTGAAATCGCCCGAGCAGCGGGGCCGGCAGAAGAAATGAGCGGCGAGTGGCCGGTGATCGGGGGGAACCTTCATCAAAGTCGCCCTGATCACCCGCCGTCGCTTTAAGTCAGACTTAACTTGACCCTCTCCCGCCTGCTGATTTACCCTGTCTGCTTAAGAGAGCTTTCCATCAGATTTTCCGTAGTCAGGCTCGACATTCATCAGGTCAGCGGCTGATAAATAATACTCATCGTTGACAGCCACTCCTGAAATAACAGGCGCTCCAGAGAAGGCGCTGGAATCTTCAGCTACAACCAGCCGGGATGAAAAACCAATTGGTGATTTGCCTTGATCCGCAAACTGGTTTTGCGGGTTAAAGATCACTCGAATACCCAAAACTCGCAGTTTCATCTTCATCAGGAGAGGTAAAACTTATGTTCAGATTTTCCCTGCATAAGCTGATGTGTATTCTGGCGCTCGCCGTCTGTGGTTTAACGCTTGGTGCAGGCCGGGTGTGGGCACAATCGGCAGTAGCCGGCGCGATCAGTGGCAGCGTCATTGATCCGGGCAGCGCTGCCGTCCCCAACGCCACCGTGACGCTGAAGAACCTGGATACCAACAAGGAAGAAACAACGACTACTGGCAGCGAAGGACGTTTTCGCTTCGACAACCTTCAGCCCGGCAATTACACGCTGACCGTCACGACTTCCGGGTTCGCCCCATACAAACAGGAAAGGATCCTGGTCGAAGTCGGGCGAATGACCAATGTGGATGCGTCCCTGAAAATCGGCGGGGCTGAGGCGACGGTTAACATTGTCGCCGAAACGTCACTGGTCAACACAGAGTCCAAGGAATTTGCCTCCAACGTCAACCAGACCGCGATCAATGAACTCCCCATCAATGGTCGGCGCTGGTCGAACTTCGTTATCCTGACGCCGGGCGTGGTGCCGGACGGCAGCTTCGGCTTGCTCAGCTTCCGCGGCATCTCCGGCCTGCTCAATAACAACACGGTGGATGGCGGCGACAACAACCAGGCGTTCTTCGGCGAAGAGCGCGGGCGCACGCGCATCAGTTACTCGATCAGCCAGTCGGCGATTCGCGAGTTTCAGGTAAACACCTCGAATTACTCTGCCGAGTACGGCCGCGCCGCCGGCGGCGTGACCAATGCGATCACCAAGAGCGGGACCAACGAACTTCACGGCGATGCCTTCTACTTCCAGCGCAACAACGAATGGGGCGCGCGCAACCCGCTCTCCTTCCAGAGTGTGCTGAACAACGGTGTGGTCAGTCGCGTTCCCCTCAAACCGGAAGATGTGCGCCATCAATTCGGCGGCACGCTCGGCGGCCCGATTGTCAAAGACAAGCTCTTCTTCTTCTTCAGCTACGATCAGCAGAAGCGCAATTTCCCCGGCGTCAGTATTTTTACGCAGCCGGACTACCTCAATGGCGTCAATCGCACGACGCTGACCGGCAAAGGTCTGACCGGCGCGCAGATTGACGACACCGTAGCTTTCCTGACGTCACTGACTGGTGAGACGCCACGCAAAGGCGATCAGCGGCTGATCCTCCCGAAGATTGATTGGCAGATCAACAGCAAGCATAGTTTCTCGGCCAACTATAACCGTCTGCGCTGGTTCTCTCCGGCTGGCGTTCAGACGCAGGCGACCGTGGCGCGCGGCCGGGCCAGCTACGGCGATGATGGCGTCAAGGTGGACTGGGGCACTGCGCGCCTGACCTCGACCATCACGCCAACAATGCTCAACGAATTTCGCTTCCAATACGCGCGCGATTTCGAACTCCAGGTCAGCCAGACGCCGCTCCCGGGCGAGCCGCGCACCTCGATCAATGGCAGCGCCCCTGATGTCGGATTGCAAAACGCCCTCAATTTCGGCAAACCGAACTTCCTGGAGCGCTCGTCCTATCCGAAAGAGAAGCGCTCGCAATTCACCGACAACGTGACGCTCTCGCGCGGAGCGCACACGATCAAGTTCGGCATAGACATCAACCGTGTCCGGGATGTACTCAACAACCTGTTTACTGAGAGCGGCTCCTACTTCTACAACAACGTCAATGACTTCATCATTGATTATGTCAACTGGAAGACGCCGCTGCCGACGACCGTGACCTGCGCGGGCAGCACGCGCGCCAGAGGCCGCTGCTACTCCGGCAACTACACTCAGGGCTTTGGCCCGCTCGGCGCGGAATTCACCACCACGGATTACAACTTCTACGGCCAGTTGGATTGGAAGTTCTCTCCGCGGGTGACGATCAACCTGGGCTTGCGGTACGAGTACCAGCAATTTCCGGATGTGCAAAACGTCAATACCAGCACCGCGGTCATTCCCAACACCGGCGTGACCTTCGCTCAGGCCACCGGGAATATGCCCGATGACAAAAATAACTTCGGGCCGCGCGCCGGATTTGCCATTGACCTGACCGGCGATGGCAGGACTTCGTTACGCGGCGGCTATGGTTTGTACTACGGGCGCACCATCAATTCGACGATCTACAACGCCCTGCTCAACACCGGGGCACCAACCGGGCAATTCCAGGTGAGCCTGCAGCCGACCGCAACCACGGCTCCGGTCTTCCCGACCATCCTGACGTCAGCGCCAATTGGCGCGGTTGACATCCAGTATTTCGCGCCGAACTTCGCCGAGCCGATGATCCATCAGGCGGACGTGATCTTTGAGCGCGAGATTATCAGGAATACGACCGTGTCGGCCTCCTATCTGCTCAGCCTCGGACGCAATCTTCCGACCTTCCTTGATCGGAATCTCAATCCTCCGACCGGCACCCGCACCTTCTCAATTCTGGACGGGCCTTTCGCGAATCAGACGTTCACGATTCCGATCTTCACCGGCTCTCGCCCGAACGCCAGCTATGGCCGTCTGACCGAGATCGCCAGCGCCGTCGGCTCGGAGTACAACGCGCTGGTGCTGCAAGCCAATCGCCGGTTCAGTGGCGGGCTCCAGGTCATTGCCAGCTATACCTTGTCGAAGGCGGTGGATTACAGTCAGACTTCGCAGACCTTTACTACGGGCAACGTGCCCTTCAACGTCTTCGATTTCAGAGCGGAACGCGGCCGATCGAACTTCGACCGGCGTCACAAATTCGTGGGGAGTGCAGTCTATGCCCCGCGTGTCAAGGCGGACAGCAAAGTCGTCACGGCTTTATTTGATGGCTGGTCAATCGCGCCGGTCGTTCAGATCTACACCGGTCTTCCTTACAATGGCCTTGTCTCCGGCAGTGCGGCCAGCACGACCGCAGGCAGCCTCAATGGCGCGGGCAGCAGTTCCAACCGCCTCCCGCTGATCGGCCGCAATGTCTTCACCGGCCCGTATGTGTGGAACGCGGATTTGCGCGTCTCCCGACGATTCTATATCAAGGAAGGAGTCAGCCTTGAAGGTCTGGTCGAGATCTTCAATGTCGCCAATCGCACTCAGATCACCAACGTCAACACGACGATGTACAATGTGGGCGGGACGGCGACGGCTCAGACCCTGACTTACCAATCCGCTTTCGGCACCACCAGCGAAGCGGGCGCGACGCTCTACCGCGAGCGTCAGATACAGATCGGCTTCCGCTTCAAGTTCTGAGCAGCGAAACGACAACTGCAAAAAATCAGCGGCAGCGGGATGATTCCCGTTGCCGCTTTTTCATCTTTCGGCCACGCGACTGGGGCGGCTCATATCTGATCAATCACTGCCAGCACATCCTTGCTGTGCGTGTCGGTCTTCACCTTCCTGAAGATGTGAGCAATCCTGCCCTGCTCGTCAATGACGAAGGTCGAACGGATGACGCCCGTCACCTTCTTCCCGTACATATTCTTCTCGCCCCACGCGCCGTACTTCTCCATCGTCGTGTGATCGGCGTCGGAGAGCAGCGTGAAAGGGAGTGAATAAGCATCGGTGAATTTCTGGTGCGATTTCTGATCGTCGCCGCTGACGCCGATCACCTCGACGCCGCGCTTTTTGAGTTGCGCGTAATCGTCGCGGAAGCCGCACGCTTCCTTCGTGCAGCCCGGCGTCAAGTCACGCGGGTAAAAATACAGCACCACTTTTTTGCCTTTATAATCCGAAAGCTTCACGGTCTTGCCTTCGGTGTTTTTGAGGCTGAAGGCCGGCGCCTTGTCTCCGACCTTCAACCCCGGACTTTCAGCCTGCGCTGCTTTGGGCATTGAAGCTTCTCCTGTTTTGTTTTTGGTGATTGCTGTAACCGTTGAATGCCGCCGGCTAACCGACGGCCAGTGATCTCTCCAGCTTCAGGCGGATGATCGCCCCCTGATCAAGCCTGACCTCTTTGCCTTTGGTCAGCAGAACTCCGGCGATCACGCTCGCGCCGAGAACTGAAGCGCCGGCGATGGCGCCGCCGCGGCTGATTCGGACGCCTCGGCCCGTGCCCACCGCATCGCGATCAGCGCTGGACAGAATGATGATCGTCGCCCCGACGCCGCCGATAGTGGCCGCCGTGCCGACATTCTTCAGCACGTCGCCGCCGCTCTTGCCGCCTTTCAGCGAACCCTCGCCGTCGGTTTTAATCTTCTCGTCGCGGGCGAAATCGGCGGCTGATTTGATGACGGTCGTCAGCCTCTGCTCGCCGCCATCCAGCCTGATACGGTCGAAGGTGACATGCAGCATTCCGCCCTTGAGCATCCGCTTTGCCGGCTGCGCCGCCGTGACGCGCCCGATCACTTCAGTCCCCTGCCTGATCAGTGTGCGCCCCTCAATGACGACGTCGCGACGGATCACGGCATAGACCTCGTCGCCCGGCTCGTTCAGCTTCGAGCTGAGCGGCTCGCGCAGGCTCAGTTGAAGTTCCGTGCCTTCGGGGATGATCAGCTTTTGCGAATCGGCCGCTGATTGCTCATTCGACTGGCCGTTTTGCGGCGCCGGCGACTGGCCGGGGACAATCGGGCAGAGCAGGGCAAGCAGGCAAATGAACGTGCAAAGTCTTCTGGTCATGACATTACCTCCTCGAGCGCGATCTGCGGAATCACACTTGTAGTCGCTGCGGGTAGAAACGACCGCGGGAATTCACGGCCGGACCGATGGTACTACTGCGCGTGACGCTCGGCAAGAATCAGCCTGCCGCACCGGCTTGCGGCGCCAGCGTGCGGGTGAGTAAGATAAAACCTCAACGGGCAGAAACAATCAAACCTGCGTGTGAGTTGAGAGGCGACGGAAAAAATGGATGAGCTGGTCGAGGGGAAAGATTTTTACCGGGAAGGCGGGTTCATCGTCTTCACGCGGGAGTACCACCTGAAGCGCGGAGAGTGCTGCGGCTCGCAATGCCGCCACTGCCCGTATGAACCGCGCTGGAGCAAGGGGGCGACGACCGTCGCGGAAAATCAGGAGACGGATTCGCGCAAATAAGAACGGCTGTGATCAGTGGCCGGTGCGCGATGCGGCAGTGCGAGTGAAGGCGCCGGTGTGCTGGCTGCAGGCCCCGCGCAAGGCTTCATCAACTTTCGGTTCGACGTTCGCTTCCGTCCTGCGACAGACGCAGGCCAGTTCGCTGATCACCAGGTAGCGGGCGCGCTCGAGCATGCGCTTTTCGCGGAATGAAAGCGGCTTGAGCTGGTTCAGGTAAGTGAGTGTCTTGAGGACTTCGGCCACGGCAAAAATATCGCCGCTCCGCATCTTCTCTGAAAAATCCTTGAAGCGATCCTTCCAGTCCGTCGGCGGCGTCGCGAAATCGCAGGCCAGCGCTTTCAGCAGGGCCTCGCACTGGCTGCTGCCGATCGGGCGACGCAGCCCGATCTCGCCGACGTTGCCTTTGGGGACCATCACCACCGAATTATTCTCGCGCACGCGCAGCAGGTAAAATTCGTGCTGCTCTCCGTTGATCTGGCGGGTGTCAATCTGTTCGACGATGGCAATGCCGTGGTTGGGATAAACGACCTTCTGGCCTACTTTGAATTCCACAAGACGCTCCTTCCTTTCAGCCTGACGGACCAGGGTGGTGCTTTGGTGGCTCTCTCGTATGACTTGCGCTGAGTCTAGCACAAAAGAAAATGGTAGTCAGCCAGTCCGCCGGCTGTTAATCGGCGCGCGGCTGACTACTCATATCGCAGCGCTTCAATCGGGTCGAGGCGCGAAGCCTTGAAGGCAGGGTAGATGCCGAAGACGAGTCCGATGAGGACGGAGAAGCCGAAGCCGAGCGCGACGGCGTAGAAGGGGACGGATGAAGGGACGCCCGGCGCGAAGGTGTTGAGCAGGAAACTGATGAAGAAGCCGAATCCGATGCCGACGATTCCGCCGAGCCCGGTGAGCGAGATGGCTTCGAGCAGGAATTGCGAAATGATGTTGGAACGGCGCGCGCCAATCGCCCGCCGGATGCCGATCTCTTTGGTGCGCTCGGTCACGCTGACCAGCATGATGTTCATCACGCCGATGCCGCCCACGAGCAGCGCGACGCCGACAATCGGGATGACGACCATGGCAACCACGGCGAGGATGCCGTTGAAGGTGTCAATCATCGCGCTCGGCGTGTTGACGCTGAAATTGTCAGGCTGATCAACCGGGACGTGGCGGCGGCGGCGCAGCAGTTCGGTGACGTCGTCCACCATTTTGTCGAGCTTTCCCTGCTCGGCGCGCATGGTGATGAAGTGTTCATCCTGCGCCGGATACATCGCGTGCATCACCTCGTAGGGAATGAAGACCCAGTTATCAGGATTCGGTCCCCCGCCCATCATCGCCTTGGCCTTCTCCAGTATGCCGATGACGGTGAACTGTTTCGTGCCGATGGTGATCTCCTTGCCGAGCGGGTCGTAGCCCGCCAGCAGTTTCTCCGCGATGTTGCTGCCGATCACGCAGACTTCGACCTTGTGCTGGTCTTCGGTCTCGGTGAAGAACCGTCCGCTCGCAATTGCGACGTCGCGCGTGTTGGCGTAGGCCGCCCAGACGCCGCGCACGTCCGGGGTGCGAACTTCGTTACTGCGGTATTTGACCACGGGCGGCAGGCCGCTCGGACGCAGGATGGGTGAAGCCGCGGCAACCGACGGCAGCTGGCTGATGGCGATCGCGTCTTCCAGCGTGAGCGGTTTGCGTTTGCGCTCTTCTTCACTCATCCGATGGTTGTTCGGCCCCATTCTGAACTTGCTGACGAAAGCGGTGTTGGTGCCGAACTGTTCGACCTGCTCCTTCACACCCTTCTGCATGCCGGTGACCAGCGAGCCGACGGCAATCACGGTCGCCGTCCCGATGACCACGCCGAGTACCGTCAGGAACGAACGGAACTTGTGCGCCCAGAGCGTCACCATCGCCTGAGTGAATTGCTCTCTGAAATCCATCGTCTGCATAAACTCACCCTCAACTGTCAGACTCAAATCCCGAAACCCGGACTTTACTCCGCCCTCAGCGCGACAATCGGGTCGAGCCTCGCCGCCTTCCACGCGGGGTAGAGGCCGAAGACCACGCCGACCCCGACTGAGACGGAGATGGCGGCGACCACGGCCCAGAGCGGGATGACCGACGGCACGGGCGTGAACTTCACCAGAATCCACGAGGTCAGAAACGCGAGCGACAGGCCGATCAGCCCGCCGACGCCCGACAGCACGGTGGATTCGATCAGGAACTGCCAGAGGATGTCGCGCCGCCGCGCGCCGAGGCTCTTGCGAATGCCGATCTCGCGCGTGCGTTCGGTGACGGTGACGAGCATGATGTTCATCACCACGATGCCGCCGACGACCAGCGAGATCGAAGTCACGCCCAGCGCCACCGCCGCGATCATCCCGAGGACGCCCTGAATGAAACCGGCGATCGCTTCCGCCGTGATGAGCCCGAAAGTGTCTTTATCGGAGTAGCCGAGATGACGCCGCGCGCGCATCAGCAGCCGCACTTCATCCTGCAGATCCTGAAGGCCGACGCCCTCAGCCGCCTTGATTGAAATGTTCAGCCCGCGCTGTGTGCCCCACATCTTGCCGTAAACCGTGATCGGGATCATGACGAATTCATCCTGCGACTGGCCGAAGGAGGAGCCGAGTTCCTGAGCCACGCCGATGATTTCAAAAGGCAGGCCGTCAATATTGATCTCGCGCCCGACGACTTCAGTCGTGTTGAAAAGCTGTCTGGCGATGTCCACGCCGACGAGCGTCACGTAACGCCGCTGATCCTCATCAACCTGGTTGATGTAACGCCCCTTGTCCGCCTGCACCGTGTCAATGTTGACCATCCCCGCCGACACGCCGCGCACGGTGATCCCGGTCATCTTCTGGTTCCCGGCCCCGAGTTCGGCGTTGGAGTACCCCTGGGCCGCGAAGTATTGCGCCAGCTTTGAATGCTCGCGCAGGTATTCGAGGTCGCCCAGCGTGATCTCCTTGTTGCGCTTGTTGGCTTCGAGGAATTCCTCGAAGCTGGTAATCATCCCGAACTTGTCGAGGACGACGGTGTTCGAGCCGAGCCGGTCGGTGAAGGTCTGATTGGTGTAGCGGAAGAAGCCTTCGATCACTGAGGCGACGGCGACGACCGTGATGACGCCGAAAATCACGCCGAGCAGCGTGAGGAACGACCGCAGCTTATGCGCGCGCAATGAGGAGAGGGCGATTTTGAGGGCTTCGAAGAATTGCTGCATAGACCTTCCCGTTTCAGACTTTTCGTTTGCCGCCGTGACTGACCGGCTCCCGACTCCGAAGGCCTTCATTATAAAACAGCGGCTAAGCCCAAAACGATGGCATCTGACGGCCGGTTGCAGTTTTCGTGGCCTCCTGCCCAAAGAAAATGCCGAACCACGCGGGCGGCGCGCCGGTTGCAGGTTCGGGGCCGCTTTTCGGCCTTAACAACCTTAACAACCAGCGCGCAACCGCGTCGTTCGGCGATCTGAGGAGCGGGCTACAGGAGGTCGGACTTTCAGCTGCTCACCTGAGGAGAACTATAACCCACCGCAGATTTTTCGAGATAAGTCGGGCGCATTGAGACTTCAATCCCCAGCGTCCGCAGGTCAATGACGAAGCGACGGACTGAACTTACCACGAAGGCTTTGTATTCTTCGTCCGTCTCAAACAGCGACCGCTGGGATTGCAGAAACGCCAGCAGGTCACCACAGCCATTTTCAAGATCCTTGTAACTTCCACCCATAATTCCAACTTTCTCCGGAAAAGAGGCCGGTGATCGGCGGCCGGCCCGCCCGGTCAGGCCCGGGCCCGCCACCGATCATCGGCGGCTAAACGATGAAGAGCATCTCGCGATACTTCGGCAGCGGCCAGAGGTTATCGTCGACGACGACTTCCAGTTTGTCGCAGACTTCGCGCACGGCCTCCATCGCCGGCGACACTTTGTAAGCGAACGCATCGGCCTTCTTCTCGAGGTCGGCGCTTTCGGCCCGCTCGACCGCGGCATCGAGGTCTGAGAGCGCCGCCTTCAGATCGCCGATCAACTGTGCGACGCCTTCGACGTCGGCCACCTGTGCGGAGACGAGGTTCTTGTCGGCACCTATGTTTGCGAGGCCGCTGACCGCCGTGGCGAGAGTGGCCTGATGCTTATAAGCCGCGGGCAGCACCTGGGTGGCCGCAATCTCCTTCAGACAGGCGATCTCGATTTCCAGGTCCTTGATGTAACGCTCGACTTCGAGGTGGTAGCGCGATTCGAGTTCGTCTTCGCGGTGTACGCCGGACTTCACGAACAGGTCGTGCGCCTGTTTTGTCTTGAGCTGCGCGAGCGCTTCAGGAGTCTTGCGCAGGTTCGGCAGGCCGCGCCGCTCGGCCTCAACGACCCACTCCTCGGCGTAGTTGTTGCCCTCGAAGCGAATGTCTTTGGTCTCGATGACGTATTCCTTCACAACTTCCATCACGGCCTTGTTGAAATCGCCGGCCTTCTTCGTGCGGGTTTCGATGGCCTCGGCAATTTCGCCCAGGGCTTCGCCGACCGCCGCGTTGAGCGTCGCCATTGGCGTGGAAGGCGAAGCGCTTGAGGCGACGGCGCGGAACTCGAATTTATTGCCGGTGAATGCGAACGGCGAAGTGCGGTTGCGGTCCGTGTTGTCCTTGGCGATCTCGGGCAGCTTCGAGACGCCCAGGTTGATGACCTGCTTCTCGGTCGTCGCGCCTTCGAGGTTGCCGCTTTCGATGGCGTCGAGGACTTTGGTCAGAGCGTCGCCGAGGAAAGCCGAGATGATCGCGGGCGGGGCCTCGTTCGCGCCGAGGCGGTGGTCGTTGCCCGAACTGGCAATCGCGGCGCGCAGCAGCGTGGCATGCTTGTGGACGCCCTTGAGCGTCGCCATCAGGAAGACCAGGAATTGCAGATTCTCCGCCGGCGTGTGGCCCGGCTCGAGCAGGTTTTCGCCGTCCGAAGTCGCCATTGACCAGTTGTTGTGTTTGCCGCTGCCGTTGATCCCCGCGAACGGTTTCTCGTGAATCAGGAATGCCAGGTTGTGACGCTTCGCCACGCGGCGGAGGAACTCCATCGTCAGCTGGTTGTGGTCGGTAGCCACGCTGACCAGTTCGAAGATCGGCGCGGTCTCGTACTGGCTCGGCGCGACTTCGTTGTGGCGGGTCTTGACCGGGATGCCGAGTTTGAAGAGTTCGTGTTCGAACTCCTGCATGAAGCCCAGGATGCGCGCCTTGATGCTGCCGAAATACTGGTCTTCGAGTTCCTGCCCCTTGGGCGGCTTCGCGCCAATCAGCGTGCGGCCGGTGGCGACCAGATCGGGGCGCAGCGAGTAGAAAGCCTCGTCAATCAGGAAGTATTCCTGCTCCGGCCCGAGCGTCGCCTCCACGTGCGTCGGCGCCTTGCCGAAAAGCTTCAGGACGCGCAGCGCATTGGCGCTCAGGTATTCGACCGAGCGGAGCAGCGGGGTCTTCTTGTCGAGCGCCTGGCCGTGATAGGAAATGAACGCCGAAGGGATGCACAGCGTCCTGCCGCTCGGCCCTTCCATAATGAAGATCGGACTGGACGGGTCCCATGCTGTGTAACCGCGCGCCTCAAACGTCGCGCGCATCCCGCCCGACGGGAAGCTCGAGGCGTCGGGTTCGCTCTGGACGAGCTGTGACGCGGAGAAGCGCTCAATGGCCTCCCCGTCACTGTCAATACTCAGGAAGGTGTCGTGCTTTTCAGCCGTGATGCCGGTGTTCGGCTGGAACCAGTGGCAGTAATGCGTCGCGCCCTTCTCAATCGCCCACTCCTTGACCGCGTGAGCAACGGCCGGGGCGATGCTCTGGTCCAGCTTGTGGCCGCCCTTGATGGTTTGCAGCAGCGATTTATAGATCTCCTTCGGCAGCTTCTCAGCCATGACCTTCTGGTTGAAGGTATTGCAGCCGAAATATTCCGAGACCCTGGCCCCATTGCCGATGGTGCGCGGCGTCCGTTTGCTGATCTCACTGATGGCCCATAAACGTCCCTGATTTCCTGATGTGTTCATAGTCTCCTCATCTGATTTGAGTTGTTGGCGGTCTGGCCCGGCCCGGCCCGGCGGCCTTTAGCCACTGAGGTGGCCCCCTGAGCTTTGCCCGCCTGACGGAATTACTGCGAACTGATGGATGATTAAAACTGTCAGCCCAAAATTATGTTCTTGCAGAGGTGGCATGCTCTTAACACCATTCCTTTTGCAATCCCCCTGCCAGGCTTTTATGAAGGCCTGATCGGGTGGGTAAGTGGCGAGAAATAAAGCGGAAGAAATCTCCGGATGCGGTGAGAAAGCCATTCTCTGATTCCTGCACAATTGTAGCGAGGAATGGAATCTCAGACATTATCGTAGGATTTGTCAGAGAGGCCGGAGATCGTGCTGTCTGTCCAGGGATTTCTCGAACCACTGGACGCTGTGGTAGCTGCCGAACTTGCGGCCCACCTCGCTGTACGTCCCGATCGGGACAAATCCGAAGCGCAGGTGAAGCTTGATGGAGGCCAGGTTGGGCAGGGCGATGCCGGCATAAGCGCGGTGGACATCCTCCGCGACCAGCGAGTCAAATAAAGCCTGATACAACCTGCTGCCGATCCCCATGCCGGTCTGATTCGGATCGAGATAAACGCTGGTCTCCACCGAAGTGTTGTAAGCAGCCTTGGGCCGCAGCGCGCTGCTGGTCGCAAAGCCCGCAACCGCCCCGCCGGCTTCGGCGACCAGAAAGCGATGCCGGCCGGTTTCATGGTAATGGGTGAACCATTCGGCGCGCTTTTCGAGCGGCCAGGGGTCAACGTCGAAAGTGATGATCGTCTGCTCGATGTAATGATTGTAGATGCGATTGACGGCCCCGAGATCGTCAAGCCTTCCCGGTCGGACAATCACCCGGCTCATCATTACCCCTCCCTTCAGCGGAACCGCTTGCAGTCAATCCCGTACTTCTGCACTTTGTAGCCGAGAATGCGCTCGGTCGTGTCGAGCAGGCGGGCGGCGCGCGCGCGATTGCCGCGGCTGGTTTTGAGCGCGTCCTGAATCAGATCCTTCTCGTAGGTTTCGACGGCCTGCTCCAGACTCATCCGCGTGACTGTCCCCGACCCTTCCGCCGTCTGCAGCGTCGGCGGCAGGTGGTAGCCATGAATCACGTTGCCGTCGGCGACCAGCGTGGAACGCTCAATCGCGTTCTCCAGCTCGCGCACGTTGCCGGGCCAGTGATAGCTCATCAGCATATCAATCGCCGGAGTCGAGATGCGTTTGATGGCGCGCCCGTTCTGGCGGCTGTACTTTTCGAGGAAATGATCCGCCAGCAGCAGGATGTCTGTGCGCCGTTCCCTGAGCGGCGGCAGGTAGATCGAAAAAACGTTCAGCCGGTAATACAGATCCGAACGGAACCGGCCTTCCTGCACCGCCGTTTCGAGGTTGACGTTGGTCGCGGTGATCAGGCGGACGTTGGCTTTGATCGTTTCGGTCCCGCCGACGCGCTCGAATTCGCGCTCCTGCAATACGCGCAGCAGTTTGACCTGCATCGCCGGGGACAGGTCGCCGATCTCGTCAATAAACAGGGTGCCGCCTTCGGCCAGTTCGAAGCGCCCCTTCTTGCGCTGAAAGGCCCCGGTGAAGGCGCCCTTCTCATGGCCGAACAGCTCAGTTTCGATCAGCGATTCGGGCAGTGCGGCGCAATTCACTTTGATGAAAGGTTTGGAGGCGCGCGGGCTGTTGTAATGAATGGCGTGGGCGACCAGTTCCTTGCCCGTGCCCGATTCGCCGCGGATCAGGACGGTCGTATTGGTCGAGGCGACCTGAGCGACCTGCTCATAGACCTCGCGCATCTGCGTGCTGGTGCCGATGATGTTGCGGAAGTCGTACTTCTCCTGCAACTCGCGTTTGAGCAGCGCGTTTTCGTCGGCCAGTTGCGCCTTCTCTTTCTTGACCAGTTCCGCCAGCCGCAGGCTCTGCGCGATCATCGAGGCGACAATCGTCAGCAGTTTGACGGACTCTTCGTAGTTACGATTCGGCCTGAACGGGTAGGTGATTGAGAGCGCGCCGGCCGTCTTGCGGCCGTCCTTGATCGGCACGCAGAGAAAAGACTCTTCCTGACCGGGCGTCACCCGGCGCGTGCGGTTCAGAAACAGCGGCTCCCTGCTGACCTGCGGCACGATGATCGGCTTGCCGCTGCTGACGACCTTGCCCGTGATGCCTTCATCCAGCCGGTAGCGCCCGCGTTTGCGTTCGCCCTCGCTCAGGCCGTGGGCGTGCTGAATCGCCAGGTTGTTGCCGTTCCCTTCCAGCAGCGCGATGACGCCGCGCTTCATTCCCAGTTCGTGATCGAGGATTTCCAGTACCCGTTCGAGTGCCGCGCTGAGGTCAAGCGTCGAACCGAGCGCCTTGCTGACGTCGAGCAGCGCGGTCAACCGCCGAATCTGTAATGACTGTTCATCCATAATTTATTGCTTCTCAGCAGCTTAAACCTCCCTCGCGAATTCAAGGCTACGTAATTGTAAGGTTTTATCCCCAACCTAACATTTTTGTCGGTCAGAGAAAAGAGCCCGGCACCGGCGGCAGAGGCAGCAGAAGGCGGCGCAGCGGATCGGCGAAACCCTGTTCCAGCCCGCTGCTTCAGACCTCCTCCTGTTCTTCCACCTGTTCAATCGCTCGCCCGCCTGCTCCGTAATATTCGCTGGTGACTCTGATCAGAGTCAGCGAGAGTGCTGCAATAACCGGGCCAAGGACGAAGCCAAGAAGGCCGAAAACCGCGAGGCCGCCGAGGGTGCTGAAAAAGATGAGCAGTGTGTGCAGCCGGATCTGATTACCGACCAGAACCGGGTAGAGGAAGTTATCCACCAGGCTGAGGACGCCGAGGCCCCAGATCGTGAGCAGGACGGCTTTGATCGTGTGACCCTGAAGCCAGAGGACGACCGCCGCCGGCCCCCACACGAGCGAGATGCCGACGACCGGAATGACCGAGACCATGGCGCCGATGACGCCCCACAGCACCGGCGATTGCAGCCCCAGCACCCAGAAGGCCAGCCCGGCCAGAAAGCCCTTGATCAGATTGATCCCGACCACGCCGTTGATGGCGGCGCGAATGATCGCGGCGATCTGGTGGTATATCCGCTCGACGCTCTCGGCGCTCATCGGCGCGGTGCGCTGCATTTTGCGGAGGATGACGCGGCCGTCGCGGAAGAAGTAAAAAAGCGTGAACGTCACCAGCACGACGTTGATGGTGAAGGTGGTGAGGTTGGCCAGCGTTTCGGTCGCCACCCGGACGGCGATGCCGCTCCCGCGCTGCAGCGTGTCGCCGGCGAGTTTGCTGATTTCAATGTTCCACTGCCGCAGGTGGTCCTGAATCCAGTGCCAGAGGGGGCCGACGATGCGGGATTCGCTGATCACGTCGCCCAGATCGCGCCCGCTGCCAATGCCAAGAGTGATCTGCTGGTAACCTTCGCGCGCCTCCCGGGCCAGCGCGAGGCCCATTAAGATGACTGGCAGAATGACCACCAGGACGGTGACCGCCGTGCTGACAAAAGCGCTCAGGTTATCGCGCCTGAGCGTGCGACTGATGCGGTCATGCAGCGGCCCGAAGACGACGGCAAGAATCGTCGCCCAGGCGATCGCCGTCAGAAATGGCTGGGCAATCTGGTAGCAGAGGTACGCCAGCAACACGCCGACAGTGGTCAGGAAAATGGTCGTGGCCGGCCTTTTTTTTCTGAGGTCGAGTCCGTCAGGCGCGCCCGCGGCAACTTGTTTTTCTTCGGTCATCATCCTGCTCCGTTCGCCGCGATTGTAGAGGCGCCGCCGGGCGGTGGCAAACACTCTTCCGGCCCGGGGTACGTCTTTTTGCTTGTCTTTCCCGCCGCAATTCTTACAATCGCTGTTTCACTCGCTCATCCATAAGAATTCACAGCAAAGCATGTACGGTAATCTGATTCGTAACTGGGAGCGGCGTTGTCACGACCGCGATATTGATAAACGGCAGGTGCGGCCATTCGAGTGGGGGCTGGAGTTCCTGGGCAATGTCCGGCACGGCCATAACGGCCGCAATGGGCACCACGGCCATCCTGACCATACCGCTCATCACCCGAAAGAAGTTCTCGAAAGATTCAACTCCTCGGTGCTGGCCGACAGTGACAGCTTTTATACGCCGCCGCCGGGCCGGCAGGCTGATTTTGATTTCGACGGCCGCTGGCTGCGTTTCCCGAGCGCGGTCGAGACTCCATACCCGAAAAACAACCTCGTCCACGCGCGTTACTTCCCCGCCGGCGCCGACGATTGCGCAGTCATTGTGTCGCCGCAATGGAACGGCAGCGAGGAAGCCCACGTCGCGATCTGCAGGGGCCTTAATTACTTCGGCATTTCAGCGCTGCGATTGAGCCTGCCGTATCACGACCGCCGCATGCCGGAAGAACTGACGCGGGCGGATTACATGGTCAGCTCCAACATCGGGCGGACGATTCAATCGGTGCGGCAGGCCGTGCAGGACGTCCGCCGCGCCGCCGACTGGCTGCGGTTGCGCGGCGTCAAACGCATTGGCGTGATGGGCACGAGCATCGGTTCCTGCACTTCGTGGCTGGCCTTCGTTCACGACGAACGGCTGGAAGTCGGGGTCTTCAATCACGTCTCGGCTTATTTCGGCGATGTCGTCTGGGAGGGGATTACGACTTCACACATTCGGCAAAGCCTCGAAGAACACCTGACGCCTGAAGAGGCGCGGCGAGTCTGGCTGGCGATCAGCCCGAGCGCATTTATGCAAAAAGCTGGCGGCCTCAGGCGCCGGGCGCTGATGATCACGGCCCGTTACGACCTGACTTTCCCTTACGACCTGTCGCGGATCGTCTTTGAGGATTGCGCGCGTTATGGGGTGAAGGTTGATAAGGTGGTTCTCCCCTGCGGTCATTACACCAGCGGCAAGGCCCCGTTCAAATTCCTCGACGGCTATCACATCGTCAATTACTTCAGAAGGGCGTGGCGATAATGGATCGAAGAATAACCCTGCCACCAATGTGCCGCGCCCTGTTCCGGGCCATATCGCTCGCCGCTCTGATTTCCCTTTGCAGTTTCAGCGCGGCCGCCCAGCGCGCGGAAGACCCGGACGGCGATACCCAGTTCTGGCCCGACATTCAGGTCAGTTTCAGGCTGCACCCGAAAGTCGCCCTCAACCTGTTCGGCACGTCGCGCGAAGGGCGCGACATCAGTGTCCCGGTCAACGAGCAGGTCGGGGGCGCCGTCAGCTTCAGTCTCAATAAATACCTGACGGTCGGCCCCGGCTATCGCTTCATTGCCACACAACCGACGCCGACCAGGCATTCACACGAAAACAGGTTCTTTTTTGATGTGACTATGCGCCTGCCGTTGCGCGCGGGGTTCGCGGTGAGCGACCGCAATCGCGGAGAAGCGCGCAACATTGACGGGACATTTTCGCAGCGTTATCGCAATCGCCTGCAGGTCGAACGCGCCTTCTCCATCCACGACCACAGATTCACGCCTTACGTTTCCAGCGAGGCTTATTATGACCGGCGATTCCACGACTGGGTACGGTGGCAGCATTTCATCGGCGTGCGCGTGCCGGTGCATCAGCACGTCACGCTCGACAGTTACTATCTGAAGCAGAATGACGCGCGCTCACGCCCCGGGTATTTACAGGTGCTGGGGATGTCTGTGCGGCTGGATTTTTGAACAGAGCCGGAACTGCATCTGAACATAAGCAGCGAATTATGCTGTGATGATTGCCCTGTCGAATTCCGGGGGAGGGATGACGGTGAGGATGAATCCGTCGTGACAGGAGAGGAGAATGGGGAGGGGGAATTCTCCGGCGCAACACTTACCAGCTACCGATCAGCCTTTCTCCCACTCACCCGCTTCCGCACCAGTATCGTCATTCCGATTCCGAGCAGAACCAGGGTTGAAGGCTCAGGCACGTCTGTCCCCGGCGGGGTCGGTGTCGGACTGGCTGGGATGGGGGTAACGCTGGCCCCGGCACTGGGGCCGCTACCGCCTCCTCCCGCAATGAGCAGACCCGCAAGCAGGCCACCGGCGATGATCGGAATCCCCCAGACCCACAAACGCGGCCGATTCGGCGCTCTCGCTTCAAACGGCTCGACACAGTTTTCAGTGCAAACCACACCGGGGCCGTAAGGCACGATGCGCCCGTCAGGCAGGCGCACGAACTTGGGCAGGTCCGCCCCGGCCTCGGTCTGAGGCTGCTGACTCTGGCTGGTCTGATTTGGTGGCTTGTTCGGGTCGGCAACCTGCCGGGCCAGTTGCCTGTCACGATCCTGCGGGATCTGCTGGTATGTGACCGGGTCTGCCACGACGCCTCTGGCCGAAAGGACGCACAGCAGAATGCAAACAACGAGCTTATACAGCATAAACGATCAACACTTTCCGGGGCACGGAAAAGACAGGTAGCGCTAAGCAACGGGTGCCGGCTGCATAGCCAGTTGCAGTTGATTTATGAGGCGCCGGAATCCCTGAATAAGTAACGAATCGGAACAAACGAACCGGTGCCTCTCGTGATGCGACAACATTTCACTCAGCGTGGCGTCGGAGGATGAGAGCGGTCTGACTCCTGCTCTCACGTTCGCCGAGTCTGGGCTGACAGCCGGACAGGCAATGCGGGGCTCTGCATTTTATTGCCTGTTGAACGGAAGTCCGTTTTTCAAAATCTGAGCGCGCTGCCGACTCCCTCGCCGGAATATTGATGAGGAGCGCGTGCCTGCCTCTCGATTCCACTAACTCAAAGGCAGATCGCATAAATCAAAGTGTTTGTCCCGGAGCCTCGTCTGAATGCCCCGATCAAACCTGACAATGAGAATTTATATGCTCAGACCAGATCATTGTAAGCTCTGATCTCTTTTGCTGGCAATGGGAATTTCGACATGAGGTGAATGGCGATCCGGTGGGCCGGAAGGTCGGTCCCCGGCTTTCGTTTGTTCATCACCCGGCAGCCGGACCCCTTATACGGCAGTCCGACTGTCAGTTTTTCATGATGTCCCTCAATGTCCCTCGCGTTCTTTACCAGTGCGATGTTCCATCTCTTCAATGGCGCGGCCTTCGGCGCTTTCTGCGGCCGGATGCATGGCGGCCGAGCCGCGCCGCGACAGCGCGAGCATCACGGCGCCGAAGGCCAGCATCGCCAGCCCCCACCACAAATTGATATTGATGCCGAGCGAGTGCCGCGCATACATTTCATTGCCGCCGGTCAGCAGCCCGTAAAGCCCGAGCAGCGCCCCGAAGATCGCAAACATCAACCCGATTGGCAGTCTGATGTCCAGTCCCATTGCTCTTCCCTCCCCTTTACCAGAAGATCACGTTGAGCGCCACGAGCAGCGCAATCACTACGACCGCCAGCAGGGACGGCTTCTGATACCACGCCAGGCCCGTATCCTTCGGCTTCGGCGTCAGCGAATAGACCAGCCCCTTGAGTTCCTCGTCGGGACGCGGCCTCGTCAGCAGCGAGATGATGATCGTCAGCACAAAGCAGGCCGTCCACGCGAAGATCGCGGTCCAGAAATTCTGCGCCATCTCGCTCGGATAATAGTTAAGGACGGGGCCGAGGAACCCGCCTTTGACTCCCGGTGATGAACCTCTCGGCAGTGTCAGCCCCTGATGCAATGCGGCAGCCAGCGTCCCCCCGAGCAAACCGAAAAAGGCGCCGTGTCCCGTCGCACGCTTCCAGAACATGCCGAGCATGAAGGTCGCAAACAGCGGCGCATTCACGAAGGCAAAGACCAGTTGCAGCACGTCCATGATGTTATTGAACTGCTGCGCGACGTAAGCCGCGGCGATCGAAATCGCCAGACCACCCACCGTCGCCATCCGGCCCATCCAGAGGTAATGCGCGTCCGACGCGCCCTTGTTGATGTAGCTTTGGTAAATGTCGTAAGTCCACACTGTATTGAAGGCCGTCGTGTTGCCCGCCATCCCCGACATAAACGAAGCCAGCAGCGCGCACAGGCCGATGCCGAGCAGCCCCGCCGGGAAATAACGCACCAGCATCATCGGCGTCGCCAGATCGTAATCAAGCTCGACTTTCCCGTCCCTGACTACGGCCTTCCCGGTCTTATCGTCAATCTTCGGAGGGATGATGCCGCGCCCGCCTTCGACCGTCATTGCCGAACCTGAAGGGGCCTGAGCCATGACCGCTGATTCTGTCTGCGCAGAAATGTTGCTGGTCACCGCCGAATGACCGACCACGCCTGCCAGCATTCCCGGCAGAATTACCAGGAAGGGGAACATCATTTTCGGGAACGCGGCGATCAGCGGCGTGCGCCGCGCCGAGGTCATCGAATCCGCCGCCATCGCGCGCTGCACGACCAGAAAGTCGGTACACCAGTAACCGAACGACAGCACGAAGCCCAGCCCCATGACCATCCCGAACCATTCGACGCCCATCGGGTTCGCATCGGGGCTGCTCATATACCGCCACGAATGCGTCATCTCGCTCGCCAGCCTCGATTGCAACCCGCCCCAGCCGCCGACATCCTTCAACCCCAGAAAGACGAGCGGGATGAACCCGATCACGATCAGGAAGAATTGCAACACTTCGTTGTAGATCGCCGAAGTCAGCCCGCCGAGGAGCGTGTAACCAAGGACGATGAAGGCCGACACGATGATCGCCACGTTGAAATCCCAGCCGAGCAGCAGATTGAGCAGCTTGCCCATCGCGTACATTGACACGCCCGATGAAAAGACGGTCATCACCGCGAACGAGATGGCATTGAGCCCGCGCGTCTTTTCATCAAACCGCAACCGCAGGTACTCCGGCACCGACCGCGCGCGCGAGCCGTAATAAAACGGCATCATGAAAATGCCGACGAAGATCATCGCCGGGATCGCGCCGACCCAGTAAAAATGCGAAGTCGCAATCCCATACTTCGCGCCACTCGCCCCCATCCCGATCACTTCCTGCGCGCCGAGATTGGCCGACAGGAAAGCCAGCCCGGTGATCCACGCCGGGATCGAGCGGCCCGAAAGAAAGAAGTCCGTACTCGTCCGCATGTACTTTTTGAGCAGAAAGCCGATGCCCAGCACGAAGACGAAGTAGATGACGATGATCGAGTAATCAATCCACTGCGGTTGTGGTCTCATAAGGGGCCTCTGGTTGATGTTTGTTCGGCAAGCTTTCCAGCTTGCCGGCCGTTTTTGTGACTGATCGAATCGGAAAAACAGACGCAACCTGACAGGTCACGCGACAGAAGAAGTGTGGTCAGCGCGAAGCATACACGGAGCGCGCTGGTTTTTCCATCGGGGGCGAATCTATTTGAGCATCAGTCGTTTCTTCACTCCGGCCATCAGTGCGATGCCCCTGCGGGCGACGGGCCCGGGGGCTGACCTTCCTGAGTTACCGGATGTGTGACAGCAGATGTGACGCCCGCTGCCGAAAGGGGTGATTCGGCGCGCGCCGCGCATCATAACTTCCGCGCAAACGTTGCAGCAAGCCACCCGAAACCTTATCATCGCCCGCGTTATGAAAAGCCTCTTTCTCGCGCTGGCAAAGCGACTGCTCTTCGTCCTGCCGGTGATCTGGGCGGTTGTTACGCTCGTCTTTCTGCTGATTCATATCGTGCCCGGCGACCCGGTGCGGAACGCGCTCGGCGAAAACGCGACTGAAACACAGGTCGCCGAACTCCGGCATAAGCTTGGTCTCGATCTGCCGCTGACGCAGCAGTACGTCAACTACTGGAAAGGCATTGCGCGCGGCGATCTCGGCGTCAGTCTTCAGAACCCGAATGACCATGTGCTGGGTAAAATTCTCAACCGTTACCCGGCGACGATTGAGCTGGCGCTGGCCGGCCTCGCCGTCGCGATTCTGATCGCGATTCCGCTCGGAGTGACGGCAGGGACCAATCAGGGGAAGCTGATAGATAATCTCGCTTCGGTCATTGCGCTGCTCGGCATCAGCGCGCCCGGGTTCGTGATCGGGCCGCTGATGATTCTGGCCTTTGCCATCAAGCTTGACTGGCTGCCCGTCGCGGGGCGCTACGGGCCCGAATACCTGATCCTGCCGTCCGTCACGCTCGGCGCGGCGCTGGCGGCGATCCTGACGCGCATGGTCCGCTCGAGCGTGATCGAAGAGCTGAATGAAGATTACGTCCGCACCGCGCGGGCGAAGGGTCTGGGCGAACGGCAGGTGATTTACAAGCACGTGCTGAAAAATGGCCTGATCCCGGTCGTTACGGTCATCGGCCTGCAATTCGGCGTGCTGCTTGCCGGGGCGATCATTACCGAAACGATCTTCAGTTGGCCGGGCCTCGGGCGGCTGACGATTGACGCGATCAATTCGCGCGATTATCCGCTGGTGCAGGGCTGCATTCTGATGATCGCGCTGACTTACATCATTGCCAACATCCTGACGGATCTGGCTTATCGCCTGCTCGATCCGCGCATCAAGGTCGAATGACACGCCTCGGTAAAATCGGATTCGTCATCATCACGCTGTTCTTCGTCGTCGCGATTTTTGCGCCGCTCATTGCGCCTTACGACCCGCGCGTGCAGAATCCGGCGCGGGGCAGTCAGCCGCTCGAAGAGCGGCTCAAACCCTCGCGCGAGCATCCGCTCGGACTCGACGACCTCGGGCGAGACGTGCTGTCGCGGATCGTTTACGGCGCGCGCATCTCGATGCGTGTCGGCGTGACGGTCGTGCTGATTTCGTCTTTGATCGGAATGCTCATCGGGGCCGTGTCAGGTTATTACGGCGGCTGGGTGGATCGGTTCTTCTCAGGCTTCCTCTTCAACGTCTTTCTCGCCTTCCCGAGCATCCTGCTGGCAATCGCGATGGTGGCTTTCCTGGGGCCGAGTCTCAACAACCTGATTCTCGCCTTGTCGGTCATCGGCTGGGTCGGTTACGCGCGGCTGATCCGGGGGCAGGTGCTGAAAGTGCGCGAATACGATTTCGTCACGGCGGCGCGCGCGCTCGGGGCGGGTGATGTGCGCATTCTGCTGCGTCACGTCCTGCCAAATGCGATACAGCCGCTAATCGTGCAGGCGAGTCTGGGGATGGCCGGCGCGGTGCTGTCCGAAGCGAGCCTGAGCTTTCTCGGCCTCGGAGTTCCCCCTCCGGCGCCGAGCTGGGGTTCGATGCTCAACGACGCCCGTAATTATCTGCGAGTCGCGCCGCACCTGCTCATCTTCCCCGGTCTTGCGGTGATGCTCACGGTAATGGCCTTCAACTTCGTCGGCGACGGCCTGCGCGAGTGGCTTGACCCGAAACAGAAAAGATAGGCCGAACGACAGGTGGCGGATTTGCATCGCCTGTCATCTGCCGCTCGCTGCTTCTCTCTCCCCTTATGGCAAAAGTCATTGGCAGCTATGACACGCTCAGGCAGGCGCAGGAAGCAGTCAGGCGGCTCGTGGCTGATGGCATTGCGGCGGATTGCCTTTCAATTCTCGGGCAGGACAAGAAACATTCTTTCGTCAAATCCGGATTGAAGAAGTCGGTGTTCTGGGGCGGCGCGCTGGGCGCGGCGGTCTCTTTCCTGCTGCCCGGCGGCGGGCATCTTTTTCTGGCCGGGAACCTGGCCCGCGCAGCCGCGATGCACGCGCTACGCATAACGGCGACGGGGATGCTGGCGGGCGCGGCGGCGGGCGGGACGATTGATGTGTTGCGGCGCGCGGGACTTGACCGTCGCGCCGCGCACGAGGCCGCAGAGATCATTGCCGCCGGGCGTTGCGCACTGGCGCTTGATGGCGACTGGGTGACGGTGCAACGCGCGCGCCGGGCGCTCGACACCGATCATTGGCAGCCGGAGGCGAATCTGGCCGGGGTCGTGCGGCGACATAGTTACGAGCATCAGTCTTTCCTCTCACTCTATCCGGGAATGAGCGTGTGGTCTGCGGATGAACTTGACGCCTCCGTCGTTTATCGCCGGGTGGGAAGCATCGTCGTGGTCGCCGCCGCGCCGCTCGCCCCGCGTGAAAACCTGACCGAAGTCACGCGCCGTTTCCTCGGCTTCTGCCGCGGGCAGAAGCTCGATTGCCTGATGCTGCCTGTCGGCCCGCAGTTCGCGGAGGTCGCCGAAGCCTGCGGCATGGGCCTGCTGCGCATCGGCGAATCAGGCTACTTCCGGCTGCCCACGTGGAAGCCTCTGGGTGACCGCGGCAAGAAAGTCCGTTCAGGAGTCAATCAGGCCCGTAAGGCCGGAATTGTCGTTGAGCGTTACGATCCGCAAAAGGATAAAAGCGCGAAAAAGCGTGAGCAGATCGAAGCACTCTGCCAGGCTTGGATCAACACTCGCGAGGTGGATGCGCTCGGCTGGCTGCTCGAACTCAATCCGTTCGTATTGAGTGAACATAAGCGTTACTTCCTGGCTTGGAACGCAGCGGGAAAACTGGAAGGGATGCTCGCCTGTTCGCCGATCTATGCGCGGAATGGCTGGTATCTGGAAGACCTGATCCGCCGCCCCGATTCAGAGCGCGGCGTGAGTGAACTGCTCGTGGTCGAAACGCTCCGTCAGCTCGCGGATGAAGGCGCTGAACTCGCCACGCTTGGCACTTCGCCGCTGGCCGGGGTGAAGCCGGGCAAACAATTCCGCAACCTTTCGCGCCTGCTCGGGCTGATTTACGAACACCTCGACGCCTTCTACCACTTCAAGGCGCTCCACCGCTTCAAATCAAAATTTGCGCCGTCATTCGTCGAGCCGGAATATATCGCGATCTACCCGCCGCGCATCCGGCTGCGCATGATCTTCGGCGTGATCGGCGCATTCGATCCTGCAGGACTGACCGGCGTGACGGCTTCAAAGTTGCGCCGGCTCTGGCGGGAGGCACGCAAACGCGAGCGGGAAGAGCCCTGACCTGCGACCACTTCATACGCCCAGCCGAATATGCATGCAGACGGCTGCCGAGCAGTGCGGCAGGTGCCATTCGGGCGAGGATGAAAATGCGTCGTCAAACTGCGTCCGCTCAGTCGGGATAAAGCCGAAATGATGCGCAAAGAAATCCTTTGCGGTCGTCGTCAGCAGAATGACTTCGCGGACGCCTGCGGACTGCGCATCTTCCAGCAGCCGCGCGGTCAGCATTTTTCCCAGCCCGTCACGCTGGCGGTCCGGCACGACGGCCAGTGAGCGCAGCAACGCGACATCGCCATAACGCTCCATCCCAATACAGCCAGTCAGCCGCGGACCGTCGCGGGCAATCAGAAAGTTGTCGAAGTGTTCGGCAACGCCTTCTTCCGGCAAACCAGTTTCACGCAACAGCGCCAGAACCTCACCCACTGCTTCAGAGCCACCGGGCGGCGCCTGAGTAATCATCGGATTCATCGCATCACTCCACTAATCAGTGCTGTTTCGGGAAGAGCAGGGCCAGTTCGCACGACACATCAACTAAATACGCCTGCCCGTATGCGCCAAATATGCGTCAGCCCTTTACATCCGTCAAAGCAAATACGCTTCCACAATCAGAAATCGCTGGCTATAATGCACGAACTATGACTCAGGGAAAAGCCCCGGCGCGCAGGAAGAGCCCGGCAGGACTGAAGTGGCTGCCGCAACTGGCGGCGCTGTTCAAGGCGTGTGCTGACGAAACCCGGTTGCGGCTGCTGAATCTGCTGGCCGCGGAGGGAGAGGTCTGTGTCTGCCACCTTGTTGACGTGCTGGGGACGAACCAGCCGAAAGTTTCACGTCACCTCGCGTACCTGAAGCGCGCCGGACTGGTAAGTGACCGTAAGGACGGATTGTGGGTTTATTACCGGCTGGCCGCGCCACTGGCGGAACACGCCGGGCGGCTGATTGAATGTCTGAACTCCTGCCTCCTCGAATCGCCGGAGATGCAGCGCGATGTCGCGAAACTGCGCGAAATGCAGGACGGGCAGACACTGGTCGGGCCGGCGCGGCGGTCACGGCTGGTCCTCGGAAAACCGGAGGTTACCGCCTCGGTTGATACGCCACTGTCACTCTCTCAACCCGCGCCAGAGCCATTCAGACCTGAGCCTGACCTCCGGGTTGAACTGCTCTGACCCGGCATCAGATTACCGCTTCACTATAAACGCTTGGGCGGTGATGTTGTGCCGCAGCGAACTGGCACCGAACTGTCGGAGGCCAGACCGATGAAACCCGCGATAAAGATTCGGACTGGCTGGCTCAATTGGTCCTCTGCCAGGTGTTCGACTGACTCGCGACGCCGCTGGTACTAAGCGCCAGGGAAAATGGGACCGGAGGGTCCTGCAACAGGGTGGTCGGGAAAAACGGCGGAGCGACTACCCCATCTCTGAATCTTTCATCGAAGAAAACGTCACGCGTCCCGCTGCTGCCCCCGCCGTAGCCGATGCTCAGGATCTTTGACTGAATACGGCTCCCACGTATCAGCAGACGGCTGTTGCTGTTGAGAGTGGGACCGTTGTAATAAATCCCACCGGTATTAAGGCTGGAATTACTGTTCAGCGCCGCTTCATCGAAGGTCGCAATCGCCGCGTCAATCGTGAGGCTGTAATTTTGTGTCGTATACGTCGAACTTGGATTCAGGTTGACCATCCCGCTGTTGGTGAAGATGCCAAGGATGTTTGTTTTCTGATCGGCATTGGCCGTCGGAAGTCCCGTCAGCGGGTCAACGGTCGGGTCCTGATACTTCAGGTCACCGGTAACCGTAATGTCACTGAGTGCGGTCACTGTCACCCGCGTCTGACTCGCGATTGCCGGAGCGGTTGTTCGTGAGCTTCCGGAACCCACCCCAGCCGGGCCATGCAAAGAAGTGATGTCGCCGCTGACGTAAAGCGAGACCCCCTGCTTTGCGGGCTGCGTCGGATCGGTGGCATCCATCGGCACACCCGTGTAGCTTTCGGTAGAAGTCACCGTGCTGCCGTTCTTTCTGACGACGGTCGTAGAGCCTGATGAATCCGTTCCGGTTACAGTGATCTCTGTCGTAATTGTTCCCTGCGTGATTTTGTAGACCTGAGCGCCGCCGGAAGTGACTGAAA
Source organism: Blastocatellia bacterium (assembly GCA_035652435.1). Classification (GTDB taxonomy): domain Bacteria; phylum Acidobacteriota; class Blastocatellia; order RBC074; family RBC074; genus DASRDU01. The sequence continues at coordinate 90,564 of DASRDU010000075.1, forward strand.
GCTCAACCTCGGCACTACCCTTCACATAAATTCCTCCGCCGGTGATGTTCATGTTATCTGAAGAAGGCAGATAGACGCCATTGGCAATCGTGCCCCCACTCACAGCAGGCACGGCCTTGTTGGCGCCTAACACTTTGGTCGTCCCGGTCGTCAGTTCCGTGGCCGTCGGTTCATAATTGCTGCCGGAATGTAACCCGGTTTTATTGAGGACCGCATACGGCTGGGAATAAACGTTGTCAGGCAGTGGTACTGTCGGGGCTGTAGTGAAGGTACTCTGATAGTCTACCCCCGGCCAGTCAGTGTTGTTCACAGTCTTTGTGCCGCTGCCGTAGTTATAAGTATTCCCTCCGGACTGTGTCACCTTATCCTTGAAGATGACGGAACCGCTGGTACTGATTCCCAGTTGTTGATTGGTGTGGAACGGCCCTCGGAAAGTGCCGGACGCCAGAGAGCCTGTGAAGCGGTCAAAAAAAGCGCCATACTGACTGAAGGAACGTCTGTAGCTCACAGTCCCCCCTGCAATCGTGGGGTTCAGGGTGAGCGTAATAAAGCCACGCTCACTGGCTTTGGCCTGCGCCCGGAAGGGGTTGGAGTTACTCACGTCATTGGTTCCGGTAGCGACGATTTCGTAAGCGTAGTTCATCACGATCGCCTGCGGCGGCGGGGTAACCCAGACGGCCCCGTTGATGGTGGAGTTGGCAGGCCGTGAGATGACTGTCGGGTTGCCATTGGGGCTGAGCGTGTAGGTAACAGTGAACGTGCCATTGCCGTTAAGCGCATCGGCATTTTTGCGAGCGTTGACTGATGTCAGCGCATTCGTGATCGGAACGCCATTCTGCGTGAACAGATTGCTATTGGTCAGAATCCCTTTCAGCTGATCCACCTGAGAAGAACTGAATGCCGTGCTCGGAGCGATCGAGATCCCGGAGGCCACAGTCGCGGAGTCCGCCAAGATTTTATTGTTCAATTCAGTCCGTAACGCTTCGCGTGCAATCCCAATCCCCGCGTCCGCCGCGAAGAATGCCTGCTCATTGCGGCGATGATTGCCACTCATTGTGAGTTCCGTGGAGGTAGTAGACATCAGGGCGAGGCCAAGGCCGGTCATCAGTATCAGACTCATCAATGCCGTCACCATCGCCATTCCCTGCTCTGGCCGCGTACTGGCCGATCCTCGTGTTCTGCTTCTCATAATATTCTCTCCGCTGTAAATGTTGATCTGTCGTGCCGACGACACGCCCTGACAGTGAACAGACGGGCAAATGATTGTCTACCGGTTGACCACAAAGCCCGGCAGCACCAGGTTGCGCGGGGTGACCTGAATGGTTTCAGAGATGGTCCGTTCTCCCTGACGATCCGCGACCTGCCCCATCTGTGTCCGCGCGGTCACGGTCACCTGCACCGCGCGAATCAGCGCGCGATTATTGGTGTTAGATGTCCCGACCTGGTCTACCGCCACGGAAGTGAGGGTGGGAGGGCTGGTGGTGTTGTCTGCCTGTTCAGTCAGATAACTCAGTTGCAGGTTGGCAATGTTTTCAGCCACAGTCACAAAGTTCCCGCCGTTGACTTTGCGCTGCAGCTGTTTCGTCGTCGAATCCACCTTGTAACGCACGACTTCACTGAGCGGCGCAATCTGCAATGCCGTCGTTGACGGGAAACTGAGATTTGACCAGCCAGGCAGACTGACTGCGGGAGTGGATCTCGGTGTCAGTGACGTCCCCCCGCTGATCGGGGTTTGTGAATCAAGCGTAAAGACATAAAACTCTGCGTTAGCAGGTGTCGGAATCGCCTGCGGCTGTGCGGTGGTATAAATGATGTAGTCGCTCCCATTACTAAAGACAGGCGCCGAGCCAACCAGCGGGTTCTGCGCGTTAAGGACAGCCCCCGGGCCGGAGAGCGCGCTGGCCGTCTGGATGGTCGCCGGGAAGCCCGTAGTCGTCGCGCTGTAGAGAAGCAGGATTTCATCCGGCAGCGGATTACCCGACCCGTCAACGCCGCCATCATTACCCGCCACAGGGCCGAGGAAGCCGGGCAGCCCCGCGCCGGCAGCCTGAATGTCACGGTTGAGCAGATCCAGCGCCGCGCGAAAGTTCTGAGCGTTATCGGCCACCGCCCCTTCAACGACAAAGGCTGCCTGAGACTGATTCAAAAGATAAAAGATGGCGCCCGTCAGCCCGACCGTGAGGGCCATCGCCACGAGCAACTCTATCAGACTAAACCCGCCCTGCTGTGTCTTCTTTTTCATGATCTTTCCCTGGGGATGATCTTCCTGGTTATCTGATGCGGATTGTGGAAATCTCCGCGACCTCGACCTGCTGTGTACTGGTAACCCCGTTGCCGATCGTCCCTGCTTGCGCCGCTTCCGCGCGCACCGTGATCCGGCGCAACCCCGGTATCGTTACAGCCGGCGCGGGAGCGTTATCCGTTTCAATCTTCCAGGTCACGATATAGCTGGGCTGCTGCCCGCTCACAAACGGCGTGGCGCTGAACTGTTTGGTAGTAGTGTCAACATAATAGTTCTGGAAATAGCCTGCCACAGCATTACTCCGGCCGAGCGCCCCGCCGGGATCAAGTTGAGTGCTGAGCGCGCTGCCGGTCCGCGGGATGGCCAGAATCTGTTCGACTTTGTGACTGGCGACCATCGTTGCCATCGTCGTCTGCTTCGAACTCAGGTTATGTATCGCGGCGAGCGCAAACAGTTGCGCGAGTGTCAGCAGCCCGACCGTCGTGATGAGCGCGGCAATTGTGACTTCGATCAGGGTAAAGCCTGATTGCGAGGAATGATGTTTTCGTGTTCTCCTGACTCCCATACGACCGATTCCTTTCTTACCCCTGGAATTTACTTCAGCTGTCGCTGTTAACCGAATCCCCTCTGGTATTGCCTGCCGCGTCCGCTCTGTTTGCCTATCCGTGTTTGGACGAAACCCAGGAGGATGCTCCGGGATCCCAGCGCCACACATTCACACTGCCCGCGCTGCTTAAGGTCACCGCCATTAGTTCGCCCTGGGTATTGGTCAGGTATACCCAGTTGACGGCGCCGGGTGAGACAGCAGGCAGACCACGCCAGTTGAATACAGCCTCGCGAACTGTTGTAGGACTACCAACAGGAAAAGAAACTGCGGCATGCGGATCGCTCTGCTGGTTGGGGATTGATGCCGCATTTGTGATAGCGGTAGCTACCATTGGCGGCGCATCAACAGTGGGTGTGACAAACTGAATCCCGGATGGCAGGGACACGACAGTTGCCGCGTTGGCGACCGCAATCGTGTTATTAGTGGTGTCGAAAAAGATTGACTGCGACTGGTTGGCGCCAATCGCCCTCAATTTCGCCGTCTGAATCGCCCCGGCAATCTGCTGTGCGCCAGCGCTCAGCCGGTAAGACCTCATCGCCCTGGTCAGGCTGGGGGCAGAAACGGCAACTGCAGTGCCGATCACCGCCGCGACGGTAATCACTTCCAGCATCGAAAAGCCACGTTGTTTTCTCATAGATTCGTCTTTCCCGAAAAGCGTTCTCGACATAAACCGATGCGGCTGACCCTGATCACACAGGCTGCCCGCAATTACAGCAGGCCCTGGTGTTGACCTCACCCGCATTCGCAATTCCGATGCCACCTGTGGAAAGAAAGCAAAATACCCGCTCCCCCCGGCTTGAGCGGTCTTTTTGCATTCAATCACATCAATTTGACAGAATCTGATTGGAAGATCCCTGATTTGGTACTGCAGTTTCCGGAAGGACGATTCGCGATGCCTGCAAATTGAACCGACTTAATCAGGCAGAATGACCACAATGAATGACAGAAAGCCAAAAGCCCCGGCCATACTTTCCGGTAAACTTCAGCCCTGCTGATTACGCCTGATAAAAATCAGGGCGGTGAAGCTGCACGGCATGGCTTTATTGCTTTCGTCTTCCTGCTCCCGCCGGCTCAGTAGGTGATTCGCTGCCAGGTGTTGGACTGAGTCGCAACATTGCTGGTGCTGAGCGACGCGGAGAAGGTTGTCGTCGAGTTCGAGTTATTCTGCAGTTGCGTGACCGGGAAGAAAGGAGGGGCGAAAGCGCCGTTGGCGAAGCGCGGGTCGAAGAAGACATTACGGTGGCCGCTGCTGCCGCCTCCATAGCCGATTGACAGGATCGCCGACTGAATGCGGCTCCCCCGCAGAGTCAGAACACTATTGCTGTTCAGGCTGCAGGAGCAGTTAAAGAGAATCCCCCCGGTGTTGGCGCTCGAATTTGCATTCAACGCGGGTTCATTGAAGGCGGCGATTGCCGCGTCAAGCGTCAGGCTGTAGTTGCCGGTGGTGTAGGTACTGCTCGGCGTCAGGTTGACAACGCCGCTGTTGGTGTAGATGCCAAGGACGTTGCTGGCATTCTGCCACCCGCTGGCGTAAGTCCCATCAGTATTGACCACCGGCTGCTCGTACTTGAGGTCGCCCGTGATGGTGATGTCCCCGGTGGAAACCACGCTGACGGCTGTGTTGCTTGAGAGCGCAGGCCCGGTCGCCCCTCCGGAAGCCGCCGGCCCATGCAGGGCGCTGATATTGCCATTGACGAAGAGTGAGGCCCCGGGCCTGATGTTTTGCGGGTCACTCTTATCCAGGGGCACACCTTGGAAGGTGGTCGTGCTGCCGCCGCTCGAGATCGTGGTCGAGCCCGGCGAAGAGCCGTTCGGAGCGACGACGGTGATCGTCGTTGTCGTCCCCCCCTGCGTGATCGAATAAACCTGATTTCCATTGCCGTTGACTGAAAGTTGAACGTTGCTGGCAGCGCCCTGCACATAAATCCCGCCGCCGGTGATGTTGACCCCGTCGGACGAGGGGACGTAAACCCCGGCGTTGAGACTCCCGGAAGTCGTGCCGGGCGCCGTGTTGTTGGCCTTCCTCAGGTTGGCCACCAGTTGTGTGGTGGTCGGTTGCGCCGAGGTGAAAGTCGAGTCAGTCGTGCCGGTCGAATTCAGGACAGCCAGTTGCTGGGCATAAACATTCTGCGGCAGCGGCACATCAGCGACCGTCGTATACGTGCTTTGAAAAGTCAGGCCGGGTCTGTTGGTGTTACTGACGTTGTAGCCCGTGCCGTTGTAATCGTAAGTGTTGGGTGAACCGGCCTGCGTGACGGCCCCCTGGAAGGTGACCGGCAGGCCTGAACTGAAGCGGAAGCGCTGGTTGGTGTGAACCGGCCCGGTGAAAGTGCCTGAGGCCAGGGTGCCGCTTGAGCTGAATCGGTTGAAAAAGGCCGCGTAGGAGCTGAAGGCTCGTGTCATGGTCGGATTCGTGACCGTACTCTGCTGGACATTCGCATTCAGAGTAATGCTGATGACGCCCGACTCGGCGGCCTGCGCGACCGCCTGGTAAGGGCTGCCGGAGGCGACGTTGTTATTACCGCGCGAAGTGATGCTGTAAGAGTATTGCTGGGTAACGGTTGATGGCGGCTGGGCGATCCCGTTGATCGGATTTGGACGGGTTCCGATGATCGGCGCCCCCAGCAGAGTCAGCTGGATGTCACTGGTGGTTGTATTGAAGGAACCGAAACTACCCAGCACACTCCCGCGCACATTGAGCGCCGCCACCGCGCTGGCAATCGGGGATCCGGCGGCATTCGTCAAAAGGTTCGGGTTGGTCAGGATGCTGGTCAGCTGACTGTCATCGAACGCCTGACCGGAATTCTGGGGGAAGTCAACCTGCGCGGCTGCGGCGTTCGCATCAATCGCATTCTTGAGCTGGAGCCGCAGCGTCTCGCGGGCCAGACTGATCCCCGCATCGGCGGCGAAGAAAGCCTGGTCGTTGCGGCGGTAGGTGGCGCTCATAGTACTTTCACTGGTGGCGGAAAGCGTGACGGCCAGCCCGAGGACCGTCAGCAGCAGCAGGGCCATCAATGAAGAGATCATCGCTACACCGCGCTCGGACGAATCGCGACGGTGAATCTGGTGCGAAGTGTTCGTCATATTACTACTCCCCGTTCAGATCGGGCAGCGAGCATCGGGTGTTCCAGGGTCGCCTTCAACTCGCAGCTTCAATTCTTTTTCGGCGCGTCTACCGGTTAAGCACAAACCCCGGCAGGGCCAGATTGCGCGGTGTGATTTCGATGGTCTGGGAAATCGTACTCTGTCCCTGCCCACCGCTGACGCGCGCCACCTGCAGTTGACCCGTCAGGGTCAGGAAGATGGCCCGAATCTCGGCGCGGTTGTTGGCGCTGGTGATGTCGGCCTGATTGACCAGACTGTTGGTCACAGTCGGAGGACTGGTACTCTGGTCAATATTCTCGATCCAGTACTGAATCTGGAGGTTGGTGATGTTGCGGGCCACAGTCACCCAGGCGCCGCCGTTGACCCGACGCTGCAACTCGTTGGCACTCGTGTCAACGCGGTAGTGAATCCACTGGTCGAGCCGCACCAGCCGCAGCGCGGCGGCGCTGGGGAAAGCAATATTCGACCAGTTGGGGGGATTGACTGCCGAGTTCGCGCTGCCCGTCAGTTGCATGCCACCTGAAATCGCCGAATGAGAGCTGAGGGTGAAAACATCAAACTCGGCGCTGTCAGCCGTCGGGACCGCGTTCGGCTGTGAGACCGCGTAGAGAATGAAATTATCGCCATCGCTGAAGGACGGCGCCGGCCCGGTCGTCGGGTCAGCCACGTTGATCGAAGCCGTGCGGCCGGAAACAGGCCCGTTGGTCACGGTCAGAGAGGGGAAGCTCGGATCGCCATAGAGGAGCAGAAGCTCATCAGTCAGCGGCCGCCCGCTGCCGTCAGTCAGCGGACTTCCGCTCGAATCGGTGCCGCCATCAACTCCGGCGACCGGGCCGAGAAACTGCGGAAGTCCCGCGCCCGCGGCCACGATGTCGCGGGTCATCAGATCCATCGCCGTGCGATAGTTCTGCTGCAGGTCCGTCGTCGCGGCCTGAACCAGAAATGATTCCTGGTTCTTCATCAGGAGCGTACTGATGACTACGAGCAGGCCAATTGAAATGCTGAGGGCTACAACCGTTTCGATCAGACTGAACCCCTGTTGTGCAGCCTTCTTTATCATTGGCAACCTCCGGAAACAAAAGCTTCGTTTACTGGCTCGGGGTGCGGATGGTACTCATCTCGGCCGTTTCGGTGAGTACTTTGGTGCTGTCCACTCCGTTGCCGATCATCGCCGCGCGTGTCGCCTCGGCACGCACGGTCAGGACTCGCAGCCCGCTCATGGCCGGGCTCTGGCTGTCGGGCTGGACCACCCAGGTCACCACGTAGTCGGGCGCCTGCCCGGCAGTCCAGGCCGTCGTGCTGACCTGTTTTGTGGCCGGGTCAATGTAGAAGTTCTCGAAATACCCGGCCGTCCTGCTGCTGTTGCCCAGCGAGCCCCCGTAAGCAATCAGGGCATCATCCAGCGGGACGGCCAGGAGCTGTTCGATCTTGCGGTGGGCCAGCACCGTGGCCAGCGTGTCCTGTTTTGAATGCCGGTTATAGAGTCCCGCCAGGATGAAAAGCTGTGCTACCGTCAGCAACCCCACCATCAGAATGACTGAGGCGAAGATGGTCTCGACGATGGTGAACCCTGACTGCGCCGTGCCGCGATGGTTATTCACTGCTTTCATATGTGTTGATCGAGAGTCTGAAGTCTGAAAGGCCGGGCGACTGTCCTCCGGCCCTTCTTCGGTCAGAGATTTCATTTCCACTGTGAAGTCGCGGCGTCCCAGCGCCAGATCCGGATGCCGCCCGCGTTGGTAATAGTGACCGCCTGTTTTTCGGTATTCTGATCGTTAGTCAGATAGACCCAGTTGACCATCCCGGGGGGTGCGGAAGTGACGGTGGATCCGCTCACCCTGCCGGGCAGGCCGCGCGCAGTGAAAGTCGCGACGTACGTGTTCGCACTGCCGCTCGCCGGGAATGAGACCGCAGTCAGTGAATTGGTCTGCTGCCCGGGTATGGCGTTGGTATCCGCTGAGGCGGCAGTGACCGCGGACTGGATGATGGAAGGCACAGGGCTGGCGGAAGCCAGAGAGACGAAATGCACGCCCTGAGGCAGAGCGACCGCAGTGTTTGAGGCAGCCTGGATAGTATTGTTCGAGGTGTCGAACGTGACCTGATAACTCGCATTATTCCGGACGGCCTCCAGCTTGGCCGCCTGGAGCGCCTGCGTCACTTGCTGGGCCGCCGCATCCAGGCGATAAGATCGAAGTTGCCCCATCAGACTCGGAACGGCAATGGCCGAGGTGATGCCGATAATGGCAGCCACTGCTGTCAACTCCAGGATCGAAAAACCGCGATGACTCTTTCTCTGCATTCCCGCTCTCGCATCCTCTCTTGTCATAAGTTTCTCCCCGGGCAGGCGAACACACGCTGGCTCTTCCAATACAATCAGTCTCGTCAGGGAAAACCACGTTGTCTTCTTACAGGTTCACCTCCCTCGAAAGCGCCCTCCGTGTCACGCGGGCCGGCTGATCAGTCAGGTTGCCTGTATCACGGCAGATTCTGATGCTATCCACGCCACTGGCAGCAATTTCGATGCCTCCGTGCAAAGAAAGCAAATTGCCTCCCCTTCCCGGATTCAGCAGTCTTTTTGCATTCGATTGCATCAACCTGACGAGAGATTGATTGCAAAAACCGTTATCGCCGGTCGCGGGGTTTTGTCGGAACAAGTCACTGGAAAGGCAGATTGAATCAACTGATCGGGCAGGATGATTGAGAATTGACCGAGCGGGAATCAAAAAAAGCCATTGCACGGGATGGCAGTGGCTTTCGGCGTAAAATCTGACGGTGATCCGGCGATTGAATCACATGACAAATTCATGTTCGAGGATTAACTGCGCCTTGCGCAACTCAAACCGCGCGCGGCCCAAGTTGCCTTCGGCCGAGACGACCAGCAGCAGGAAATATTCAGGGCTGAGAACCTTGCTGATGAGCATCGCCTCGTCGGCCGCCACCACTATTTCCCGCAGCTCGCCGAGCCCGGTGTCGCCGGCGGCCCTGATCGTGCCGCACAGCAGGCTCGCGTATTCGGCCACGATCAGATCGAGATCATCACGCCGGCCCCGGCTCGCGCGCTCGACGATCATGCCGTCGAAGCCCGTGATCACGGCGGCCTGCGCGCCGTCAATCCGCCCCACCATCTGCTTTAGCAAGTCTGAAAACACGCGCGCTCCCGTTACCGGACGATTGAAAGTTTCGAGTTTCAAACTGACCGGGAAGTTTACCCGGCCTGACTCTTCCGTGCCAGTCAGATCGCGGGTCGCTGATGGTGAGTGCTGACTCAGGAGCGTATCGCTATTGCCCCTTTGTCATTCACTCACCATCAGCGACCTGCTGCTTATTTCGACATGCCCCCGCCGGAAGCCGGAGCGGTTTTGTTGCCTGCCGGGTTGGCAGACGGAAGTTCCAGAGCGCGGTAAATGCGCGGCGTGATGAAAAAGAGGATCTCATCATTCTGGCGCGAAACCGTCCGGCGCTTGAACAGTTCGCCGAGCCCCGGAATCCGCGAAACGCCCGGCGTCCGCTGCTGCGACTGGCTCTCGGTGTCAATGTTGATGCCGCCGATGATCGTCGTGCCGCCGTCCGGCACGAGGACGGTCGTTTCGGCGCGCTGGGTGTTGATGCCCGGCGCGGCTCTGGTCGCAATCGCCAGGTTGACGGAGTTGTTTTCCGCGATCACGTGCAGCACCACCGTCCCTGCTTCCGTGATCTGAGGCGTGATTTCCAGCTTGAGGGCCGCCGTCACGAAAGTCACAGTGACCGTGTTGTTGCTTTCAGTCTGCACCGGGATCTGGACGCCGTTGACGATGTTCGCGACCTGATTATTCTGCGCGGTGATGCGCGGAGTCGAGACCGTCTTGATGTTTCCCTTACTCTCCTGCGCAGACAGAACCGCTGAAATCTGTGCAGTCCCGAAGATGCCGGTGGTGAGACTGAGGATACTGTTGCCAACATTCCCCAAAGTACCCGATGGCTGAGGTGAACCCACGATCCCGCCCGGAATTCCATTGGGATTGAGTCCCGATGTGCCACCGCCGCTGCCGCTGCCGCCGCTGGGGAGTGTGGTGAAACCTACGAGGCCGCCGCGGCTCGGATTCGTGGCGACACCGGCCAGTTGCACGCCGAGGTCACGCGCGAAGTTGCGGTTGGCAATCACGATGCGTGCTTCGATCTCGACCTGCGCTTCAGGCACGTCGAGCTTGCTGATCATCTCCTCAATGATCGCGATGTTTTCAGGAATGTCGGTGACGACCAGCGTGTTGGTGCGCGGGTCAGGCTGAATCACCCCGCGTGGCGAGAGCCGACTTTTGATGACTGCGTCAAGACCGCTGGCATTACCGCCGGCGCCACCCGAAGGGCTGGGACTGCCGCCGCCAGCGGCACCGCCGCCGGCAGCTTTGGCATAATTCAGTTTGATCAGTTTGGTCACCAGCGGGGCGGCCTGCTGGCGCGCGTCGGTCTGCTTGCGGCGCTGGTCATCTTCTTCCGCAATCGCGGACTGTGACATTACGCGCAGGATGTTCCCTTCCACCTGGATGCCGAGCCGGTTCGACCGCAGCAGCGCGTCGAGCGCCTTGTTCCACGGAACCTCTTCGACGCTCACTGTCACCGGGACCGAATCGCTCACCGACTTGTCCACCACAAAGTTGACTTTGTAAGTTTCCGAAATGAAGCGCAACACCTCACGCAGGTCCACGGCTTTCAGATCCAGCTTGATCGGCTCGCCGCTGAAACCGGCCTTGGTATATTCGCTCGCGTCGAAAACGCCTGTCGGCTGCGCCGCCGCGCGCGGCTTCTGCGGGGGCTCGGAAACAGGCGTCGGCTTCGGCGTAGCAGTCGGAACCGGCGCCGTTGCGAGTCTGGGCTGCTGCTCACTCACCCGCGGACGGGATTCAACCGGGGCTGGCGAAGTGGATTCGACTTTGCGCGGCACCGCCGGAGTATCCACCGAAGTCTGCTTCACCGCGGCTTTTGTTTCGACGGACGACTCCGGCTTTGCCGACGCTTTCGGCTCCGGAATGACCGCCGGCTTCGAGTCACTCACTGCAACCGTTTCCGGTTTGACCTGGGCTTTGGCCTCAGGCTGTCGGGCGGTCACCGGCGCACTGCTTTTCGCGGTCGCGCCAGTCGTGGCAGAGGCATTGGCATTTTCTTTGGCTGAGGCCTTTGCTGATTCCTGCAGCGGCTTCTTTTCGGCAGGCGACTTTTCTGACTTTGCCTCAAAGCCCAGAACCTTCATCTCCTTTGCCGGAGCCTGCGGCTGCGTCCTGCTGGTCGCGGTGACGGCCGGTTTTTCAGTGGCCTTCGCCGTCGTGTCAGGCGCTTTGGACTCTGTGTCGGTCTTTCCATTTACCTGGCCGGCGGCGGCCTTCACCGGTTCAGTTTTCGCCGGTGCGGTCTTCGAATCGGCTTTGGCCGTCGCCGTCTTCGCGGGAGCCGCCAGCGGCGGAACCGAAGAAGGCGCGGGCGTGACTGATCCGGCCGGAAACTTCACCACCGTGTCCTTCTGGAGGGGGTGGACGGGTGATTCCGGTTTTCCGGCAAAGCGGACGATGATGCGGTTTCCCTCGCGGCTGATCTGATAATTCTGAGGCGAGGCGGTGTCGAAGACGACGCGGACATTCCCCTGGAAGTTGCCCGTCCGGACGCGCTCGATCCCGCTCTGCCCGACCCGGAGGAGCGGCGCGGCGAGGTTGGAGGCGTTCCTGACATCAACGACCAGACGATTCGGCCCGGTCAGCGTGAAATGATCGAATGACGGCTGGCCGTCAAGCTCGATTGCCGCGACGACGTCAGCCCCTTCCTTTTTCACATTGATCATCCGCACTGCGGCGGCCGCTCGTGAAGCCCCGGTTTTGCTCTCGTCCGGGCGCGCGGATGAAACCGCAGCCGGCAGTGTGCTGACTTTGTTCGTGGGCGAGTCCTTGACGCCGCCTTTCTTTTCATCAACGGAACCCGCCGTCTTCGCCATCGCGCCTGTCTTCGCCGCAGCCTTTGCCGTCGCATCGGCGGCCACCTGAGTCTGTGCCAGTGCCGCAGCGCTGAACAGCAATGACAAGCAGAGCGAGCTGCTGATGGTCATAAGCCTGCTGACTGAACTCGCACGCTTTTTGTTCGACATAGAACCTCCTGCCACGTTTCGAATGTTATCCCGGATAAATGAAATACGCCGGGGAGACCGTTGACGGAATCCACCGTCAGGGTAAAGGTGCGGCTCACCTCTGTGATGGGCCACACGAGCGAAGCCCGGGTTGCTTATCCGAGCTGGCGAATGAAAGTTGCAAAGCTGATTTCCGGAGGCCGCGGACGGAAACAAGGCTCGAGTCTCAGTTTTCGGCTGAAACTACTTTTTACCTTCCAGTGGACGAAACTCTTCGGTCTGGCGCACCGAGCCGTTGTCGTAACGGGTGTTTTTGACGAAGCGGACTCCGGTCGGGGTGATCTCCTTGATGACCCCGTCGTAAGTGCGCATCCCGGCCCGGACAAAGAAAGTCATCTTTTTGCCGCTCACGTCTTCGCTCACGAAGGCGCCGTAGCCGTCCGAGTTTTTGAAGATCCCGTTGATCTTCAATTCGCCCATCGTGAACGCGGCCGTCTTGTCCGGCGCCGTCTGTCCGGTCATCGAGGCCTGCCGCACCTGGCTGCGGAAGTCGGACAGACGCATATCCAGCCCCGGGGGGGTGATCGGCTGCGGCTCCTTAACGGAACTCCTGGGTTTCTCGGTGTGTTTGACGCGTGACGGGACGATGAACGGGTCACGGCGAGTGGCACTTGATTCACTGGCCGATTCGCCATTCTTATCGCCGGTTTTCTTCGCGGCCTTCTCTCCGCTGCCGGTGGCGAGGGCCGAATGAGTGAAGCCGAACATCACCAGCGTCCCGGCCAGGGCAAGGATGAGCCCGGGAATCGAAACGCCGTGAATGATGGAATCCTGATGCTGATGGTATCGCATTTGGCTTTGCTCCGTCAGAGATAATTTTCGGAACGGTGTCCCGGTTTACTGCTTCGCAGGCGCGGCGCCGGGCTTGGCGGCTTCGGCCTTTTTCGGCTCGGCCGGTTTCAGGTTGGTCACGTCCTCCGGTTCGGCGTAGAGCGCGGAAATGATGAATGAGGCGTCGAGCGAATAAGTGTCACGCTGCTGCTGCGCCGCCTTGATCTCGACGTCCGTGACGTTGACGATGCGCCGCAGGTCGGAGACCCGCTGGAAGAAGTCCTGCAACTTCGGATAAGTCCCGCCGATTTCGATCTTGATCGGTTTGACGCGGTAGAAATCCTTCTGCTGTTCGTCCTGCGGCTCGAAAGTTTTCACCTTCAGCTTGTCCTTGCCGAGCAGCTGAACCTGCTCCAGCACGCGCGAGATTTCCACGGCCTCGGGCAGCAGCTGTTTGGTCTGTTCGTACTCGCCCTTGAGCTGCTCGTAACGCGACTTGAAATCAGCCAGGCGGTTTTTGACCGCCGTCACCTGCTGGTTCTGGCTGCGCAGTTTCTCGAGTTCGATATTCTTCGCTTTGGTCTCGGCGGCTGTCGCCGTGAGGAACATGTAATCAAACCCCCAGATCGCGGCCCCGGCCAGCGCCAGCATGAGCGCGAACTGTATTCCCCAATTGAGTGCGTTGAATTTCCCCAACATCCTGTTTCTACCCCCTTACGGTGTTTCGTCGGTTCGCTCGCCCTGGTTCGGCAGCTTATTTGCCCGCGCCTTGCGCTGTTCCGGCCCCGCCCGCCGGCTTGTCAGAGTTCGGTGCCGAAGCGGCAGGAGCAGTTGTGGGATTCGCGGCAGCGGCAGGAGCTTTGCCGTCGGCGTCGCCGTTGGCGAGCAAGGTCTGCGGACTGTAAGTGCAGCGAATCTGGAATTCGACGGCTTCGCTCTCAGACCCGTCCGCCTCGACTTTACCCTGACCCTTCTCCGGGTTGGCGATGCGTTTGGTCTGGACGTTGAATTTTGAGAACAGGCCGTTGGAGAATTCGAGTTTCTGAGCAAACTCCGTCACCTTGGACTCAGACGGCGAATACCCGTTGATCAATATCACCGACTCCTTGTCCTGTTTGATGGAGGTCAGTCGGAAATCCTTGTCGTCGGGCAGCCGGGCATTGACCACCTGCAGGAGGCGGAGCGGCCCGACCTGATCGGCGCGCAGCCGCTGGATCGCGTTGATGCGATCCTCGACGGCCTTGTTCTTGCTCTGCAATTCAGTCACCTGCTTGTTGAGGTCCTGAAGCTGCGCCGCCGTCTTCTCCTCAACGGCATATTCTTCCTTGACTTTGGTGTTGGCGCGCACCGTCATCGTGTAATCCATCACGCAGGCCCCGATACAGGCCCCCAGCGCGATCAACACCATAACGACCTGCCGCGTCCCCTGCGAGCTGATGGCGGTCTCGACCGCCTCCACGCTCGTGCGCTCAACCGTGTTCTGGAGAAGATTGACTTTGATCATAGTGAAATCCTGCCTGACAGTCAGTTATAACCAGGGGCCGGCGCCTGACTACTGACGACCGCCTGTTAGTCCACATTGCGCAGCGCGAGTCCGACCGCCACGGCCATATCAGGCGCAAATTCCTGGATGTAGTTTTCGTCGAATTTTTTCGGGCTGACGTTGATCGAACGGAAAGGATTGAACGTCTCGACGGGCGAGCGGAAGCGTTCCGAAAGGCACTGGATCAGGCCGTGAATCTTCGAGCAGCCCCCCCCGACCAGAATCCGGGACAACTCTTCGGTGTCCGGGCTGGCCTGGTTGTAGAAGAAATCGAGCGTGCGCTGCACCTCCGACACGAGCATTTCAGTCACCGAATCCAGGAACGGGACCGCGTCCGCGAACGTCACCGTTGACCCCTCGACTTCGCCGCCGCGCTTGAGGATTTCGGCCTGCTCGAAAGCCAGACTGAGTTCGCGCTGCAGGATGTCAGTGTACTGGTTGCCGCCCATCGAGATGTCGCGGGTGAAGACGGAATTCGTCCCGCGCACGATGTTGATGCTCATGAAGCTCGCGCCGATGTTGAGCAGCATGACGATCTCATTCGGCTGCGGGCGGTAGCTGACTTCGTAGGCGTTCTGCATGGCGAACGCATCCACATCCACGACGGTGGGGGACTTGCCCGCCTGCGACACCACCTGCGTCAGTTGGGAGACGACGTCCTTCTTGCAGGCCACCAGCAGCACTTCCATATTGTCGCCTTCACGACCCTCGATCACGTGGTAGTCGAGGTTGACGTCGTTAATGTCGAAGGGGATGTGCTGTTCGGCCTCCCACTGAATCTGCTCGCGCAACTCCTCGTTGCTCATCACCGGCACGCTGATCTTCTTGATGATGACGGCATGGCCGGAAATCGAAGTGGCGATCTGATCGTTCTTGATCCCCTGATCGTCGAAGATGCGGTTGATGCAGTCAGAGACGTGATTGCCGTCAATGATCTGGCCGTCCACGATGGTGTCGGCCATCAGCCCGACCTGGCCGATGCTGATCAGCTCATAGCTGCCCTTGCCGCTGGCCTTCAGTTCGATGACCTTGACCCGGCTCGAACCGATGTCGAGCCCGATGAGTCCCTTTTTGCCTTTCCCGAACTTCGTTATCCCGGCGAACTTCTCCGATAACATAAATTCTCTGCTCCGATGACAGACCTGTGCCCGCAGGCCCGGGCCTATGCACGCTGTCTGGATTACTGGTTGTTGAGACTGCTGGAAGTGCGCGAGGCAACGCGCTCCGGAAAGCTCTGACGGCTCTATGCTGATTCTGTGATGATGACGTGATCTCCCGACTTCGGCAACTCTGGCAGACCTGACTGACTTCTCAGTTGCCCAAAGCACTTAATCTCATGCACCCTGCGTGGGCGTCTCGATTATCAATTTTTCGGCGGGAGCTTCCGTTGATGTCGGCCAACGATCAGGTGAGTACCTTTTTCGGAAACGCTGATCGTTGTGTCAATTCTGAGTGCGCATCGTTAGTAGCAGGTGATACGCATGGGTGTTCTGGCATAGTAGTAACATTGTTACATTTTATCGTCAATACAATTTTTCAGCGCCCAGGCAGCCTGAACGATCTGAAACATTCAGAAATGATCAGGTTGACAAAGCCCTGACTGATTCATATCGTTAGTGTTCACAATACACTAAGAACAGGCGACGAATTCGACGATCACCAGATGAACAAAAGTCACAGCGGAAGGGGCGAAAAAAAACCGGCGGGCCTGCGCTCACCGGGGCTGGCGCTGGATCTCTACGAACTGACGATGGCGGCGGCCTACCACGCCAGCGGCTGTTTTGGGCTGGCGAGTTTCGAGCTGTTCGTCCGCGGGCTCCCGCCCAAGCGGTCATATCTGGTGACGGCCGGGCTTGAGCAGGCGCTCGGGTATCTGCGCACACTGTCTTTCAGCGAAGAGGAGGTTGCATACCTGCGCAGTCTTCCGGCCTTCGCACGGGTTGCTCCCGAGTTCTTCGATTACCTGCGCCGCTTCCGCTTCAGCGGCGAAGTTCTGGCAATGCCTGAGGGCACGGTCGCCTTTGCGGGCGAGCCGCTGCTTCGCGTCACGGCCCCGATCATCGAGGCGCAGCTGGTCGAAACATACCTGCTCTCGACGATCAACCATCAGACGATGATCGCCACCAAGGCGGCGCGCAGTGTGGGCGCGGCGCGGGGCCGGGGGATCATCGAGTTCGGCTCGCGGCGGGCGCACGGGATGGAGGCCGCCATGTACGCCGCCCGCGCGGCCTTCATCGGCGGCTGCATCGGCACATCGAACGTCGAAGCCGCGCGTCTTTTCGATCTGCCCGTCTGCGGCACGGCGGCGCATTCGTGGACGATGGCGTTCGCAACCGAGCGGGAGGCTTTTCGGGCCTACCACCGCACCTTCCCGGAACACACGATCCTGCTGCTCGACACCTACGACACGATCAACGCCGCACGCCTGGCGACCGAGTTCGGCCCGGGGCTGCTCGGCGTGCGGCTGGACAGCGGCAATCTGGCGGAGCTGTCAAAACAGGTGCGCGCCATCCTCGACGCGGCCGGAATGCAGCAGACCAGGGTTATGGCCAGCGGTGATCTCGATGAATTCAAAATCGCCGGCCTGCTCGCTGCCGGGGCGCCCATAGACCTCTTCGGCGTCGGCACGGCCATTTCAACTTCAATAGATGCCCCGGCGCTCGGCGGCATCTACAAGCTGGTCGAGTTGGAGAGTGACGGTCGCCTCGAACCGAAGCTGAAACTCAGCCGCGACAAGATGACTTACCCTTCCCGCAAGCAGGTCTGGCGCTCCCGGGATCAGCATGGCCTTTTCGCTGGTGACATCATCGCCGCGGCTGACGAAGCTCCTGACGAAACGAACAACGAATATACCGCCCAAGGTTGCCGGCCGCTGCTCGTGCCGGTGATGCGGGGTGGTGAGCTGATTACCCCACTCCCCGGCCCGCGTGAGTCGCAGGAACGCGCGTGCCAGCAGCTCGCGCAACTGCCCGCGGCCTGCCGGGCGCTGACTGACGCCGCCCGCTATCCGGTCAGCCACAGCGCCGCGCTGGAACGGAGGCGGCAGGAAACGGTCAGGGAGATCGAAAGCAGGAGGTAGTTTTATGCGAATTGAAATCCGACAGGGCGACATCACCGAACAACCTGACTTGGACGCGATAGTCAATGCGGCCAACACTCACCTCGTTCTGGGTTCTGGCGTCGCGGGCGCGATCCGCCGCAAGGGTGGAGACATTATTGATGAAGAAGGGCGAAAGCAGGCCCCGATCCGCCTCGGCGAAGCGGCGGTGACGACTGCGGGCACTTTACCGAACAGATATGTGATCCACGCGGCGGCGATGGGTTACAGCGTCGAAGATCGTGACGTCCCGAAAAAGCCGGGGACCGGATCGAGCGCTGAGATCATCAGCAACGCGACCACCAACAGTCTGAAGCGCGCCGATGAGCTGAAGCTGAAATCAATCGCCTTCCCGGCTCTCGCGACCGGCGTGGCGCGGTTCCCGGTTGACGAATGCGCCGGAGCGATGATCGGTGCGGTTCGCGGCTATGCGGTAGCTCATCCGCAAAGCACTATCGAACTGGTGGTTTTCGTGCTATTCACAAAAGGCGATTACGAAACCTTCAGACGAGCGGTGGAGAAAATGTCCTGAGCAGCTGTGAGAGAAAAGAGAGGGAGGCCGGATGAGCAGCGCAAGCAAAAAGAAAGATTATCCGCGACCGTCAGTGACCGTTGATCTGGTAATCTTCACGATTGCCGAAGACGACCTCAGGGTGCTGTTGATCCGTCGCAAGCAGGAGCCATTCAAGGACCGGTGGGCCCTGCCCGGCGGGTTTGTCGAAATTGACGAATCGCTCGAACGCGCCGCGGCGCGTGAACTCGAAGAAGAGGTCGGCGTCAAGGATGTCTACCTCGAACAGCTTTACACCTTTGGCGACCCGGGGCGCGATCCGCGCGGGCGAGTGATCAGCGTCGCGTACTTCGCCCTGATAGACGCCGAGCAGCAGAGCATCGTCGCCGCGGACGACGCCGCCGACGCCGCCTGGCATTCAGTCTTTCACCCGCCCCGCCTGGCCTTCGATCACTCGAAGGTTCTCGAATACGCGGTCTGGCGGCTCCGGAACAAGCTGGAGTGGACGACGGTGGGTTACGAACTGCTGCCGAAAAAATTCACGCTCTCCGAGTTGCAACGCGTCTACGAAATCATCCTCCAGCGCCCGGTGGACAAGCGGAATTTCCGCAAAAAGATTCTCGCGCAGGGCCGGATTCGCGAGCTTCAGGAAACCCGCACCGACGGCGCACACCGCCCGGCCAGACTCTACACCTTCGTCAAACGCCATCAGAACCAGGCGGCGCAGGCGCGCTAAAGGCGGCCTTTTCAGGGAGTCACAGGTCATGCTGATCGTTATGAACGCCGGGGCCACTGAGGCAGAGATTCGGCGTGTCGTCGAAACCGTCGAATCACTCGGACTCAAAGCGCACCCGATGCCGGGCGCGAATCGCACGGCCATTGGGGTGACCGGCAACGTCGGCGCGGTTGACCCGTCTCCTTTCGCCGACCTGCCCGGCGTGGCCGAATGCGTCCGCGTCACCAAACCCTACAAGCTCGTCGGTCGTGAGCTGAAGCCGGAGAAGACCGTCATCAGAATCGGCGATGCCGAAATCGGCGGCGACGAACCGGCGATCATCGCCGGAGTGTGCGCCGTCGAATCGCGCGAACAGACGATGCTGACGGCGCAGCTCGTCGCCGGGGCGGGCTGCAAATGGTTTCGCGGCGGCGCATTCAAACCACGCACTTCGCCGTATGCTTTTCAGGGGATGGGCGAGGAAGGGTTGAAGATTCTCTCCGACGTGCGCGAACAATACGGCCTGCGGATCGTCACCGAGGCGGTTGACGAACCCGCGCTGGATCTGGTTGAAAAGTATGCCGACGTGATCCAGATCGGCACGCGCAACATGCAGAATTTCAGCCTGCTCAAACGCGCCGGCCAGACGCGCAAGCCCGTGCTGCTCAAACGCGGGATGGCGGCGACGATTGAAGAGTTTCTGCTCGCCGCCGAATACATCATGGCCGAGGGCAATTATCAGGTCATCCTGTGCGAACGCGGCGTGCGGACTTTTGCGAATCATTCGCGCTTCACGCTCGACCTCTCGCTCGTGCCGGCCGTGCAGCGCATCTCACACCTGCCAATCATCATTGACCCGAGCCACAGCACTGGCAAGCGTGAAAAGGTTATCCCACTTTCCCGCGCAGGGATAGCGGTCGGCGCGGACGGTCTGCTGGTTGACGTTCACCCTTACCCGGAACGCGCGTTGTGCGACGGACCGCAGGCTCTGCTCTTCGATATGTTCAAGCAGATGGTCGGCGAGGTGCGGGCAATTGCAGGAATTGTGAAAGGGAGCAGGAGTTAGAGATGGGCAACGGACAAATGGTCTGTTTCGGAGTTATTCATTTTGCACAAACATCCACCCTGTTCCTTTACAGTACAAGCAACGCGGCTGAATCGCCGTCCTGCCTGTTCCTTCGCAGCGGCGACATTTCTGTGATGGCCGAAGCACAAGAAAATAAGCTTTGCCCTGACAAACAGAGCATGGAGACTCAATTTCAGGGAACACCTTTCCGCTTCCCTTGCATCTGGCGCACGGCTCGGGAAAGTAATTTTCTTTCGGCGAACTCAAATTCATCTCCCCTGACCTGATCTGATTTTATTCAACCGTAAAATTGAGTGCCCGCTTCGTACTCACCTTCGCCGCCCGATCAATCACCACCAGCCGCAATTCATAACTGCCCGGTTCGATTCCGGTGAGCGACAGCCGTGCCGCATAAGCGACCGGTTGCGCGTTCCTGGTCTGTGGTTGTGAACTGTTCGCGTCCGGCGGGGCGACTTTACTGACCGGCGTGGCGAAGATAAGTCTGCTGCCGGAAAAGACCTGCGGCTGTATGACCAGATCAGTTTCGCCTTTGGCATCGGCTTTGGCGTTGTAGATGAAGAGCGTGAAGTTGAAGCTCGTGCCGCGTTTGAAGCGACGTGTGACCTGCCTGACCTGCTGCTCGTTACTGTTTTCGGGATTCTGTGTGGAACCTGTCGAGGCGAGTGATTGCTTCAAATCCCCGGCGCTGGTGGTCAGAAAGATGCTGCTCAGGGTCAGTTTCTTCTGACCGAGGTCGGCGATCTCCACCCACTGCGCGGCGCTGCCGAGTTGCGCTGACCCTTCCTCGCGCACGGCCAGACGCACCTGGTAAAAGCCCGGTTTGAGGGGGAATGTCCTGCCGTATCGGATGCCGTTCTGGCGCGCGCGCTCAAACGTCTCCGGTTTGAGTTTCAGATCCGGCTGATCACTGATGCTGGCAGCAATTTTGCCCTTTTCGTCAAAGATCATGGTGACGATTTCCAGCCGGGCGCAGTAGCGGCCACCAATCTGCTCAAACTTCACGCCGGAAACGTCAAGGCGCGCGCCGACGACGGCCATCGAGCCGGGTTCACCCGTGTCGAGGAAGTCTGCCGACATCTCCACCGGAATGCCGCGCAGCGGGAAGAGTGAACCAATCGCGGTACGAACCTGCGCGGTTTTCGCCTCTTTGATCTCCTTTTCCTGTTTTTCCGGCAGCAGGGTTTTCAGCTTTTCGGCGTCTTTTTCCGCCTTCTCGGCGGCTTTGCGTTCGGCTTTTTCGTCGCGCGCCAGGTAACCTTTGCGCGTGCGGACCTTGAGTTCCGGGCGGCCCTTCACGCGGACCTCGATTTTGTGAAAGCGCCCGTCGCGCCAGACCGTTTCCGGCTCATAAGCCATCACGTAATAAGTTTCGTTATCGTCCAGAACCTTCTGCAACCCGAGGTTGAGGTCGTTGTTATTGAAGACCGCGAAACCGCCCGTGTCGTAAGCCAGCGCATTCAGGCCGTCGCGTTGCGCCTCGACCGAAGCGCTCTCGATCCGGGAGCGCGCGCCGGGCATGCTTTCAATTCCGAATCCCGGCTGCGAAGCATCACCGCCGGGAATAACGGCCACCAGACCGCGGGCATCAATCGAGTAGATCACTACCCCGGACCGCGTCGCGGCGTCGGTGATGCGCCGCACGTCGTAATGCTTCCCCTGAGAGGCGCCGCCGAGTAGAAAGCCGTCTGAAACGAGTACCATTACCTTGCGGCCGTTGAGTGGCCTCAGGCTGCGAATCGTCTCCTCAATGGTCGAGAGGGTGGCATTGGTGAAGCTGGTGTTCTCGGCCACGATCATTCGCGCCTTGCCGCGCACCTCGGCTTCGGCGCTTTGACGCGGCACCCGCGTCTTCCTGATCAGTTCCTGCACGGCCAGCTCGAACGCCTCGGAATCGTTGTCTTCAATCAGCTCGGCCTGGTAAGGCGTGATGCGCGGGACGTCAAAGCTGTTGGTGACGGCGCGCTCCTGAACGCTCAGGCGATTGATGGCGCGCTGCAACGCCGTGCGGTCGGTAGTGAACTGCTGATAGAGCCCGAGCGAGCCGCTGGTCGTAATCAGCGCCACCTGATCACTGCCGACCAGTTGCTGATCAACGAACCGCAGCAGCGCCTGCTTCGCCTGCATGAGATTACCCGTGGCCAGATGAAAATCATCCACCGCCAGCACTATGTAGCGCCCGGCGCTCGCCTCAGGCGTCGCCGTACTCTTTGTTATTTCCGGGCCTTTACCTGAGCCTTTTGGCTCGGTCCTCAGCCACGCTGCCGGGTGTACCGAAGTGCCGATGGAAAAGTAAGAGACCGGCTGCGGCTTGCCGTCCTCGTGGATTTCAAAGTCTTCGCGTTTGAGATCGCGCACCAGCTTCCCCTGCTTGTCAACCACAACGACGTCAATCTGGACGAGTTCCGTCTCAATCCTCAGCTTGTCGGCCTCCTGCGGCTGCTGTTTCTGCTCCCGGCCTTTCCGGCTCTGCGGCTGAGGGGTCCGGCCCGCCGCGAGTGCGCAGAAAAGCCCTGCCGCAAGCAGGGCGCTGAGAATCCGACTGGCGGAGTGGCGGGAAATCATGTATCACCTGTCCTGATGGTTCTGAAGTTGATGAGCCCTGCTGTCACCGCTCGAAGCTGACTGAACGATGCGCGCTGATCTGGTCACCCTGAAGCATAACCCGAATTCCCTGCCATCCGCAGACTTGAATCCGAAGGGTCAGATCGGGAAGATTATCCTTCACGGCACCCGGCGGGCGAAAGTCACGGGGGTGACGCGCCGCCGGAGGCGGCAACCGGGCGGGGGTGATCAGCATCAGTTTTCGTGGAACTTTCGAGCAGGCCCGAAGGTAAATTCAAAGGAGATTCCGATTCAAGAGCAAGGAGTGTACTTCATATGAAACCAACCTACCAGATCACGGCCAGACAGCTGATCGCGCTGGCGCTGCTCGCCGCAGTTTTCGCCGCCAGCGCGGTGCTTGTTTACGACAAATTCGGCGCACCCCTGCTGGGCCGCATGGCGGGCGCGAAAGCTGATGACAAGGCGAAAGCCACAGCCACGGCTGACGCCGGCATCAGTGACCCTTCGGTCGCCACCGACGAAAAGAACAATGCGGAAGTTTATCAGGCTCTGAGCCCGAGCGTCGTCAACATCACCTCGACGACTTACGTACAGGACTGGTTCGCGGTCGT
The DNA here is from genome assembly GCA_035652435.1 of Blastocatellia bacterium. Taxonomy (GTDB): domain Bacteria; phylum Acidobacteriota; class Blastocatellia; order RBC074; family RBC074; genus DASRDU01. Next base: position 113,560 of record DASRDU010000075.1, read on the forward strand.
CCCTCAGAAAGGGACGGGCTCGGGGTCAATCATTGATAAGGAAGGGAACATCCTGACCAACTATCACGTCGTCCAAGATACCCAGGAACTCGACGTCGCCTTGTCAAACAACAAACACTACAAGGCCAGAATCGTCGGCGAGGACCAGGACAACGATCTGGCAATCATCAGAATCAGCGCGCCGAAAGAAGACCTCAAGCCGATCCCGCTCGGCGATTCAAAGGCTCTGTTCGTCGGCCAGAAGGTGCTGGCCATCGGCAATCCTTTTGGCTTCGACCACACGCTGACGACCGGGATTGTTTCAGGGCTGGCGCGCCCGCTCCGTTCAGAATTCACCGGGCGGCTGATCGAAGGCGGCGTCGTGCAGACCGACGCCGCGATCAACCCGGGCAATTCGGGCGGGCCGCTGCTCGATTCACGCGGTCGGCTGGTCGGCATCAACACGATGATTTACAGCCCGTCGGGCGCTTCCGCCGGGATCGGCTTCGCGGTCCCGGTGGACACGGCCAAACGCGTCGCCTCAGACATTCTGGCCTACGGCCGGGTGCGGCGGCCCAGTCTGGCGGTGGTGGCCATGCCGCTGAATACCCGTCTGGCTGACGCGCTCGACCTGCCGGTCACCCAGGGGTGGATGATTTCCGAGGTCGCCCCCGGCGGCACGGCAGACAGCGCCGGAATTCGCGGCGGCAGACAGCCGGTGCGGATCGGCGGCTCGATCTTTTACATCGGCGGCGACATCATCACCGCCATTGACGGACAGCCGATTCGCTCGGGCGATGACATTGATCGCCTGATCAACGCAAAGAACATCGGCGACCACGTGCAGATTGAAATAGTGCGCAGCGGGAGTCGTACGAAGCTCGACGCGGTGCTGAAGGAGATGCCCGCGGGAGCCCGGCGGCGGGCATAACGGTTAACCAGAGGACTGACAGGCGAAAATCATCAGCCGGAAGATCAGAAGCGCGGAGCAGGATAAACGCCTGCTCCGCGCTTCTTCATTTTCAGGTCGAAGTTATTTCCCCTTGAATGAGCGAGCAATCGCGTCCGTCTGCGCCCGCAGCGGGGCGAGCGAGTTGCGGTTGCCGGAAAACCGGAGCGAGTAAACCGTCGTCTCATTGACCAGAATGTAGTAGGCGCGCCCCGTTTTCGGCCTGCCCGCCTGGGTGTAGTCGTAAGACACCAGCGCGGCGGAGTTGTAACCGGAGGCAAAATTCTCAATCCCTCCCCTGACGTAACCGGGCTGGAAGCGCAGGGACTGATCCTCATCGCGCTTTGCGGCATCCATCGCCTTCGTCCCGGACTCAACCGTGAGGCGCCGAATCTTGAGCGCGCCATTTTCGCGCACGCCACGATAGACGATCACGTCGAGTTCTTCATGCCCAAGCCCGTCCTTGTTGACAACCGCCAGCCAGTCTTTCGGCAGCTTCAAGGCATAATTGCCCCCGGGGTCTTCAAAGGCCCCGTCATCGCCCTGCGGCATCGCCATGACCGGAGTCAGAGCGAGCAACCCGATGACCACGATCTTCAGAAACAAATGCCACTGCCGATTCATCCTTCGCCTCATACCTGTGCTTTCTCCATAGCGCGTAACGGCGCGCTGCCGAGCGCGCCTTCGATGGCGGCGCGCTGATGCGCAATCAGTTGTTCGATGCCGTGTTCGGCCACCGCAATCAGTTCGTCCATCCGGGCGCGGCTGAACGGCTCGTGTTCAGCCGTCCCCTGGATTTCGACGAAGCGACCGTCGCCCGTCCTGACCACGTTCATATCAACTTCGGCGCGCGAGTCTTCGCTGTAAGCCAGATCCAGCAGCGTCCGCTGATCAACTATCCCGACGCTCGTGGCGGCCACGTAATCGCGCAGCGGCGCGCGCACCAGTTTCCCGGCCTCGACCTGACGATGCAGAGCCAGCGCCAGCGCCACAAAACCGCCGGTGATCGCCGCCGTGCGTGTGCCGCCGTCGGCCTGAATCACGTCACAGTCTATCGTCACCGTGCGTTCGCCGAGCGCGGCAGTATTGATGACCGAGCGCAGGCTGCGTCCGATCAGCCGCTGAATTTCGTGCGTGCGCCCCGACGGCCCACCGCGACCGATTTCGCGCGGAGTCCGCGTTTCGGTGGCGCGCGGCAGCATTGAATATTCCGCCGTCACCCAGCCTGATCCTTTGCCTTTCAGAAAGTTCGGCACGCGATCTTCCACCGAGGCGTTGCAGATGATGTGCGTGGCGCCCATTTCGATCAGCACCGATCCTTCGGCATATCTGGTGAACCCGGTCGTGATCCGCACCGGCCGCAGTTCGCCGGGCGAGCGCCCGTCAGCGCGCAGGAAGTTTGTCATGTCCCCATACCTCGACCGCTTCGAGATGTTCGAGCGGCCCCCCGAGAAATCTTTCGGCGATACGGTGGAACCTGTTCGCCGCGTCAGTGACATAAAAGCGGCTTGTGGCCCGCCCGCTCCGGTGATTGAGCAGATTTTTTTCCGCGAGCAGATCGGCTGTTTCCTTCGCCGCGGCTTCGGCTGAATCAACTAGCGTCACGCCTTCGCCCATCATTTCCGCGATCACCGGCTTGAGCAGCGGATAATGTGTACAACCCAGGACAAGCGTGTCAATCAGCCTCCCGCGCAGCGAAGCCAGATACTTTTCCGCAACCGCGCGCGTGATCTCCGAATCCGTTTCGCCTTCTTCGGCAAGTGGCACGAAGAGAGGACAAGCCTGCGAAAAAACTTCGACCGTCCGGTCACCGCAGGCCTCGCGGATGCGGCCCTCATAAGCCCCGCTGGCAACCGTGGCCTCCGTGCCGATCACGCCGATGCGCCCGCTGCGTGTGGCCCGCGCCGCCGCCCTCGCCCCCGGCCCGATCACGCCGAGAAGCGGCAGCGTGAACCTCCGGCGTAGCGCAGGCGCGGCCAGTGCCGAGGCCGTGTTGCAGGCCACGACGATCATCTTCACGCCCTTCTGAATCAGGAACGACGCGTCTTCGACTGCATACCGCTCGACCGTCCCCGGCGACTTTGTCCCGTAAGGCACGCGCGCCGTGTCGCCCAGGTAAATCACGTCCTCATTCGGCAACTGCTCGCGCACCGCCTTCAGCACGGTCAGACCGCCGACGCCGGAATCGAAGATGCCTATTGGAAGTGAACTCATTGATGGGGCGAGCGCGGGGAAAACTCAGACCTCAAATCTGAGAAAGGTAATGGAGGTGGAGAGAATCGAACTCTCGTCTGGAAGCCGCCCACGAAGGAATCTACATACTTAGCCGCTTCGCTTGAGTTTTCATCCGCGCGCGGTAGCTGAAGCGGCGAAGAACCGCGCGCGAACTATGCCAGAAAAGTCTCGCCCCTCAACTCTGACCTGCGTTGAGCGGCCAGCCTGTAAAAGTGACGCTCGGATTCGCACCCACAGGCAGGGCGCGAGCGAACGGGCTGTGAACTAGGATTAACTAGGCAGCCATTGCGAGTTCAGTGTTCGCAATTAACATTTGCTTGCAGTGTACGGGTTACAAGCATCCCGGTATGCATCCGTCGCTTCTGGTCTCCCATCGAAGCCATTGCACCCCCATACTGGTTGACACTTTTCAGCGAACGATTCAAAGTCTAAAGTTCGGGGATATTGATGTCAAGAAATCATCCTCCGTTGCTCCGCCGATGAAAACTGATGACCGCTGAATTATCAAATAACACTTCGCTCATCTGCGTTCCAATTACTGAGGCCAGAACTGATGCCTTTCTTAAGGCGATTGAAGAAGCATCAAAAGTCGCCGACGCGATTGAGCTGCGGGTTGATTACCTGACCGACCATCATCCTTCCTTCTTACTCAAATGTCTCTCGACAACACGCTATAAAACGGAAAAGCCGCTGATCCTGACTTACCGCCCGCGCGAACAAGGGGGTCAACTCGATCTGCCATTCAACGACCGCCTGCGATTCTGGCGTCAATTCGGGACGTGGGACCGGATCGCTTACGCCGACATTGAACTGGATATGGTTGAGCGTCTGGCCGGGACCCGGTTCCGGATTCAGTGGCACAAGGTGATCTGCTCCTGGCACAATTTTGACGAGACGCCCGCCGACCTTGATGCGATCTTTGAACGCATTGCGCGCACGCCGGCGGCAGTCATCAAAATCGCCACGAAGGCGAATCGTATTACCGACTGCCTGAGAATTTTTGAACTAATTGACAAAGCGAAGTCGTTGCCTGAGTCAAGACAGGTGATTGCGCTGGCAATGGGCCTGCCTGGAATTTCAACTCGCGTGCTGGCGCTCTCGCGCGGCGCGATGCTCACGTTCGGCGCGCTCAGGCGCGGGGCTGAAAGCGCCAGCGGGCAGCCGACCGTCCGCGAACTGCGCGATCTCTACCGGATCAAACAACTGACCAGAGACAGTCTGGTGATGGGCGTCATCGGCAACCCAATCGGCCATTCACGCTCGCCGCTGATTCACAACACGGCGCTAGCCGCGCTCGGCATTGACGCAGTCTACCTGCCGTTTGAGGTTGATGACGTCGGGGAGTTCGTGCGCGATTTTGTGCGGCCCGCGACAAAAAGGATTGACTGGCAATTGCGCGGGCTGAGCGTGACAATCCCGCACAAGCTTTCAATCATGCCGCACCTTGATTCCGTTGACGCGACCGCCCGGCGAATCGGCGCTGTCAACACGGTCGTTGTCGAAGGCGATGAATTGCGCGGTTATAACACCGACGTGGATGGCGCAATGAAGCCGCTCGAAGCGCTGGCCGAAGTGCGCGGCGCGCGGGTGGCGGTGCTGGGCGCGGGCGGCGCGGCGCGGGCGATCTGTTACGGGCTGAGTGAGCGGGGGGCGCAAGTAACCGTCTGTGCGCGCGATCTCGCGAAAGCACAGGCGCTGGCCGAAGAGTTCGGCGCGCGGGCGGCTTCGCTGGAAAGCTTTGCCGGTGACACTGACATCGTCATCAACTGCACTCCCATCGGCATGCAGGGCCACGACGAAGGCCAGAGCCCCGTCAGAGCCGATCAACTGCGCGGGGTGAAAATGGTCTACGATCTGATTTACAACCCGCTTGAGACGGCGCTGCTTGAAGATGCGAAAGCCGCCGGTTGTCAGACCCTCGGTGGTCTGGCGATGCTCGTCGGGCAGGCGGCTGAGCAATTCCGCCTGTGGACGGGGCGGGAGGCGCCGGTTGAATTGATGACGCGAGCGGCCTTATCAGCGGCGGCCAAGCCCTGTTCCTAAAGCACGAACATGACGGCCATCGCAAAACCGAGCAGCACGTTGAAAGCCACGAGCGTCATCGAAACTCCGTGCAGCTTGTTGAATTCGACTCGTCGCGGGTCGTCTTTCGGCACGCGGTCAATGCCACCGGCCATCCGTTCGCGCAGCTGATCCAGTTTGCGCGAAACCACCAGCCCGGAATAAAGCGCCAGAACAACCATCAGCAGCGCGATGATGTAACGCACCAGTTCCGGCGCAGTCAGACCGTGCCAGCTGCCGCCCCATCTGATCGCTCCGGCTATCAGGATTGCTGCGCCGCAGCCATAAGCAACCCACGCAAATCGCTTCAGGATCAGCCCGAAGGTGCGGCCCGCACTCTCGCGGGATGGCGCTGTCTGAAAGATCGCCGGCGCGGCAATGAGGGCGAGTGTCGCCATCCCGCCGACCCAGACGGTGATCGCAACCATTTCGAGAATGACCGAGAGAGTCAGAAGATTACGCAAAGTATTTTCTCCGGGATCGTTTTAATAATCGCACGCTCATCTTAGGCCAGATGCTGCGCCGATGAAACCTGCGCGCGCATTTGTCAGCCGGCTCACCTCCCCGGGCTTCCGGCAGGTTTATAATCCCTCGACGAATACATATAATCCGGGTCACCGCACCAGAGAGGGACGATCATTATGCACGAGCAAAACCGCGGCTCCGTTCACGGCCTGTTTTATTTCACGCGGCAGGACTTTGCCTCGGCGCTGACAATCACCACGCTCTTTCTCCTGACCGCCTGTGTCCTCGTGTCACAGGCAGGGGTTGCCATGGCACAAAACCCGAAACCGCAGACTGACCCGCAATACGAGGGATCGGTTAATGCCCCCGACTTCCCCGGCGGGATGGAGTGGCTCAATACGGACAAACCGCTTTCGCTGCGCAGCCTGCGCGGCAAGATCGTACTCGTTGATTTCTGGACTTACTGCTGCATCAACTGCATGCACATTATCCCCGAACTGAAAAAGCTCGAAGCGAAATACCCAAACCAGCTTGTCGTCATCGGCGTGCATTCGGCGAAATTCACGACCGAAAAAGGGACCGAGAATATTCGTCAGGCGATCCTGCGCTACGGGATCGAACACCCGGTCGTCAACGACCACGACTTTGAAATCTGGAACCAGTACGCCGCGCACTCATGGCCGACGCTCGTCCTGATCAACCCGAAAGGCAAAATTGTCGGGCAGAGATCGGGCGAGGGGATTTATGAAATCTTCGACGGCGCGATCGGCGGCCTGGCAGCTTACTTCCGCGCCAGAGGCGAGCTGGATGAAAATCCGAGAACGTTCCGTCCGGAAAAGACTCTCGCGCCGCCGAGCCTGCTGGAGTTCCCGGGCAAGGTGCTGGCCGACGAGAAGGGTAATCGCCTCTTCATCACCGATTCAAATCACAACCGCGTCATCGTGACCGCGCTCGACGGGACGGTGCAGGAAGTCATCGGCGACGGGGCAATCGGCGGCCGTGATGGCTCATTCGCGGAAGCCGAATTCAATCACCCACAGGGCCTCGCGCTCGACGGCGAGACGCTTTACATCTGCGACACGGAAAATCACCTGATCCGCAAGGCCGACCTCAAAACGCGCACCGTCGAAACGATTGTCGGGACCGGCGCGCAGGCGCGGAAATCCAACGAACCCGGCACGGGCACAAAAGTCGCCCTCAATTCTCCCTGGGACGTGCTGGTCCACGACGGGAAACTTTACGTCGCGATGGCCGGGCCGCATCAGTTGTGGGAAGTTGATCTGAAAACCCGCGAGGCGAAACCTTACGCAGGCAGCGGCAGCGAAGACCGCAGGGACGGCCCGCTGCGTGCAGCCGCGCTCGCGCAGCCGAGTGGTATCACGACCGACGGCAAAGACCTCTTCTTCGCCGACAGCGAGGTGAGTTCGATCCGCGCGGCCTCGCTCGCGCCGGACGGGCTGGTCAGGACCATTGTCGGCGAAGGGTTGTTCGATTACGGCGACGTTGACGGCCCGGCTTCAGTCGCGCGACTGCAACACCCGCTCGGCGTCGTTTATGCGGACGGGAGGCTTTATGTGGCCGATACCTACAACCACAAAATCAAAGTCCTCGACATCGAGAAGCGCCGGAGCCAGACCTTCGCGGGCACGGGCCGCCGCGGGATGAACGACGGCGAACTGAAAAAAGCTCAGTTCAGCGAGCCGGGCGGCATCACGGCCACTTCAACCACTCTGTTCGTCGCCGACACCAACAACCATCTGATCCGCAAGGTTGATCTGACGACCAGGCAGGTTTCGACGCTGGAGTTGAAGGGGCTCGAAAAGCTGACGATGCACGCGGTGCGCAAATTCAGGGGCCGCGTCGTCGAAACCGCGAAACAGACGATTGCCCCTGGCAGCGGCACGATTGCCCTCTCGTTTGCGCTCCCCTCCGGATTCAAATTCAATCAGGGCGCCCCGTTTTATGTCGCGTACCAGACGAGCGATGACCGGGCGGTGAAGATCACGGCACAGGAGACCGCTCGCAATTTCACCGAGCCGAAATTCCCGCTGGAAATCCCCGTCGAGGCGATCAAGGGTGAAAGCACGGCGACGATTGACGCAGTGATCTACTTCTGCAACGACGAGACGCAGAAGATTTGTCTGGTGGACAGCGTGCGCGTGAAAGTGCCGCTGGAAGTGAAGGCCGGGGCCCCGGCGCGCGCGCAGGTCGAAGTCGCGGCGAAGGCAAAAGGCATTAACAACTGAAGATTGTTGTTTACTTCGGAAAACACGAAGCCCGTGCGGATGGTGCAAGTCAGTTTCGATCACCATCGCAACGGCTTCTGGTTTTTCCCTTCGTTGTCCGGCTTAACGGAAGGACATGGTCTTGCGGGAGCGGGAGCGGGCGAGTTTGGATTTGAGCTTCTTCGCTTCGCAAGGTTTGAGGAAAAAAGTCCGGCGCTTGGCTTCGCGTATGATTCCTTCGCGCAGAACCTGCCGCTTGAAGCGGCGCATTGCCTGCTCAATCGTCTCTCCGGGATAAAGTGTTACTTCTGCCAAAGTTGCCTCCTTCAAATGTCTGTCACAAATCTCGAATCGGTGGTCCGGGGCTGCTGCCCGGCTGCGCACCCGCCACAGGGGCGCGCAAACACGTCAGCCAAAGGTGCAGATACTAGCCTGGACGGCGGCTGCGAATCAACCCGCCGCCGCCGCCGTCGCCTGTTTGTACCATTCGATGGTCTGGCGCAACCCCTCTTCAAAACCGACTTTCGCCCTGAAACCAAATTCGCGCTCGGCGCGCCCGGTGTCCAGACATCGGCGCGGCTGGCCGTCCGGCTTTGACGAATCCCAGACGATGCGCCCCCCGAAACCCGTCAGCTCACAAATCTTTTCGGTCAGGTCCTTGATTGAAATTTCAAAGCCCGCGCCGAGGTTCACGGGATCGGATTTGTCGTACCTTTCGGCCGCCAGCAGAATGCCTTCGGCGCAATCGTCCGCGTGCAGGAATTCGCGCGTCGCCTGGCCCGTGCCCCAGCAGACGATCTCGTCCGCGCCGGCACGGACCGCCTCGACGCACTTGCGGATCAGCGCCGGGATGACGTGCGAGCTTTCGAGATCGAAATTATCGCGAGGCCCGTACAGATTGACCGGCAACAGGAAGATCGAGTTGAAGCCGTACTGGTCGCGATAAGCCTGCGACTGCACGAGCATCATCTTCTTCGCCATCCCGTAAGGCGCGTTCGTCTCTTCCGGGTAACCGTTCCACAAATCGTCTTCCCGGAAGGGCACGGGCGTGAATTTCGGGTACGCGCAAATTGTGCCCGTGGCGACGAATTTTTTGACGCCCCGCAGCCGCGCCTCTTCGATCAGCTGCACGCCCATCATCAGGTTGTCGTAAAAGTACCGGCCCGGATTCTGACGGTTCGCGCCGATGCCTCCGACAATCGCGGCCAGATGGATCACCAGATCGGGCCGCGCGTCGTCATAGAGCCGGCGGACGGCTTCGATCCTGACCAGATCGTAATCGGACTGGCGCGGGACAAAAATATTTTCGCAGCCGCGCGCGCGCAATTTCCCGACCACGTAAGAGCCAAGAAAGCCCGCGCCGCCGGTGACGACGATCCGTTTGTAAGGGAATGTTTCTGCCATAGCGATGAGTGTCAGGCCTTCGCGGATTCGCCTTCCCCGTTCACGCCGAATTGTTTCTTCCTGAGCGCCGCGAGATCAGCGTCAACCATCATCCTGACCAGCTCCTGGAACTTCACCTTCGGCTCCCAGCCGAGTTTCCGGCGCGCCTTCGACGCGTCGCCAATCAGCAGATCAACTTCCGCCGGCCGGTAATAACGCGGGTCAATTTCGACGTGCTGCTTCCAGTCCAGATCAACGTGGCCGAAAGCTTCATCCAGCAGCTGGCGGATCGAATAGGTCTCGCCGGTGGCAATGACGTAATCATCCGGCTCGTCCTGTTGCAGCATCAGCCACATGGCTTCGACGTAATCGCCGGCAAAGCCCCAGTCGCGCTTCGCATCAAGGTTGCCGAGGTAGAGTTTGTTCTGTAAGCCAAGCTTGATTGCCGCGGCAGCTTTAGTGACTTTGCGCGTCACGAAGGTCTCCCCGCGGCGGGGACTCTCGTGGTTAAAAAGTATGCCATTGCACGCATACATTCCGTAACTCTCGCGATAGTTGACCGTGATCCAGTAGGAGTAGAGCTTGGCCACGCCGTAAGGGCTGCGCGGATAGAACGGCGTCTTCTCGGTCTGCGGAATCTCCTGCACCTTGCCAAAAAGTTCTGATGACGAGGCCTGATAAAAACGCGGCTTGATGCCGGTCTCGCGGATTGATTCGAGCAGGCGGAGCGTGCCGAGGCCGGTGACTTCGCCGGTGTATTCGGGAATATCAAAGCTCACCCGGACGTGCGACTGCGCGCCGAGGTTGTAGATTTCATCCGGCTGCACGTCGCGCAGAATCTTGTTGAGCGAACTGGCGTCATTCAGGTCACCGTAGATCAGGTGCATGCGGAGGTGCGATTCGTGCGGGTCCTGATAGATGTGGTCAATCCGGTCTGTATTAAAGGAACTGGAGCGGCGAATGATGCCGTAAACTTCATACCCCTTGCCGAGGAGCAGCTCGGTCAGATAGCTGCCGTCCTGGCCCGTGATGCCGGTAATCAATGCTTTCTTTGCCATATTTTCAGTTGATTTGTCCGGGGGCTAATGAGAGTTGCCGGGGTACGCCGCCTCGAGCAGGACGGCCATACTACAGGAGCCGGTTTCGGCGTGCAATCATGAATTCCGTCACCTGACGTGACGGCTGATCAGCGCGCGAGACGCTCGCGAACCGGAGCCTGAGCCCGGTACAGCGCGTAACCGAGACCAGCGCCGAGCCCCAGCCCGTAACAGGCCCCCCAGACGAGCATGCCGGTTTTCCCCTGGATTCGGGAAGCGCAGACCTCGCCCAGAAAATAGCCGACGGAGTTGGCCGCAAACAAACTGAGAATCAGCTTCGGCGCATCGCGACCGGCCCCGAACGCCCCCGCCAGAACCAGACCCATCAAAGCCGTCCCCGCAAAGGAGCCGAGCCACTCTCCACGCACCCCTCCCAAGGTGAAATAAGCGCCCACCCAGCCCGCCGCGTAGAGCAGGAAGGCCGCGCTGAAAAGAAGGTAGAACCGGATCACCCGGCCCGGGCCAATGACCAGCGGACTCAGGACGGCCCCGCCAGCGAGGATAAAGATGACAGTCCACGTTGCGTAAGCGCCGGGCAAGCCCAGATTGCTATACATCCACCGCTCGCCCGATGCCACCGTCGCAAAGACGAGCAGGCTGGCGGAGCAGAAGCCGGAGCTGCCGATCCAGAGCGATTGGGCGAGGGTTGGTAAGACGGCGTCTCTGCCGGACGAACGTACTCTCTCTGCCACGCGGTCAGGGGACAGCCCGAACAAATCCATAAGATGAAATTCTCCAGCGCCTGTCTGGTAACGGAAGATCGGCTGACGAACTCAGCCTGTATCTGCGCTCGCAGTGTAAGCCTGAAGACAAAGATTCGTCGAGCAGCGCGGGGACAGGCTTTCGCTTGCCAATTGTGGCGGTTCATGCCAGGTTTTCTGACATCAGCAGGCATCGTCATCAGGCTTGTTCACCCCCGGTCAGTCCGGCAACTCAAAAGGAGAATCAAGTGAGCCCGAGAAAGCCTTGGAAGAAAATCCTCTCTCTGCTCTTCATCTTTTCCCTGTTTGCACTAACGACTGTTGCTTCGGCGCAGACGCAGACGCCCGCGCCCGATTCGCCCGAAGCCCTCCGGCAGCGCATCGAGCAGATGCAGAAGCGGCTGAACGACTGGCCGCAGCTCGCGCGTTACCACGAGGCCAACGAGAAGCTCGCGCCCCCGGCCAAGGGCGAAGACCGCGTCGTCTTTATGGGCGATTCGATCACCGACGGCTGGAAGCTGGCCGAATATTTCCCCGGCAAACCCTACGTCAATCGCGGCATCAGCGGCCAGACCACGCCGCAGATGCTCATCCGTTTCCGCCCCGACGTGATCGCGCTCAAACCGAGCGTGGTCGTCATCCTGGCGGGCACCAATGACATCGCGGGCAACACCGGGCCGATGGCCGTAGAGATGATCGAGGACAACTACGCCTCGATGGCCGAGCTGGCGCGGGCGAACGGCATCAAAGTCGTCTTCGCTTCCGTGCTGCCGATTCACGACTACAACCCGGACAGAAAACAATCTCCCCGCCGCCCGCCGGAAAAGATTCTCAAGCTGAATGAATGGCTGAAGAGTTACTGCGCGGCCAACGGCCACACTTACCTCGATTACTTCAGCAGAACGGTTGACGACAAGGGCATGCTCAGGGCCGAACTAGCCAATGACGGACTGCACCCGAACGCAGATGGGTACAAGATCATGGCCCCGCTCGCGGAAGCGGCGATCAGGGAAGCGCTGAAGAAGAAGTGACCATGACACGGCAATCAGCGATTCGGCAACCTGAGCGTTGAATCGTGGGCGCAAGGGCGCGACCCGCGCGCATTACCAGGCCCGTCACCCGCACGGAATAATCGGCGAAGCGACGAGCGGAAGTGAACCCGTCACAGTTCTTCAGGCCCGCGGCAGCAGCAAACAGTTCCCGGTGCCAGGGCGCTCGACGGCGTGAACCTGACCGCACGCGCGGGCAGCATCCATGCGCTCGTCGGCAAAAACGGCGCGGGCAAATCCACGCTCATGAAAATCCCCGGCAGCCTTTACCTGGACTACGGGGGTGAAATTATGCCGGACGGTCGGGGCGTGAATTCCACCGGGCCGCGCAAAGCCGCAGCCGGCGGCGTTGCGATCATTCATCAGGAACTAAGCCTGCTCCCGACGTTCCCGCTTGCGGAAACCATCTTTTTGCCACCGTCGCGTGACCCGACCGGTTGTGCGACAACTTCTCTCTGGAGGATCGCCCCATGAAACGGCTCATCGTTCTCTGCTCTCTGTTGTCGCTGCTCTGTTCGCCCGCCTTCGGCCAGTCGGCCACGCCCGGCGTCGGCGCGTTGCGCAATCTGGCGAATCTGCGCAAAGGCATCAAACGCCTGAGGATTTCAAGCTATGACCGCACGGGCGGCAATCGTGATTTTCTGGCGGGCATCGAGGCCGGAAAGAAAGCCACGCTCGCGGAAATCGAGGGCGCCGGCACGGTCACTCACATCTGGGTGACGATTTCCTCACCCGAACGTTATCACCTGCGCCGCATCGTGCTGCGCGCTTACTGGGACGGCGAAGAGAACCCGAGCATCGAAGCTCCGATCGGCGATTTCTTCGGCCTGGGTTACGGCGAGCCCGGTTACTGGGCCAGCGCGCCGCTCGCGGTTTCCGACCGCGCGCTCAACTGCTTTTTCCCGATGCCATTTTCGCGCGGCGCCCGCATCGAGATCGAAAACCAGGGCGACCAGAAGATCAATAATTTTTACTACTACGTTGATTACGAATCCTACGCGGCGGGGTCGCAATCGGCGCGCGCCACCGCGCAGCAGGGCCGCTTTCACGCCTGGTGGAATCGTGAACTCACCAAAGCCACCGAGGGCAAGCCGAATCAGGACGGCAAAAACAACTACCTGATTATGGACACGACCGGGCGCGGCCATTACGTCGGCGTGGTGATGCACATTCAGGGGCTGGCGACCGGCTGGTGGGGCGAAGGCGATGACATGATGTACATTGACGGGGACACGATGCCGACGCTCATCGGCACGGGGCTCGAGGATTACTTCTGCGGCGCGTGGAATTTCAACCTGCTCAACCGCGAATACAACTTCCCTTACTTCGGCTACTCGCGCAAAGGCAACGCGCACCCCGATTACACGGGCCGCCATTCGATGTACCGCTTCCACATCGAAGACCCGGTGACTTTCGATAAGGCACTGCGCGTGACCATCGAACACGGGCAGTCGAATGACCGCGGCGATGATTACTCATCGGTGGCTTACTGGTATCAGACCGAGCCGCACAAGAAGTTCCCGGCCCTGCCCGCGGTGGCCGACCGGCTGCCGATTGACCGGTGGAATGCAGTGCCGGTGCGGTAAGTGGGCGGGCTCACTGGGTTGAGCCCTTGGTCACCGTCTCGGCCTCTTCGACGGCTTCGGCCAGGGCGCGCTGCTCCTTCCTGTCGGTCAGCTGCGGGGCGAGCGAGCGCAACTGCTGGAGGTGGCGCGTGGCGGCTTCCTTGAATTTGCCGAGCGCCTTTGAGAGCAGGTCGCTCTTCTTTTCGCGCTCGTAGGTGTCGTCGAGCTTCTCTTCCGCCTCTTCGAGGATGTGCTTGTAATCCTCGAGCAGTTGCAGCTTCGTGCCGACGGGCAGCGGCCCCCACTTCTCCTCCTCCTTCTTCGTCTGCTTCGCGTCGGGGTTGGCGAGCAGGAGCAGGCGGCGGTCGGCGGCCTTGATGAAGATTTCGATGCGCTTGTCAATCGCCTGAAATTCACGCACCAGGTCGGCTTCCTGTTCGGTCAGGTGATCGCGCTTCTGTGCCGCGGCCGCGGTGACAAGCGCCAGCGCGAAGAGGCACAGAGCAAGGACAGGGCGGGTGAGTGTGTGATTCATATTTGTTCGTTCGGGGTTTTAAGGATCTCTTCGGCGCCGAGCGCCGCCTTGAGTGACTGAAGGCGCACGCGCTCGGCAGTCTTCACGGCCTTGTCCGCGGCGTCCAGATACGCGGCGGGAGTGTCGCGGCGAATGCCATCAAGCTGGTGAAGCTGTTCCTTCAGGTTCTGCTCCATCGTCTTGTGCGCCTTGTCGCGCGGCTTCACCGAGGCGGCCAGAAAGCGACCGGCGTCGGCGATGACGGCGGCGTAAATTTCCAGCTGCTCTTCGGCCTCGGAGTATTTTTCCTGGTCGAGCAAAGCCCGCGTATTTTTGAGTCTGCCCCCGGCGACCCGGAGGTAGTTTTTGGTACGGTCATTCGCGCCGCCGCCGGAATTGATCGCCGTCTGTTCCTCGGCCGTCAGCTTTTTGAGCGCGTCCGGGGGTTTGTCCGGCTGCTGATTTTCCGCAACCGTGCGCGGGCGATCCTGAGCCTGAGCGGTGGCGGGCAGGGCGCCGGCGGCAAGGCTCGCACTACTTAGAACGATGGTCAGCAAAGCTTTCATAACTGGTCACTGGTCGAATTACTTTTTCCTTTTCCCTCTGGATTTTTCCAGCTGTCTTTTGAGCGGTTCGAGGCGCAATTTTACCTTATCTATCTCCAGCTGGTTTTCCGGCGGCGCGATTTTCAGGAATTGTTCGTAAGCCTTGAGCGCCTGCTCGAAATCGCCGAGCTTGTCGAAACAGATGCCGAGCAGGAAGAGCGTGACTGCGGCCTTCTTCTGATCGGTCTGGTGATTGAGGATCCACAGATATTCCCTCGCCGCGTTCGGGTAATCATCCAGCTCGAAGAGCGCCGTCGCCAGATTCGTGTGCGCGAAGTATGCCAGCTCAGGTTTCGGATTCTGTCCGAGGACGCGGCGGAGCAGTTCGGCGGCCTCCTGGAAGCGGCGCAGCTTGACGAGCGCGGAACCGACGCCGATCTGGTGATTGAGATTGTCCGGTTCGAGCTTTGCCGCCGCCGCGTACTGTTCGAGCGCCTTGTCAGGCTGCGCAGGAAGGTATTTTTCCGCGAGCTGGGCGCGCACGTCAGCGCGATTCGGCTCGGCCTTGAGCATGGCTTCCAGTTGCGCGATGGCTTCTCTGGCGTCGCTCGATTCGACCGTGGCCGCCGCAATCAGGTTGCGCGCGGCGTTGTTCGACGGCTCAATTTCCAGCACCTGACGGGCCAGTCTGACGGCTTCGTCCGATTTCCCTGCCTGAGCATAAACCTCCGCGAGCCGCAGCATCGTCACTGTATTTTTATCGGCATTGAGCGAAGCCTGCAAGTCAGCCGCCGCGCGCGGCAGATCCTTGCGGGCGACGAAAACTTCGGCGTGATAACGCAGCGCGACGGCGTTCTGTGGTTCGCGCTTCAGCGCTTCATCAAGGCTCGCGAGCGCTTCATCGTATTTTCGCAGCGAAACCAGCGCGGCGCCGAGCAGCGCGTGGCTCGTGGCGCGGTCATCACCGGCCCTGACGGCGGCGCGGGCTTCGCCGGCGGCTTCGTTGAATTTGCCCGCCGCAAAGAAAACCCTGGCTAAGCCGGCGTGGGCGCGGCCCGCTTCCGGCTGGAGTTCGAGGGCACGTCTGAAGGCGGGCTCGGCTTCGGATGGGTTGTTCCCGGCCAGCAGAATCTCGCCGAGCGTGATCTGAGCTTTGGCGGACATGGCGCGCAGTTCGGGCGAATCGGGGAACTCGGCGAGTTGTTCGAGGACGTGCTTGATCGAGTCACGGGCTTCCGGCAACCGGTTCAGTGAAAGGTAAGCCGCGCCGCGCTGAAACTCTGCCTGCCAGAGCGACGGGTCGCGCTCGATCGCTTCGCCGTAAAGCCTGACGGCCTCTTCCAGTTTCCCGGCCTGGTGCGCGGTCTGGCCCTCATCAAAGAGCGCCGCAGCCTTTTGCGCGTCCTGTTGTGCGTCAGCTTCGGTATCCTTGTCGCGGCTGGCGTCCGCGGCCGCAGGCTTTTTCGGCGCGGGCTTCGGGCGTCTTTGCGGCTGCGCCCCGGCGAGCGACGCCACACCACAGATCAGGAAGAAGATCAGGACTGATTTCAGAGTGGATGACAATTCCGCATACCTCACGGCTTTGATTTCCCGCCGCAGATCATAACACACCTGAACGCCAAGCGCCTTAATTGACAGTGCTTCAAGCCGCGTGCTACTTTGACTTTCCACGGGTAATTCTCTGACTATTCAGGAGCCTCGGCATTGAATATAAATCCAGGTGACATTGCGATTCCATTTGCCGTCTTTCTTTTCTCGACCACTGTCCACGAAGCTTCCCACGCCTGGATGGCGTACAAATGGGGTGACACGACCGCGAAGGATCTGGGGCGCCTTACTCTCAACCCTATCCCGCACATTGATATTTTCGGGACGGTCATCGTGCCATTACTCACTTTGATCCAGACACAAGGGGGAGGAATCATGGGTTGGGCAAGTACGCCCGTGGATAAATCCAGAATGCGTGATTCAAGGTGGGGCGACTTCTGGACTTCAGCCGCCGGCCCGATCAGCAACCTGCTTCTCGCAATCATCAGTTTCGTGTTACTCAAAATTGTCATCTCCTCGCCGGGCGCGGCGCTGGGAGACATCCAGGTCCCGATTAAGATGCTTCTGAGAACGGGGCTCTGGATGAATATCCTCCTGATGATTCTCAATCTGTTGCCCATTCCGCCGCTCGATGGCAGTCACATGGTGCAAAATCTGTTGCCAGACAGCCTCGCGGAAGCTTATGACAAACTCCGCCCCTTCGGCCTGCTGTTATTGCTTGCAGTCGGAGCATCCGGACTGCTCAGCAGGCTGGTTAACCCGGTCATTCTCTGGGCAATGTCGATGTTGTAGAATTTTTTATTCGGGGCGGGGATCAGGCAGCCGATCATCACGCTGACCTGCGGTCAGACTTGCCTCAAGGAACTCCCCGTAGTTTCGGTCATCATCTGTTTTCGTGTTATCGCTATGAAACGAATCGTCAGTGGAATGCGCCCGACGGGCAAACTGCATCTCGGCAACTACGAGGGCGCGCTGAAAAACTGGGTCGGGCTGCAATCACAGTATGAGTGTTATTTCTTCATCGCCGACTGGCACGCGCTGACTTCGGATTACGCCGACACATCGAAGATCAAGGAAAATACGCTGGCGATGGTCACCGACTGGCTGGCGGCGGGGCTTGATCCGAATAAATGCACGATCTTTATTCAGTCGCTCGTGCCTGAACACGCGGAGCTGCACCTGCTCTTCTCGAACGTCACCCCCCTGGGCTGGCTCGAGCGCGTGCCGACTTACAAAGAGCAGCGTGAGAACATTACCGACAAGGACATCGGCAATTACGCCTTCCTCGGCTATCCCGTATTGCAGGCGGCGGACATCTGTCTGTACAAAGCCGATTACGTCCCGGTCGGCAAGGATCAGGCGGCGCACATCGAAATCACCCGCGAGATTGCGCGGCGCTTCAATAATTTTTACGGAGAGGTGTTCCCCGAGCCGGAAGCGCTGCACACCGAGGTGCTGGTGCTGACGGGCACGGACGGGCGCAAGATGTCGAAGAGCTATAACAACACCATCGAGCTTTCCGATTCGCCCGACGTGATCCGCGAAAAGGCGCGGCGGATGATCACCGACCGCACGCGCATCAGGCGTACCGACCCGGGCCACCCCGAGGCCTGCGACGTCTGCCAGATGCACCGGCTGTTCGTGCCCGCCGCGGTCGCCGATCAGTTCGACGATGACTGCCGCAACGCGCGGATCGGCTGCGTTGACCGCAAGCGTGCGCTGGCCGAGGCGCTGATCGAATACCTCGCGCCGATCACCGAGCGCCTCGCCTGGTACCGCACCCACCAGGACGAAGTGCGCGA
This sequence comes from Blastocatellia bacterium, assembly GCA_035652435.1. Lineage (GTDB taxonomy): Bacteria > Acidobacteriota > Blastocatellia > RBC074 > RBC074 > DASRDU01. The sequence continues at coordinate 131,678 of DASRDU010000075.1, forward strand.
CATCCTGATGGAAGGCTCGCGCCGCGCGAAAGCTGAAGCCGAGCGGGTAATGAGTGAAGTGCGCAGGGCCGTGAAGATTGACTGGTAACGGGCCCGGGGGAGAAGTCGCGGATGTCCAAAGACAAAAAGAAAGCGGCGACCGGCACGGCCGTGCTTGAATCGTTCGAGCCGGACACTGAAGCGCCACGCGACAACTACCGCGTGAAGCTGGAGGCGTTTGAGGGGCCGCTCGACCTGCTGCTTTACCTGATCAGGAAAAACGAAGTTGACATCTACAACATCCCCATCGCCGAGATCACGCAGCAGTATCTGGAATACCTCCAGTTGATGCAGGAACTCGACATCGCCGTGGCCGGGGATTTCCTCGTCCTCGCCGCGACGCTGATCTACATCAAGTCGAAGATGCTGCTGCCGCCCGAGCCGAAGGGCGAAGGCGAAGAGGATCTGACCGAAGACCCGCGCGCGGAACTGGTCGGGCAATTGCTCGAGTATCAGAAATTCAAGGCGGCGGCGAATATGCTGCATTCGAGGGCTCAAATTGAAACCGCCTGCTTCACGCGCGCGCCGCTGGAAACAGATAAGAATAACCCCGAAGTTTCGGCGACGGTGTTCGACCTGCTGCGCGTCTTTCGCGAAGCACTGCAACGCGCCAGGGTCGCGGCCCAGATCGAAATTCACCGCGACGAAGTGACGATGGGCGAAAAGCTCAGGCAGATCAAATCGCTGCTCGCCGAACGTCACGAGATCAACGTCCGCGAAGTCTTTGACACCGCCCGCAGTAAAGGCGAACTGATTCTGACCTTTCTGGTCTTCCTGGAGCTGGCCAAGGAGATGGAAATTGTGCTGGTTCAGAAGCAGGCCCTGGGTGACATCTTCGCGAGAAAGCGGAGCGAAGAAGAGAAGATGTCGGTCATCGGCGCGGACAATGATGAGGGGCAGGAGACGCCCGAAACGGAGACCGCGGCAGGTGAGGCTCCGGCCGCGGAACCGGCCGAAGACCCGGACCGGAGCGTGCCAACGACTGTATGAGCGAAGAGAACAAAGCCCTGGAAAACGGACTCAGCGATGAGGAACTGACCGCTGAGCTGGAAGCCATCGAACAACTGACCGAAGAGCTTGAGGAGCAGGAAGCTGGTGAGCTTGTCTCCGGCCTGACTGATTCAGTCTCACCTGAGCTTGCGGAAGAAACCGCGGAAGAAGAGATCACCGCCACGCGCGAGGAACTAAAGCCGGTGATCGAAGCGTTGCTCTTCGTCTCTGACGAGCCGCTGTCGTCCAGGCAGCTCTGCAAAGTCCTCGGCGAAGTCAGTGAAGCGGACGTCCGCGCGGCGCTTGATGAGCTGATTGCCGAATACGAAGTGCGGCAGGGCGGGCTCGAAATCCGCGAGATCGCCGGCGGCTGGCGCATCTCGACGCGCCCGCAACACCATGAATTCATCCGCAAATACCTCAGGTCAAAGCCGTCGGCCCGGCTCTCACTGCCCGCGCTCGAAACGCTCGCCGTCATCGCCTACAAACAGCCGATCACGATCCCCGAGATCCTCGAAATCCGCGGCGTCAGTTCCAGTTCGGCCATCCGGACGCTGCTCGAAAAACGCCTGATCATTACCAAAGGCCGCAAGGAGACGGTCGGGCGCCCGATGCTCTACGGGACGTCGAAGGAATTCCTCCTCCAGTTCGGATTGAAGGATCTGTCTGAATTGCCGAGCATCGAGGACTTTGAGGATCTGGCGGGATAGGCAAAGGCAAAAGGCAAAAGTGAAGCCGGATTTCAGGAGGTGATTTTTCCTGATCACCCGCTGCTCTCCACTTTTACCTTTTGCCTTTTTACTTTTGCCTTACTTCAGGGCAGCGTTCTGGCTGTCTTGGCTGCCTGGCGCACTTCGGCCACTTCGCTTTCCGCAAAAGCCGCAAACGGTGAGGTCAGCGGATCAATGTCACCGACCTCGACCTGGCGCGCGAGCAGCGGCGCGGGCGCGATCTCTTCAAACCCGGCCAGTCGCGCGAGCAGCAGTTCGTACTGGTCAGTGATCTGTTCCCAGTTGTACAACTTCATCACGCGGGCCATCGCCCGGCTGCGGTATTCGGTGATGATTGACGGTTCGGCCAGCACCCGCCTGAGCTGCGCGGCCAGCTCATCAACCGAACCATACACGATTCCGGCCTCGCCCATCACCTCGCGGTTTTCGGGCGTGTCGAGCGTCAGCGCGCAGTTGCCCGCCCCCATCGCCTCGATCAGCGCCGGGTGCGTGCCCCCGACTTCGGTCGAGTGGACGTAGCAGTAAGCGTTCTGCTGCAGCGCCCGGTAATCTTCGCCGAAGACGAAGCCCGGGAATTTCACGCGGGGATCCCGGGTGCTTTTGAGCTGCGCGATGTATTCCTCCGCGTAAGGCGCGCCGCCAACGATCACCAGCGGCAGGTCGGTCGCGACCTTCTCGTAAGCCTCGATCACGAGATGGGCGTTGTTTTCCGGCTCCAGACGGCTGACGTAAAGGATGTACTGGTTCGGCCTGAGGCCGTAGCGGATCAGGCGTTCGGGCGCGGCGCGGCGCGCGACCTCGGCGCCGTAGGCGATCATCTCCGATTCCTTGTGGTAGCGCGTCGCGTAATAGTCCTGAATCACCTGCGCGTCGGTGACGATGGCCGAGGGCAGGAACGTCGAGAGCCATTCGGAGACGTGATAATACTTGCGCCCGAGCCAGTTCCACTTCTTGCGCTTGCGCTCGAGCCCGTCCACGTTGACCAGCGTCGGCGTCCCGAACAGGCGCGGGATGAAGGCGAAGACGCTGTTGGCCGCGTTGCAGATCAGGATCACGTCGTAGCGGCCCCCGACAGCGTGCAACACCGAGAGGAACGTATGCACGACCGTGTCAAAATATTTGTGCCGGATGGTGGGCAGGATGACCAGGTTGACGCCGTTGTACGTGGGTGAGTCGGTGGTCGAGTAGTGGCGGCGCCCGTAAACGGTGACGTCGTGCCCGCGCGCGACCAGCCTCGTACTCAACTGTTCGGCAAACGTCTCGAATCCCCCGTAGTTCGCCGGAATACCGCGTGTCCCCAGAATTGCTATTTTCATAGATTGATTAATTTATGACGGTCACCTCGTGGTTGATTACGGGGGCGAAAACTCCTTCGGCATTTCATCCAGTCTGCTCGCGATGCCACCCCGGAGGGAGAGGCGCACATGAGATAATGACTGGTGGGTCAGGGCCGGAAAAAATCCGTCAATCTCGTCAGGAAACTCTGGTTGAAGTTCAACGAAACGCGCCAGAGTATAACCCTGCCCTGAGGATTTAGTCATGTGCCCGGCGAGCATTTATCAAAATGCCCGCCGCCACAGAATGCTCAAAGAAAAGGAGGGGATGATACGGAAACTATTCGTTATCAGGTCTTCAGGACAAAACCGGGCGGGTTCGATGTTTTCTTGTCGCGCGTCTCCATAAGCGCGACGATCTTCTCGATGTTGACGTAGACGATCTCCCCATCTTTTTCGAGCTGGAGGATCTGACCTTCGACCCTGTTGACCTTGCCGCTGATCAGCGCGGAACCGCAGTTCACGTCCACTTCCCTGCCCAGCAGGCTTTCCAGTAAATTTCTCACAACTACTGACTCCTTCACGTACCTGAATATCAGAGGGGACTGGTTTTTACTTCGGTGAGTATGGTCAAAAGTGGCGCCCGCTTCAACCTCCGGCGGAAATATTTCCCCGGGCGGATTAAAGCCCCCGGCAGTTTCCTCAGGCCTTCTGTGACAACTCCTCGCGCACTTTTTCGAGCAGCTTCTTCGTCGCGCGGATGCCGTCCGGCTCACTCAGTTTGTTGCCCTCGTATTCAATGCCGAGGCGGCCGTGATAGCCCGCGCCCGCGACGATCTTTACCATCCTGCGGTAATCGGTGTGGGTCTCGTTGCCCTGCTCGTCAAAGTCGTGTGATTTCGCGCTGACGCCTTTGGCGAAAGGCATCATCTCCGCGACCCCTTTGTAGCGGTCGTACTCCTTGCCGTCATCGAGCCTGAAGTTGCCGAAATCGGGGAGCGTGCCGCAGCGCGGGTGCGCGACCATCTTCATCACCCCGGCGAGCCACTGGCCGTTTGACGAATTGCCGCCGTGATTTTCGACGATGACGTTGATTTTGTAAGGCGCAGCGAATTCCGTCAGCTTGCGCAAGCCGTCCGCCGCGTTCTTCATGTGTTCCTCGTAGGTGCCCTTGCCGTAGGCGTTGACGCGGATCGAATGGCAGCCAAGGTATTTCGCGGCCTCGACCCACTTCCTGTGATTCTCGACCGCCTGCATCCGCTTCGCCGCATCGGCGTCGCCCAGATTGCCTTCGCCGTCGCACATAATCAGCACGCTTTTGACGCCGTGGTCGCCGCAACGCTTCTTGAGGTCGGCCAGATACGCTGTGTCCCCGGCCTTGTCCTTGAAGAACTGATTGACGTATTCGACCGCGTCAATCCCGTATTCCGTCTTCGCGACTTTGGGGAAGTCGAGGTTGTCGAGTTGCTTTGCAAACAGTGCCCTGTGCAGCGACCACTCGGCCAGTGAGATTTCAAACAGCGGTTTCTTTGCCGCGAACACGAGTTCCCCTGCTGCAGCACCCAGGCCGAGCCCGGCAGCCGCAACGGCAGATTGTTTGAGAAAATCACGGCGCTCAGTCGAATGGCTCATTGTCGAATCCTCCGGTCGGAAAAGTCTGTTCACTGCCCGGCACTCATCGTTTTCTTCAGCACACTGACTTTCAACTGCGAGCTGAATTTGCCCGAACGATAAACTCGCTCGGTCGCCTTCTGGAAGTCCGTTTCGGCGGCGCTGTAAATGTCCACGAACTTCTGCGGGTTGCGATCCACGAGCGGGAACCACGAGCTTTGAATCTGCACCATGACGCGATGGCCCTTCTGGAAAGTGTGGTTGACGTCGGGCATCGAGAAGGAAATCGGGGTCACCTGATTGGGCTTCATCGGCTCCGGCCGCTCGAAGCTGTTGCGGTACTTCGCCCGCATCGGCTCGCCGCGCACCATCATCTGAAAGCCGCCCATCGGCACGCCTTTCGGGCTTGCCCCCGGCGCGTCATTCGGGAACACGTCAATCAGCTTGACGATGAAATCGGAGTCGGTGCCCGAAGTCGAAACGAACAGATCAGCGGTGACGGGCCCGACGACCGTCAGGTCTTCCGCGAGTACGTCGCTCGTGTAAACCAGTACGTCCGGGCGCGTCGCGGCGAAGCGCTGATCCTCGGTCATGTAATCGCCGGTCATCCCGATGGAAAGGCCGCTCATGAACGGCACGGGTTTGCCTGGGTCGCTCACGTATTCGTCGTAACCCGGCTTCGGTTCCTCCTTCGGCGCCGTGAAGGAGAGCCCGCCGCCGGCTTGCAAATAAAGGCTCGCGGGCTGCGCGCCCCTGGGCGGCCACTGCTCGTACTGCCGCCACTCGTTCGAGCCGGTCTCGAAGACGTACGCCTCCGGCTGCTTCAACTCGCCCTTGTCCTTGAGGTAGTAATTGAAGAAAGTCAGTTCGATGTTTTCGCGGTAAAACTCGCTGGTCTTCGAGCCGAACTGCAGATTGCCCAGCCTGTCGCCCGGGCCGCCGGCCCAGCAGCCGTGACACCATGGCCCCATCACCAGCACGTTCCACGTCTGCGGATTGTTCTGCTCAATCGCCCGGTAAATTTTGAGCGGCCCGGCCAGATCCTCGGCGTCGAACCAGCCGCCGACGGTCATCACAGCGGGCCTGACGTGAGTCAGGTGCTGCGGCACGTTCTGCGCCTTCCAGTACTCGTCATAGTTGCCGTGCTGCATCCATTCGTTCCAGACGGCGCTCTCGCCCTTCAGATATTTTTTGTTGGCGTTGGCGAGCGACCCCATTTCCAGAAAGAACCTGTAGCCGTCAGGCGTGCCATGACTGAACGGCGGGACAGACGGTATCCCCGGCCCCGTGCGCTTGCGCCCGAAATCCGTTCTGGCCAGGAAATTGAATGCGTGCGGCAGGAAGAAGGCGCCGTTGTGGTGCATGTCGTCGCCGAGGTAGTTGTCGGCCATCGGGGCCTGCGGCGACGCGGCCTTGAGCGCCGGGTGCGCGTCAATCACGGCCTGAGCGGTGTAATGGCCCGGGAAAGAAATCCCCCAGATGCCGACGCGCCCGTTGTTGTTCGGGATGTTTTTGACGAGCCACTCAATCGTGTCGTAGGTGTCGGTTGATTCGTCAACGTCAGGGGGCCCCGCCTTCTTCGGCTTATACGGCGTCATCCATTTGAAATCGCCCTCCGACATCCACCTCCCGCGCACGTCCTGGTAAACGACGATGTAACCTTCGCGCATAAACATCGGCGAGGGGCCAATCGAGTTTTTGTATTTGTCGGCCCCGTATGGCGAGACGCTGTAGGGCGTGCGCTGCATGATGATCGGGTACTTCTGCGAAGTGTCCTTCGGGATGTAAATCGAAGTGAACAATTTGACGCCGTCGCGCATCGCGATCTGCTGTTCGAGCTTCGTGTAATGCGCTTTAATGTCGTAAGGCCCCTCGGCGGGCTGCGTCGCCTGCGCGTAAACCGTCTGGCTGGAAAAGACGAGTCCCAGCCAGACGACAGAGAGCAGCAGTGACGGCGGCAGTGACGTTCGCGGTTTCATCGCGTTTTCTCCTTCGATTTGTCGTATCGGGCGAATGTTCGGTGACTGTTTGCTGGGGAGGATGCTAGCAGAAGGCTGCGGGGAAATGAAAGCATCGGCGGGATCACCGTAGTCGCCGTCCCCAGCCATGATCCGGCCCCACTTGAAGGCTGCGGGGAAATGAAAGCATCGGCGGGATCACCCACGTGCGGCGGGAAGGCAAAACGGTTATACTGACGGCGCTCAGAAATTTCACTCAGGGTATATGGCCGTTCACCCGACCGGCGCAGGTTAATTTCACGTCCGCAAAAAAGGGATTTTCACCAGCGAATAATCGCCTATGTTCCGCCGCGGTCTTCTGATTCAGACGTTATGCCTTGCCGTGCTGCTGGCCGTTTCAGTCGGCGCGCAAACGAGAAGGAATCCGGGCTGGAGTCTCGCGTGGGCTGACGAATTCAACGGCCCGGCCGGCACCGCTCCTGACCCGGCGAAGTGGGGCTACGACACGGGCGGGTGGGGCTGGGGAAACAACGAACTCCAGACCTACACAAGTCGTATTGATAATGCCTTCATTAATGGCGAGGGGCATCTGGTCATCAAAACATTGAAAGAGACCTTCACCGGCGCCGACAACATCACGCGCAATTACACTTCGGCGCGTCTGCTGACCAAAGGAAAGTTCGAGCAGAAATACGGTCGCTTCGAGGCGCGAATCAGGCTGCCCTTCGGTCAGGGCATCTGGCCTGCGTTCTGGATGCTCGGTAATGATATTGACCAGCCCGGAATCGGCTGGCCGCAGTGCGGTGAAATTGACATTATGGAAAACCGCGGCAGCGAGCCGGCGGTCAATCATGGCTCGCTGCACGGGCCGGGTTATTCGGGCGGGCAGCCGCTGACCGCGACCTGGATATTGCCCGGGCAGGGGCGTTTCTCCGATGATTTCCACGTCTTCGCAATTGAGTGGGAACCCGAGGTCGTGCGCTTTTACGTTGACGGCGCGCTTTACCAGAAACGCACGCCGGAGGATTTGCCGCCGGGCAGGAAGTGGGTCTTCGATCACCCTTTCTTCATGCTGCTGAACGTCGCCGTCGGCGGGAATTTTGGCGGCAACCCGGACGGCACGACGGTGTGGCCGCAGACGATGCTGGTGGATTACGTGAGAGTTTATGAGCGAAGGTATCGCCGAGTTGCTGAAGAACTACCGGGAAAAGCGCCGCGCCATCCGCGCGCGGCTCGCTGAGTTTGCTGAAATCGGCCGGAGCGGCGATGACACACTGCTGTTTGAGGAACTGGTCTTCTGCATCTTCACCGCCGGGGCGAGCGCTCGGATGGGCCTGAATTCAATCGAGCGCGTGCGCAGGCACCTGCACACAGGCAGCCACGACAGGCTCGAAAATGCGCTCGTCGGCGCGCACCGTTACCCGCGGGCGCGGGCCGGTTACATCGTCCACACTCGTGATTACCTGCGGCGGGAATGCGGCCTGCGGATGCGCGAACTGCTCGATTCATTTGGTAACGACGCGCAGGCCCGCCGGGACTTCTTCGCGGGGAATCCCGGGATCAAGGGCATTGGGTACAAGGAAGCGAGCCATTACCTGCGCAACATCGGGTATCGTGGTTACGCGATTCTGGACAAACACATTCTGCGCGCGCTCTGCGAATATGGCGTGCTGGATTCACCCGCCCCGCCCGCGACGAAAAAAAAGTATCTCGCTACGGAAGAGCGTATGCGAAAATTCGCTGAGGAGATTAAAATCAATTTCGACGAACTTGATCTCCTGCTCTGGTCGAACAAAACCGGCGAGATTTTGAAATAACTGCTTTCCATCAACCGAGGTATCAATATGAAAACCGCAGTCCGTCTCCTCGTCATTGCAATTCTGGGGGTCGCCTGGGCTGCGCCGAATGTTGTTGTGGCCGAAACACGCGGCGGCGCGATGAAGCGCGCCGAGCGCGAAATCCGTCAGGGCAACTTCGACGAGGCTGAGAAGATTTACCGGCATCTGATCGAAAAGAATCTGGAGGACAAGGAGGCCCGTCTGGGCCTGAGCTTCACACTCCTCAAGAAGGCGCGCCTTCAGGATGCTTATGAAGCAGCCGCGCAGGTGCTGGCCGCCGACCCGATGAATTCGCGGGCGCATTCGCTGATGGGCACGTCGCTGCTGCGGTCGGGCGAATTCCGCAACTCGGTCGAATCGCTGCGCACCGCGCTGCAGCTCAACAACCGCGAGGCGCTGGCGCTGGCCGGGCTCTCCGAAATCGAATACTTCGAGAACCGCTCGCGGGTCGCTTACGAAGGGTTGCGGCGCGCCATCCAGATCGAGCCGCAGGAGCCGGACTATTACATCGCGCTGGCGCGGGCCTGCTCGCGCATCGAGCTGTACGGCGAGGCGGCGGACGCTTACCAGCGCTTCCTCGATGTCGCGCCGAAAACGGACGCCGAGCGCCGGGCGAGGATTCGCGGGCTGATTGACTTTTACCGCTACCTCGGCACGACCAAGCTGCACCGGATGGGCGGCCAGGAGGTCAGTACAATCCCCTTCGATCTGCTCGGCAATCGCCCGTTCATCAAAGTGATGATCAACGGCAAGGGGCCGTTGCGGCTGGTCATTGACACGGGGGCGAGCCTCTCGGTGATTTCAGAGAAGGCGGCGGAGAGGCTGGGCATTCGCCCGGTCGCACGGGGCGGCAACGCGCGCGCGGTCGGCGGGACGGGTTCATTCCCGATTGTCTACACCGTGCTGGACTCAGTCGCCATTGGGGAAACCCGAATCGAAACGGTTCCGGCCTATATCCGCACCGTCCACATTGCGTCTGACACGCCGGAGGAAGAGCGCGCCGACGGTTATGTCGGGTTGTCGGTGCTGGCGAATTACGCCGTGACGCTGGATTACCAGAACAAAACGCTGACGCTCGACCGGTCAACCCCCGCCGAGACGAAAGATCAGGCCGCGAATCCGGCGACCGAACCGCCGGCCAGTGATGTGGCGCCTCCGATAACCAGAATAGCCGTGCCGATTCGCAGCACCAGTGGCGGCCTGGCGAGTACTGAGGCGCAGCTGCCGGCACTCGAACGTCCGCTCAACTTCATCATTGACACGGGCGCGAGCATCACGGTGGTCTCGAAATCGGCCGTCAAACGGAACAATCTCGAATCACTCAAGATGGCGAATGACCGCTTCCGCGTCGTCGGCGCCGCCGGCATTGAAGAAGGCGTCGAAGCGCTCAGGCTGTCCGCGCTCACCATCAACGGCCTGCAACAGAGCAACGCGCGCGCGCTGATTCTCGACCTCGATCCGGTCAACGAGACCTCCGGATTCGAGCAGCACGGGATTCTCGGCGGAGACTTCCTGCGTCATTTCCTCGTGCGTATGGATCTGCGTCGCTACGAATTGCGCCTGACACCGCAGACGAAGGCGATCAAGATGGCGGGGGATACGAGGTAGCCGAACTGTCAGCCCATGCAAAGCCTCTATCTTGAAACTTCCGTCGTGGGAGCTTACCTGGACAAAGGCGAGTCGTTCCGCCGTGACCTGACAATTCGCTGGTGGGAACACGAACTGCCGCGTTACCGCGCCAGCATTTCTCCGCTGGTCGCGCGCGAGTTGGAGCGCACGCGCGAGCCTTATCGTCGTGGTTACCTGAACCTGATTAAGAATCTGCCGCGACTCGAGATCCCCGACGAAGCCGCGATTCTGGCCGACGGTTATATTTCGCGCGGGATTTTTCAGCGGAAATATCTGGGCGATGCGCTGCATGTGGCGCTGGCTTCTCTGCACAAGATTGATTATCTGGTGACCTGGAATTTCGGTCATCTGGCGAATGTTCATCGGCAGGCGCGAATCAAGCTCTTTAATACGGCTGCCGGTTTTTTCGTACCCGAGATCGTCACGCCGGAGTTCCTGATCAGCGAATTGTAAAGGGAGCGGGGGCCCGCAGGCCGGGGATCGGAAGTTGGAGAATGCCGAATTCTTTCCCGAGCCCCGCCGCGCGCGGCCCCCTGTTTTATGTACAAGCGTCCAAGATTTCTCGAAGAGTTACACGCCATCCGCGAGGAGATGTCGCGCGAATGCGATTATGACGTGGAACTTTTCGCCGAAATGGTCCGCAGCAATCAGCGCCCGAAACACGGCCCCGTGCGCAACATTCGCGGCGTCCGCAAACACGCCCCCGCAGCCACGCCGCCCATCAAAACCAGGGCGGGCAGAAAGAAGAAAGGATGAATCAAAGGGGGGAATCTGAAGGATGAAGTAAAGAGCAGGATTCTTACTCCATCCTTCAGACTTCCCCTTCCCGGTTATGGGTGAACCCTTCGATGCCATCGGCTTCGCGATCAGTGACGAACAGTCCTACCAGGCCCTGGCCGAGCAGGCGCATCAGCAGGGGACCGTCAGCCGCGTGTCGCGCGAACAGACGACGTTGCACGGCTGCTGCTGGAGCATCGGCAACGGCCTTGAGGTCTGGACGATGCTGCATGAGTCGAAGGAAGGGCTCTTTTACGCCGACTGCCGGCCGGGCTTCCGCGGGCGCCACACTTTCAGGCTTCATCCGTGGGAGATCACCGAGTATGAAGAGGAGGGTGAAGCGACGGTGCGCGGGTTCATTGAAGGCGGCGAAACGGAGCTGATTTTTGAGCTGCAGAATCTGACGGAGCTGGATCCGGTGGTCTTCCGTGAGCGGGTATTGACGGTGGCCACGGCCGGGCTGGCTTATCACGTTCGGATCAGCCGCCCCGCCGAACCTGTCTTCAAGCCCATCGAAAAGGTCTCGCCCCGCCGCCGCGTCGCTGAAAACGATTATGCCGTGCGCGGTCAGATTCTGAACTGGCGTGAAATCACCAATCCCCTCACGAACGCCCCCCTCGTCTGGCTGTTCGCCGACTGCGGCAGAGTCAGGCTGGAACTGCTGGCGAGTCGCAACGACCTCAAAGGGGAGTTGAGCCAGGGCGCATGGTTTTCAGCCGAACTGTGGTTGCAGGGCCACATCCTGACTGAGAAAGAGATTCAGGCGCGCTACGAAGGCGTGGACGTCGAATTCCCGCCCGGAGATTACTGGCTCATGTTCCGCCGCGAAAACTGACGCCCGGCGCCGGCCGCCCGGTTTCGCATCGCAGCCCCCTGGCATTGACGAGTCACCCTGGCCGACCTAAGATTTCCCTTCCCCGGAAGGGGCAACAAACATGAAAGAATTGATCAGTATTGATGACTTCATCGCGAAACTCTGCCGGTTCGAGCAGGGCCTGATCACGCGCGACGACGTGCTGGATTTCTGCTCGGGCCTGCAGATCAGCGACTCCTCGCTGGAGCCTTACGTTTTCTTCGACGACAAGTTTTACACGCGCAACCTGATTTACCGCGACGCCCTGTTTGAAGTGATGACGATCTGCTGGCAGCCGGGGCAGCGGACCGCCGTTCACACTCACAACGGCCAGCTCTGCTGGATGATGACGCAGCGCGGCACGCTCTCCGTGGTGGATTACAAATGGCTCGGCTGCGACCACCCCGAACACCAGAATGTCGTCGGGATTGACTGCCTGGCGGGCTCTGACCACATCAAACTCGAACGCACTCACGAAACGCTGGGCTCGACCGACGGCCCCGTCCTGACCGCCGACAAACTCCAGACGATCCACCAGCTTTTCAACCCCGGCGAGGCGCGCGAGCGCGCCATCAGCATTCACATTTACTCAAAGCCGATTGATTCCTGTGTCGCCTTCGATATGGAGAAGCAGCACTGCTACCGCCGCCAGCTGGATTACTTCAGCCAGTACGGCAAACCTGCCTGCGGGGATGCGCCTGTGCCCGCGCTTTCATTCATCACGGACTGATCACCCCCCCAGTCAATCAGTGAATCAGTCTGCGGCAGATCGCTTTTTGCTGCCGCTTGACAGCCAAAGTCGCGGATGCCAGAATGCCGCTTCTTCAAAACGCGCCCGTAGCTCAGTTGGATAGAGCGTTTGGCTACGAACCAAAAGGTCGCACGTTCGAGTCGTGCCGGGCGCACCAAGCCTTTTCGTAAGAACAGTTTGCAAGGCTCACCAAAATCAAAAGAGAGGCTGGTGAGCCGATGGCTTTACAAGAACTGTTCGAGAAATTCTGCACTGAAAAGGTCTACCTCCAGAACGTCACACCCTCCACGCTGCGCTTTTATCGAGGCTCTTGGTCAGTTATTCAGAGGCACCTTGCTGCCAAGGAAGCTCCCGAGCTGACCCGCGAGGTCGTCAATAATCTGGTCATCTCCCTGCGTCAGGGGGGTCAGAAAGCAAAATCAGTCAATACCTGCGGATTCTGATGAGTCGTGAACGGCGGAATTACATCGTGATCACCAAAATTATGATCGTGAACACCCGTCCGCTGCCGTGAGCCTGCTGGCGGTTGTAGTTTTACTTCTCCGCTTCGGATCTGGTCAAGCTCGCGCCCCTCTTGCGCATTGATTCGCCTTTCAGTTCAAGCCGGTGAGCGCCGTCGAGCAGGCGATCCAACAGCGCATCGGCGACAGTGGGATCATTGAGATACTCGTGCCAGGCGCTGATCGGAAGCTGGCTCGTGATCAGGGTCGAACGCAGGCCGTGCCGGTCTTCAATCAATTCCAGCAGATCGTGCCGCTCTTGTTGCGGCAGGGGCTTGAGGCCGAAATCATCGAGGATGAGCAGGTCGGCTCTGGCGAGCAGGGCCAGTCGCTTGTGATAGCTGCCGTCGCCGCGGGCAATCCGCAGCGTGTCGAGCAGGCGCGGCGTTCGCTCATATCGGACGCTCAGACCTTGTCGGCAGGCCTGGTGGCCGAAGGCGCACGCGAGCCAGCTTTTCCCCGTGCCGGTCGGCCCGGTGAGGTGCAGGTTGTGGCGCGAGCGGATCCAGTCGCAGGTGATCAATGCGGCGACGAAGCCGCGGTCGAGTCCGCGCTTGTGTCGGTAATCAATCTCCTCGACGCAGGCGCTCTGGCGCAGGCGGGCCAGTTGCAGGAGCCGTCTTTGACGACGGCTCTCGCGCCAGGTCCTCTCCCGATCCACCAGCAGCGCCAGGCGTTCGTCGAACGAGAGGCGTTGCGTCTCAGGCTGCTCCAGTTGCCGGGCATAGGCCTCGGCCATCCCGGGCAGCTTCAGTGAACGTAGCGTGTCGAGTGTTGGTTGATTGAGCATTTTGCTTCTCCTTTGTGCGGATCATTGATAGTAAGCCGCGCCGCGGACGTTCTGGTGAACGACCGGGGTCGCGGCCGCTTCCGCGTCGGATCCCGGCAGCGGTTGAGAGTCGAGCCCCTTCTCAAGGATCGACAGCACGCTCAGGCGCGTGGGCGAGGAGAGGGCGAGCGCCCGGTGGCAGGCGGCTTCCAGCCGCTCTTTCCCGAACCGCTTCTCGAGTGAGAGCAGGCCGAGGCAGGAGCGAAAGCCCATCTCCGGATGCGGCCTGTTGGTGAGCAGGTGCCTGACCAGATCGCGCGTGTGCGGGCCGACGGCGATGGCCCAGTTGAGGAAGCGCCCCGGCGTCCATTCGAGATGAGCGCGATGAGCTTTGGGCATATGTTCGGTGACGGTCGAATGGCCGCCCCGGCGGTCCGAGCGCGGGTGGACGGCGACGCGCTGGTTGTTGAGGAAGCATTCGATTGCGGTGGCGGTGAGGCGGACGTCGAGCTGGCGCCTGATGAGCGAGTGCGGGACGCTGTAGTAATGGCCGTCGACCTCGACGTGATAGTCGATGTGGACGCGGGCCTTCTTCCATTCGGCATATTCGTAAGCCCGGAGGGGGAGCGGTTTGAGGGCGGCCTTTTCCTGCGCCTCAAACTGCGAATGGCGCGAGCCGGGCAGCTTTCTGAAGGGCTTGTGATTGAGTACATCGAGCAGTTGCCTGACGGCGGCGTTGAGATCAGTCAGCGAGAAGAAGGTCAGTTTGCGCAGCCGCGCCAGCACCCAGCGCTCGACGATCTGCACGCCGACCTCAACCTTCGCCTTGTCACGCGGCTTGTAAGGGCGCGCCGGGAGGGCCGCCGTGTCGTAGTGTTCAAGCACCTCGGCGTAAGTCCTGGAGAGCGCGGGCTCAAAACGGCAGGCTCTGGTGACGCCGCTCTTGAGATTGTCCGGGACGACCAGCCGGGGCACGCCGCCGAAGAAGGCAAAGGCGCGGACGTGCGAGCCGATCCAATCGCGGAGCTGCTGCGTGAAGGTGGCCTCGGCGTAGGTATAGTTCGAGGCGCCGAGGACGGCGACGAAGATCTGGGCGTCACGGACTTCGCCGGTCAGCGGGTCAATGACAGGAATCGTCGGGCCGCAATAGTCAACGAACAGCTTGTCGCCCGGGGCGTGCGTCTGGCGCATGGTCGGCGAGAGACGCCGCCGCCATTCCCGGTAGAGGGCGCAGAAGTGCGGGTAGCTGTAATGGCCGGCGGGATCGGCCTCGGCGTACTCTTCCCAGAGCAGCTGAAGCGTGACGCCTTTGCAGCGCAGTTCCTGATGCAGGCGGGTGAAGTCGGGTAAAGGCGCGGCGGATAGATTGGGCGGCGGCGGTTGAAGCTTCCGCGCCAGCGAGCCCTCATCAAGTTCAGTCGGCGGCGGCCAGCCGATCCCGGCAGCAGCGGCGAGTTGCAGGTATTTGCTGACTGCCCCGACTGAAAGGTTGAGACTGCGGGAGATCTCCCGAAGGGAAAGTCCCGCATCGTGTCTGAGTCGTAGAATGTCTTTGATCTGACGCATGGCAAGCCTGTCGGCTGGCATCTGAGTTGTCCTCCCTGGAATGAAAATTGGGGGACAGCGTCGGCTACCAGCCTTGGATTTGCCAGCAGGCTCAGGCGGGCGAGATCAGGTGTTCACAATGATAATTCCGGTGTTCACGCTGCGTAATAATTGCGTTCACGATCAATAATTCCGGTGTTCACGATCAATAATTTTCGTGTTCACGATGCATCAGAATATGCAAGCACTCCAAGGTGCGCTCGGTCTACCTGCCCTTCAGGAACGGAAAGATCGAAATACCCGCGAGGGAAATCGGCGAAATCAGAAAAACATACCTTGAATGTCACGACAGGGAAGGCTATGAGCTTGGAACGCCCCAAGCCCTCATTAGCGAAGACGATAACTCGCGGATTGTCAGGATAGCGGTTTTCTTCAGGAATCACGGGATCATCCCTTACGCCGTCTCCTTCAGGAATGTCCCCGGTGTGATTGCCGCAATCTCCTCCATCCTGAGCGAGGGGGGCTTCAACATTCTCGCCAGTGACGCTTGGACAATTGAAAGGGGGGAGAGGATGTTTTTACGGATCCTGCTGCAGGACGAATGTCCTACAGCGCTCCCGGTCGATGATGGGGTGTCGCGATCGAAGACAGATCTTCTTCTCAATTCAGGGGGGCTTGCAGGATACGCTCTCAGGATCCACCCACATACCCAGTACGAGAACGGAGGGAACGATGGCGGCCGAAGAAAATTTTAGCGATATGGTTGAGCGCAGGAAAAATGAGTTGCAGACGGGCAGGCGGCCCATGACCCCGGAAGAAAGGTGGGAGATAAACCGGAAAATCGACTTTCTTGACAGGCTCAGGAGGGAGGAGGCTGACGACGACCGGTTATTGAACCCGACGATCTTTCTTTCCTATGCCGGCAGCTACGGGCAGGAGATTTTCCCGCTGGTGCTGCGCAGGCTCCGCAACACGGTAACCCCTGACACAGGAGATCACTACAGCGTCTCCCATGGCATGCGCAGGGAGGGACAGCCGGAGGTGATGAAACATGTCGCCGACACAATCCGGACCTGTTCGATTTTCGTCGGCATCCTGACCAGAGAACACCCGCTCGGGATCAGGGACGCGGACGGGGCCGATCAATACGCCCCCGGCGCTTGGGTGCTTTATGAGGCTGGCATCGCAATAGGTCTGGACCTGCGGGTCGTCTTTCTGGTGGAAGAAGGGGTACACAGAAATTTCTGGTACGACCCGCTGGGTGGCTGGCGGCATGCCCTCTTCCGACGCGAGACCCCTGAACCGGGTGTGGCGACGGCCATCAGGCTGGTGGAAGAGCATTACCGCGAATTACGCAAAAAAATCAGGCTTACCGCAACCAGGCATTGAGCGGCGGCGAGAGGCACCAATTCTACAATGCGTACTTGGGCCTGCAGCAGAATGCGCACACCGGCATACCCGGCGGGACTTCAACCTGTACAGGCTGCCCGCAGGGTGCGGGTGCCTGTGGCTACCGAAAAAGCCGTCTCTGCGCCAAGGCGCCATAGTATCTCCGTTTCACCTGCCCCTCGGACTCTCACGCCGCTCGCCTTCCGCATTTTGATCAGTCACGCAGCATCGCCGGCGGTGCGGAGAACTTTGAGACCGACACAATACTATCTCCGTACCTGCGTCCGGGCAGTCCACATCAACCGGCAGGCAGCTCGCTCATGCCGGTGATGTAAACCGCCGACTTCCGGGACCGGGATGACCGGACCTCTCCGACGTGGCTCTGCTACCCGTGGAATCGGCGAATTCTTCTCCAGGGACTGATCTGGCCGGGAGTTGTTGTAATAGCGGAAATACTCTCTCAATACTCTGCGCAGGTGCCCTTCGGACAGGATAATCAGGTGGTCGAGGCACTCCCACCGGACGCCGCCGATCACCTGTTCCGCGTAAGCATTCTGCCAGGGCGAATGAGGCGCGGTGATCAACTCTTCGATCTGCCTTCCTTTCACCCGGCGACAGGATTCCTCCCCGGAGATTTGATCCCGATCACGGAGAAGAAAACGCGGCGCGGTGCCCACAGGAAATGCTTCGACCACCTGCCCGGGCCGTCCGGGCTGCGGTCGGACAGGCGGTGACGTTGAAGTACACGACCTTCCGGCGATCGTGCGAAAGGATGATGAAACAGTACAGGTTGCGAAAGGTGGCGGTCGGCACGGTAAAGAAATCGATGGCGGCAATCTGACTGGCGTGATTGCGGAGGAAGGTCTTCCAGGTCTGCGATGGAGGCGCGCTCACTCTGATCCGGTATTTGTCGACTGTGGATTCGGCGACCTCGAACCCGGGCAGGTGCAGTTCCGCCCGGATTCGAGGCCCGCCCCACAGCGGGTTCTCACGTGACATCCTTCGGATCAGATCGCGGATTTCAGCGCTGATCTGCGGCCTGCCAGGATGGTTAACTTCTGACTTCCAGCGCCGG
This sequence comes from Blastocatellia bacterium, assembly GCA_035652435.1. GTDB lineage: Bacteria > Acidobacteriota > Blastocatellia > RBC074 > RBC074 > DASRDU01. The sequence continues at coordinate 149,407 of DASRDU010000075.1, forward strand.
AAAAGCTGTCAGCCCTGGCGGTGCCACCTGATGGGCAATCCGCAGCGGCACATTGATGATGACAGGCCCGCCTGATTTCACCCTGACGCAATAAACCGTCTGGATCTTGCCCGAGCCGTTCGGGCCGGTGAAGCTGAAGATTTCGCCCTCGTTGACCTTCAGGCTGACTTCATTGACTGCCGTGAAGCTGCCGAAGCGGATCGTCAACTTGTCTGTCGTGATTGCGGTCATCCGGGAGAATCAATCCAGGTTCATGCCGGAGAGGAAGTTACTTTTGAAGTAACAAAACATCCCGTTTCCTGCGTGCGTAATCGAACAGAGAGGGCTGCTGAATCTGTTCTTCCGCCAGTGATGGCCTGTCTGATTTACCCGCCATCTTCCCCTGGATCAGCAAACGTCCAGGCTCGGCATCGTTGTGTGTTGACCCGTTCATTGTCTCCGGTGAAAGCAGAACGACGCGCGGCACCTCGTCCGTTGCTGCTGACGGGCTGCGCACCTGTCCGCTTCTGATTTCGGCATACAGTTCCGGCACGCGCTTTTCAGCATACGCCAGCCATTCGCCCAGCGTAATGGTCTTGTCGGCGGGCTTGAAATCCGCGCGTCCCAGTTCCAGCCCGTCGCGTGTCAGCGCATAGGTGAGCAGTCCCTGGCGAATCTGTTTATTTTCCAGCGCGGCATTATCGGCCTGCGTCGCCGCCAGAATGCGCATGCCTTTGTCATACGCCAGTTGCCCGAGGCCCCGACTGCCCATCGGCCCCGGTTTGAATCCATCGCCCTGCACTGCGGCTGCCGACTGGCAGGCATCCACGATCATGACCATCTCGCCCGCATCCACCTCGCGCAACCAGTCAGATAATTCGTCGCTCGAAATACTTTTGTGCAACAGCCCGGGCGTGACGACGCGTTGATTTCCCGACCCGCTGTCGTAAGGCACGACATAGAATTTTCCGGCCTCATCGGCATAACCGTGACTGGCAAAAGAGAGAATGACCAGGTCTTCAGGCCGTACCTTGCGCAGTCGCTCAGCATTGACGATGGTCTGTCGTTGTCCCGGATCAGTGTCACGCCCGGCGAGCAGATCAAGCACCAGTTTGAGATTCGATTTCGTCGCCTGCTGTCTGGTGATCGCTCTTTTGCCTTCGCGCATTTCGTGATCCGACAGCAGTGTGATCGGCACGACCTCTTCATACGCGCCGGTAGTCGTCAGTCTTTCTGTCAGCGTTTGTTGCAGCCGCTGTGCGTCACTGGCCGCGAAGTTCAGATCAAGCGCCGGATTTTCATACGCATTGACGCCGACTGCGATGACGTATGCACGGCCTTTGACGGCTGGCAGTGGCTGCGGCAGTTCCCATCTCGTCGCAACGGTTCCGCTCTTCACGCGATCAGCGTTGAAGGCATAAGCGGAGAACTCGACCTGTCTGAGATCAGCGCGGCGGGGCAGCGCGATGTTACTGAAGGTGACTCTGGCCCGACCGGATCTGATGGAGGCTGGCAATCCTTCATCGAGTGTCTGCCCCACCAGTTGCCCGTCACGAAAGAGGCGTAACCCATAGACGCCGGATTCCTGCCGGGCTGCGCTGACTGCCCGGCTCGCGGTGACACTGGCGACTTCAACGGTCACGGAAACGGTATCAGCCGTCGGCGATTGCGGGCGGATGTCAACAATTCTGACAGCCGGTTGTAAACGATTACGCGTTGAGAGGTCAGGGACAGCGGGAAGCCGCTCTCCGGCAAAGACGCGTTGCAGCAGGCGCGGTTCATAATAATCGCGCATGAAAAGTTCCAGCGGGTAAGCGCACAGCGGTTCATCGGGCAACAGCCAGTGCAACCCCCGAATGTCATCCAGACTGATCGCATCGAATCTTCCATCAGGGGTAATCACGACACTGTTCTCGCGGCTGAGTGCGACTGTGGCCATCAATCTCCCACTGCTGATATCCCAGAACCTTGTGGTGTTATCAAGACCGGCACTGACAATACGTTTTTCATCGTCAGCAAACGTGGCAAAGATGACGGGCCCGTCATGGCCCGCAAAATTGCGGAGTTCACTTCCAGTGGTCACATCCCATAACCTGAGCCGGTTACCTGAATCTCCGCTTAACAGAGTTGCAGAGTTCCGGCTGAATGAAATTGAAAAGATCCCATGGGAAGGATTTGCTTTGCTTCTTCGCCAGATAACGCTGATATATTCGGGCAACGATGCGAGTTCGCGTTTAAGCAGTTCCTCTTTACTATCACCTTGTATGGTTTTCCAGGCACGAATCTGTTTGCCGTTCGCAGTCTCCCACAGTCTGATCGTCCCGTCCTGATCACCGCCTGCCAGCAGACTCCCATCGGGGCTCCAGGCAAGAGCAGTAATCGGCTCTCCCTTCTGCCTGAAAATATGCAACTCACGACTGCCCGCCGTTTCCCAGAGCCTGATAAATCCGGACTCGTCCCCGCTTGCCACGAGCCTTCCATCCGGGCTGAAAGCAAGCGCAGTGACGGCTCCACCGCTTTGCCCGGAAGATTTCAGCAGGTTCTGGTGTTTGTTGAACCTTACCTCCTCTCCGCCAGTTGATGTCCTCCATACTCTGACGATGCCATCACGGGCGCCGCCGGCAATGGTTTGCCCGTCAGGACTAAAAGCAATGGATAAGAAACTGGCAGGCGGGTCGGTCAGAGTATCAATTGCTCTGCCCGTTGTTGCATCCCACAGCCTGACTGACTGATCACTTCCTGCGCTTGCGATCAAAGTTCCATCCGGACTGAAGGCAACGGCATTAACCTCTCCGGTATGGCCCTTCAAAAACCGCATCTCTTCTTTGCGCCCGATTTCCCACAGTCTCAGCGACCCGTCTCTGCCACCAATGGCGAAGGCTTTACCATCGGCACGGCCGGAGAAAGAAAGCATCGGATCCGCCAGCCCGGTAAATGCCCCTGTCTGATGACCTGTGGCGACCTCCCATGCCCTGATGACACTGCCCTCACTCGCGCTGCTCAACATTGAGCCATCAGGATTGAAGGCCACAGACAGCACCCCGTGAACGTGTCCGGTGAGAGTTCCTCTTTCCCTGCCTGTCGTGGCGTCCCACAATCTGACGGTCCTGTCCAGGGAGCCGCTCGCCAGGGTTTTCCCGTCCGGGCTGAAGGCGACCGAATTGACAAGAGCCGAATGCCCGGTCAGGGAATGAATTTGCTGACCTGTGCCTGCATCCCAGAGCCTGACAGTCTGATCGGAACTGCCGCTCGCCAGAGTTTTACCGTCCGGGCTGAAGGCGACCGAATTGATTGCCGCGAGATGACCATTGAGGGTGCGAAGGGTTTTCCCTGTCGCTACCGACCAGAGTCTGATCGTCCGATCTTCACTTCCGCTGGCCAGAAGTAACCCGTCGGGGCTGAAGGCCACTGATGACACGAAAGCCGTCTCTAACGATACCCCTAACAGGTAACTTCTGCGCCTCCAGTTTTCCATCTCGGCCAGTACTGTTTGCGGATTAAATATGGGCGAACCAACCCGCAGGCTTTCAGTTTTCAACACATGTCCGTCAAGTGTGCGGATTTGCTGACCTGTCACCACATCCCACAGTCTGACCCGGCTGTCATTCCCGGCGCTGGCAAGCAGTTTCCCATCAGGGCTGAAAGTTACCGACAATACATCACCCAGATGACCGACCAGGGTACGAATCTCGCGCCCCGTGGCGACCTCCCACAACCTGACCGTTCGATCACTGCTTCCGCTCGCCAGTCTTTTACCGTCCGGGCTGAAGGCAACCGCATTAACGGGCTGATCATGCCCCGTAAGAGTGCGAATCAGCCTGCCTGTGGCGGCCTCCCACAGCCTGACTGTCTGATCTTCACCACTACTTGCGAGCACTCTGCCATCAGGACTATAAGCGACTGAAATAATCATTCCGGCATGGCCGGTCTGCACAACAAGTCGGGGGGATTGTGGGTGAACCCGAACTGATCCCGCAGTGACCAGGATGACCAGCACCAGTACATTCAGACGAGGGCGCATTACCGGGCCTCCAGGCTGGTTATTTTCCAATCGTGACATCCGCCACTCCTGATTTCAGTTTGCCTTCGCGTTTATCAATTTTCACTTTGATGCCGAAGACCTGATGGTTACGCTCATCGCGGCATGGCGCGTGGTGAATTCGCCCCGTGTATTGATCTGCTCAATGACGCCATCAAATGCCTGATCCTTGAAGGTGTCAACCCGGCCTTTCGGGCTCCAGCCGATTTCTGATGCCGGCAGGTTGCGCACGAAATCGTCACCTCCATCAGGGTGCTATGGAGCAATCCTTAGTGGCACATTGACGATGACAGGCCCTCCTGATTTCACCCTGACGCAATAAACCGTCTGCGGCAGCGGATCGTTTTGCACGAGCCGCCGCCTGCCTTCGCCGGATTCCTTTTCCGGTGTCGTCCAGGACTGACCGGCTCCGTTGCGTAATTCACGTTTCTCAGTCGGGCCGCTCCATTGTTGTTCCCATTGCTTCAACTGAGCCGCCCGAGTGGGATCAAGTCTGACCCCACTCCCGTCACCGAGCGGCAGGTCGAGCGGTTCCGGGCTGATGATGATCGTCAGGCGCTCACTGACCTGGTCTTCGCGGCTGCGCTCGAGGTGGAAGTGCGGGGGAGTTTCCTCCTCGTTCGGGACATAAACGAGTTTGCCCGCCCTGACCAGATTGCCATCGCGAGGCGTGCCTTTTGAAGGAAAGATCAGATACGGCTCGCTCAGGCTTCCGTCAGCGTATTGCTCGCGGTCAATCACATACACATAGTTGTCATGATCACGCGGCACTTCAATGCCAAGGCGCACAAACTGGCCTTTGCTGAAAGCAGTGTCGGCCGGAACTCTTTCGGCCACCAGCTTGTCTTTTTGCACCAGCAGGCGCGGTTTGTTCGGGTCGTCGCTGCCCGTCTCTCCGCGCAGGCGCCAGAGCGTCACTCCGATCAGTTCACCCTCGGCGGGATCAGGCGATGGCGCAGGTGGAGCAGGGGTAGTTGTGATGTGGTCGTGCTTTGGTTCCGGTTTTTCAGCTGCTGGCGGTTTGACTTTTACGTCAGGAGGTCTGGCCGGAGGTTCAGGCTTACTGATTTTTGCACGCGCTTCCCTGAATTGTTTATTCCATAACCGGCGCGCGCTGTCTTCTTCTTCCTGCGGTGATTGCACGGCTGTGACAAGTGGTCCACACAGGCTGAGCAGCAGCGCCAGCGCGGCCCAGCGAGGTAAAGCTTTGATTGCGGTTCGGAGCCCGGTTTGGTTAGTCATCCTGTTCCTCCTTACATAACTCTTGTTCCCGGCGAAAGTGTGTCCGGCGACGTGCAGGCTTATCGCCATTCACCCTGCAACGTAAACGCCGCCCAGTAATACGGTGCGGCCCACTGCTTATTCCGCCACATCTCGATCTGTGCGGCGCGCAGGGCCGCCGCGGGACGCTCGCCTTCACGCAGCATTCTGCGATAGAACTTTTCCATCAATTCGGCGGTGGCTTTGTCACCGACACTCCACAAACTGACGACGACGCGCGCCGCTCCGGCATACATAAACCCGCGCGTCAGGCTCACCAGGCCCTCGCCTCTGGTCTGGGTGCCCAGACCCGTTTCACACGCGCTCAGCACGACCAGTTCAGCGGGCAGGTTCAGATTGAAGACTTCGTGAGCGCGCAGGAAGCCATCCTGCTTTCTGCCCTGTTCGTCAAAGAGCGAGAGCAGCACCGTAGACAATTCCGGGCGCTCGCTGTCAGCCAGCCCGTGCGTCGCAATGTGAACGTAGCGGTACCGGCTCAGCCTGTCACTTTCAACCGTTGCGCGGCTGGCCTCGAAATCAATTGCTTTCAGGCCCGCACCCGGCGCAACAAGCGCGAGCAGGCGTTCGGCTTCCTGACGGGTGAACGGCAGGCGTTTGATTCGCAGATCGCCCGTGCCGTCGGAATTCTGTGCCAGCAATCTGACGACGTGTTCGTTCGCCGTCTCCTTCAATGAAGGCTCAGTCTTTTTCTCATCAGCCTGGCGCGCGACGGCTTTGAAACGCTCATCATCTCTGGTGAAGACCGGGTCGGCGAGTACGGCCAGCATCTTCGCCGCCGGTTTGCGATCCTTCAGTTCACGCCGCAACACCGCGAGCGTCGAGGCCGACGGCAGATTGATGATTTCGTGTTCCGCGATCAGCGGCACGAAAGATTGCAGCCTGTCATCCTTTTGTTCGCCCGCGGGGAGTGGCAGTGCGCCGAATGGGATGTAATGCAGCGGGCCATCCGCGACGACCACCAGGCGCTTCTGTCCCAGTTGTCCGGCGACTGGCCCCAGCAGCATCCGGCTCAGGCGGGAAGCGGCTTCAGAATACTGCGTGTCGGCCTGCTCCACGCGTTTCCGCTTTTGCTCGCTGGTTTCTCCGGCCTGAGCCTGACTGCGCGCGATCAGCAATTCATACACGCGTCTGGCGGCGGCTTCGATCTCTGCCGCTTTGGGCAATTCACAGCTGGTCAGGCTGGTCGGCGTGACCGCCCACAGAAAGCTGCGCTCTTTGCCCAGCGCGTATTCGAGCAGCAGCGTGTCCGCATCCAGTACCTGCTGAATCTCGGCCGGCGTGAGCGGCTGTGGTTGCGTCAGCGCGGCATAGCGCGGGCTGGTTTGCCGGATTTGCGTCTGCACCTGCTGTAACCCCGTCGTCAGCTCGTCCAGTTCTTTCCGGCGGGCCTCGGCCTGCTCTTCCGTATGCTGCCCGTTGAGCAGTTTGAATTGCGCTTCAGCTTTGGCGTTCAGTCGTTGTTGTACCGAGCGTTCCCGCGCCAGCAGGGCCGGATCAACGCCCTGCCGAATATCAGCGCGCGCTTCCGTCAGGCTTTCCAGCAGCGACCGGGCGCGCGCGCGTTCAGCCGCCTGCAAAGCCGCCGCCTGATGGTTTTTCCCCGGCTCCTGCCGGTGCAGTTGCATCAACAGATCAATATAGAATTCATAATCCCCCTGCACGGTGGCGAAGAAAGAAGCGCGTAACTCCCGGCTCACTACCCCGGTTCGCAGCGCCTCTGTAATCTTCAGGCATTCTTCCGTGTGTGCGCGAGCTTCCGTCAAACGACCGAGAGTCCGTTCGGCGACAGCAATATTGCCGAGCGTGACTGCTTCGTTACCGCGATCCCCAACAGCCCGACTCAGCAGAAGCGCCTGTTTGTAGTAGTCAAGGGCTTTCTGTTTCTCGCCGAGGGCTTCACGAACCGCGCCGATGTTGTTGAGCGTGACTGCTTCGCCACTACGATCCCCGACCGCACGACTCAGCGGGAGCGCCAGCGTGAAGAAGTTGAGAGCCTTTTGTTTCTCGCCGAGAGCCTGATAAACCGTGCCGATGTTGTTAAGCGCCGTCGCTTCCTGACCACGATCCCCGACCGCACGCCACAGCGGAAGCGCCTGATTGTAGAAGCCGAGAGCCTCCTGTTTCTCGCCGAGAGTGTCATAAACACTGCCGATGTTGCCGAGTGTGACTGCTTCGTCCCGGCGATCTCCGGCTGCGCGACTGACGGAAAGTGCCTGTGTGAAGAAGTCGAGGGCCTTTTGTTTCTCGCCGAGGGCGTGATAAACCGCGCCGATATTGTTGAGCGTTATTGCCTCGCGGCTGCGATCACCGGCGGCACGACCGAGCGCGAGCGCCTGAGCATAATGGTCCAGAGCCTTCTGTTTCTCACCAAGGGCGCTGTAAACCAGGCCGATGTTGTTGAGCGTGACCGCTTCGGCTCCGCGGTCATCAGCGGCCCGCAACAGGGGAAGCGCCTGATTGTAGAAGCCGAGAGCCTGCTGTTTTTCGCCAAGAGCGTCGTAAATACCGCCGATGTTGTTGAGCGTTACTACCTGACCCTGACGATTGCCGGAAGCGAGACACAGCCTGAGTGCCTGAGTGTAGAGTTCGAGCGCCCGCTGATTGTTACCAAGATCGTCGTTGATCCTCCCCAGAGTCAGCAGGGCCAGTGTCTGGGCTTCGCCATCATTCAGTTCGCGCCATAACGAAAGAGCCTGCTCCATCCTTGAAATCGCGCCGCGTAAGGCTTCAGCCGAGCCCTGCTGATAAAGCTGAAATCCCTCTTCAAAGAGTTTCCGGGCCGCGGCCCCCTTTTCACCCTGCTGCGGTTGGATGACGGCGAGAGCGAATCTTTGCGGAAAGACAGGGAGCAGCGACAAGGTGATCAGGCTGGCGACAGAAATCCGTGCCAGCCCACGCCGGACTCCATGCCCGAAACCGGCAGCCGGCCTGACAGCCCGGATGAAGTTCGCCATCGTTTTTCTCCTTCGCTGATCAGGATTGCCACGCCTGATCTGTGCCGAAGTGTTCGTGCGAACAACCGCGAACGCTTCGGCAGTTGCTTTGATCTGCTCACTGACCTGGTCGTTTGCCATCCAGATTCGCCCACTCACCTGATTGAATGAAGCTGGCCCAGTAATACGGATGCTGTCGTTTCGGATCTTTCAGCATTCGCAACTGGACCTGACGCAAACCTTCCGCACGCCCCTCGCCGCGTTGCAGAGCTTTGTAGTATTCAATCATCAGATCGCGAGTGCCCACATCGCTTACCGGCCACAGGCTCATATGCGTACGAGGTGGCGTTCCTGCCCTTCTGCTGCATGCGCGATCATCTGCACAGCCTGTGCATAGTCGCCTTTGGCTTGGTACAGTTCCGCGAGGTTGTTCAGTGACGCAGATGTGTCGGGGTGGTCTGCGCCCAACACTTTCTCAGTAATCGCCAGCGCCCGCCGATATAACGGCTCGGCCCGCGCATAGTCACCTTTGGCTTCATACAGCAGCGCGAGATTGCTCAATGACGTTGCAGTGCTAGGATGGTCTGCGCCCAACGATTTCTCCCGAATCGCCAGTGCCCGGACAGCTAATGGGATCGCCTCATCGTAGCGCCCTTCGACATAAAGCCTGATCACTTGTTCGTTCAATCGCGTGGCTTCGTTTAAGTCACCTGTGGCTGGTCGTTGCTGCGCACGAGATGGTTCAGCCACAAGCAGGCACAGCGCAAACAACACCAGAGACAGCGTCATCAATCCAGAGCGTCTGTGCATAAACATCCTGCCTTCCTTATCATTACCGAATCAGGTCAACGCGATGACTCAGCCCGGTCATTTTCAGAGTTTCATTAGCGGTGTTCCAGCTTCACCATTTTTATCAGAATGTCGCCGCTGCCTGTCACCCGGGTTTGCAGGTTCGTTTCATCTTTCTCTGTGCGGGGGGCAGTGGCTGATTGCGTCTCAAGAAACTGCTTCACGGAGTTGATCTGAGCGGCGTCACGAATCTCGCCCCGGTCTTTCGGGTTGGCCCATTGTTTGACGGCTTCCATCACCGCAAGACTACGCGACGACCAGACCAGCCAGATTTTTTCCGCGCCCTCGTCCTTGTCGAAGGCAAACCAGTCCCGGTCAGGCCTCCCGCTCGGTTGCGGAATTTGCACGTTCTGCCCGGCTCTGATTTCCGCCGAACTGCTGTTCATCGTCGAATACGGAAACAGGACATTGTATTCGGGCAGGTTGTTCGTCAGCTTCGGCCCTTCGTTGATGATGTACAGATACCCGGCCTGCGGGCTGCTGATGTGCAAACGCACCTGATCGCCCTGGCCAAAGAGCATTTCACCAGGCTGGATGAATGGCTTGCTGCCGGGAAAGAGTTTTGGGTTGCGCTGCACTGTCAGCCAGTAAATCAACTGGCGCGACTCGACAACGACTGGAGACTTCTTATTCTCAACAGACTGGTCGGGTTGAGATGGAATCATTCGCCACAGGAAATAACCGCCTCCGGCAAGCGCGAGCAGCAGGAGCGCGGCGGGCAGCCATTTTTTCCAGGGCAGGGCGGGCCGGGGTTCCGGTTTCTTGGTCTGAAGCTTTGCGGGCAGCGCCGGATTGCCTGCTTCGTCCGTGTACAGATTGAACAGATGGACGCGTTCCCCGTGTTTGACTACCTGTTCGCCGAGGTCGTGGAGCGCGGGCTTCCATTCACTCAACTGCCCAAGCACATCCGCGACGGTTTGGGAAAGCAGGATGTGTCCCGCGTCGCCGCAATCCATCACGCGCTGCGCGATGTTGATGCCGCCGCCGGATACGTTCAGGTTCTGATTGATGTCGGCGATGCGGCGCACGGGGCCAGTGTGAATGCCCATGCGCAATTTGATGTCGGGTTGCTCGCGCAATGCGCCGGCAATTTCGACGGCGCACTGCGCGGGCGCAACCGGATCGCCGAAAAAGACCAGCGCCATCCCGTCGCCCGTCGGCAGCCGCAGCAGTTGTCTGGCCGCCTGAGCGCGGATGAATTCTTCAGTGCCGCTGACGATCTTCTGAAGCTGCTGCAACAGGCGCTCCTGCTCGTTGATCGGCAGCGTCGAGTAACCGACCAGATCGGTAAACAGCACGTGCGCCAGTTCGAGGCGTGATGACGGACTCTCGACCGCTTCCGCCGTCAGCGCCTGCGCCAGCGCATCACCAAAATCCTTGGCGCAGGCGTAACGATCCTGCTTCGCATACGCGAGCGCTTTGAGGATCACGGCCTGCGCGGCGACGGGCAATGACGGGCGCAGATCGCACGGATTGACTTTCACTCCGGCGCGTTGCATCTCGCGCAGCTGGTACGGCGTCTCGAAATTAAAGGGACGTCGCCCGGTCACCATCTCATAGGCAATGACGCCGAGCGCGTAAATGTCGCTCGAAGCTTCCGGCCTGCCCTCGAACTGTTCGGGCGCCATGTAATCAACGGTTCCGGCGATCTGCGTTGTTTTGATAAAGGTGGGGTCAGCCGTGCGTTTTTCATGCACAGTGGCGATGCCGAAATCAATGATCCTGACATATTCCTCATCACCTGACTGCTGAATCATGATGTTGTCAGGTTTGAGGTCGCGGTGAAAGACGCCCTGCTCGTGCGCGGCCGTGAGCGCCTGTCCCATCTGCCGGATCAGGTGAGCCACGCGTTTCAATTCCATGCCCTGTGGTTTGAGCAGCGCACTCAGACTGGTTCCGGCAACGTACTGCATCACCAGCCACGTGCGACCATCGGGCAATTCGCCTTTATCAAGTGCGCGGACCACGCCCGGGTGATCTATCCGGGCCATCGCTTCGAATTCCTGGCGGAAATGTTTCTCGAACCATTGTTTGTGCTCCGAGTCCCGAATCGTTTCGAGCAGGACCTTGATGACGACCGGCGAGCCGTGCAGTTTCTGATCGCGGGCGAGAAAGACGACCCCGATTCCGCCACGCCCCAGTTCCTTTTCAATCAGGTAGCGCTCCTGCAGCAGGACTCCCGGAGCGATGTTGACAGGGATTTGTCGGGCCTGCGGTCCGGAAAGGGGTGTGGTGACGCGCCCGGAAGGATCATCGTTCGACATCGAGAGGTCCTCGCTGAGGTTGTGGCTGACTCCTGCTGCATATCTCAGACGGACACAGCAGGTGGTCAATAAATGATGCTGCCTCTGATTTCCGCGGCAACACGTCAGGCTTCCGGCAGGAGAAATCGAACAGGGATGGCTGTCGAATCTGTTCTTCCGAACTGTTCCCGGATTATTTTCGCCGCTGCGGACATCCGCGGTAAAGAATGATAACTTTGAACGGCTCCTCAAAGCCAGGCTGCGGGCTTCGTCCCCGACCACTTTTACTCCAGCCAATAATTCATGGACGCAGCAGGATCGGGAAGTTATGCCGCTTCACGAAACGCCCTGACCCATAACCGGCTGGCGTTATCTTCTTCGTCCTGCCCGTCCTGAAATGAGTTTGCGCAGGCGATTCTTTTTCCGCCGGGCCGCCCCCTTCGGTGTTTCCCGGCCTTCACCTGACTGTCGCAGGCGGATTCGAACCCGGTCGGGCCACGATGAACGGATCGGCCTCCGGTTCCCGCCGGTAGAAGACACGCGGGCGCTGGACGTCTTTATCCATCCTGTCAGATTGACCTTTCTTTTCGGGTTTAGCTGCCCCGCCGGATTTTTTTTCCCGCTGGGTGAGCAGTCTTTCCTGATCGCGTTTTTCCTGCTGCATCTCCGGCACTCTTTCAGTCGCGTAATCGAGCCACGACCGGGCTGTCAGCGCCTCACCCGTCTGCCCGGTCAGGGCGGCCGTGCTTTTGAGAGCTTCCTCAACCAGCGCATAGGTCAGATACCCATGCCCCAGCCTGGCCGTCTCCATCGCCGCCTGGTAGCCCTGCGCGGCTGTCAGAATGTAAATGCCTTTTTCGTAAGCCAGCTGGGCCAGCCCCCTTGAATTCATCGGACCCTGGCGGCGGTCTTCGGCTTCCAGTGCCTGGCCGGACTCACAGGCATCAATAATCATCAGCAGGTGTCCGGCATCAATTTTTTCAAAAGCCTGTTCCAGTTCGCGATCAGAGATCTGGAAATTCAGGAGGCGGCGGAAAGCGGCTTCGGTCAGGTCAGTTCTGTTGCCCGCGTAGCCGGGATCATGCGGGATCAGATAAAACTGTTCATCCACCGCGGCGCCGTGTCCGGCAAAGTAGAAAACGACTGCATCTTCCGGCTCGGCCTTTCTCAGATTTCCGAATACTTCATCGCCCGCAACAGTCTCACCGGACAGGTGTCTGAAAACCGAAAGAATCCTGCTTTTTGTGGCCTGCTGATCGGTGAGCTGAACTACCTCGATCCGCTCATAATTTCCCAGCCCGCTCTGCTGACGTTGCAACTCCTCCAGGAATGACCGGGCGTCCGGCGCCGCGTATCTGAGATTGAATTGCGGGTTGGCATACTGGTTAATCCCGACAGCGGTCAGGAACAGCGTCCCCCTGTGCCTCAGCTCCGCCGCCCCTGAAACCTTCAATGTGTAATCCTGGCTTTTGACGTTCTCACGATTGAAAGCATACGCCGTCAGCCGGTTTTCACCCGCCACAATCGGGATTTCGGTTTCGACGGTCTTTTTGCCTGACTTTCCGGTCATGAGATCGCCACGCCAGGCCTCGACCAGCAGGCCATTGCGAAACAATCGCAGATCCCGCGCCCCGCTGCCCTGCGCATGTTCCTGATCCGGCGGGGCCTCAGTGATCTCCACCTGAACTCTGATCCGCCGTCTTTTCAAGGCGGCTTCATTGCCCTGAGTCTGGTCCGCCAGCTTCAGTGCCACAACCGGCTGTCGCCGGTCACGCCGTCCGATATCCTGCACCGTCTGCGGCTTTCGGCCGGCCAGTATGGCGGCAAGAATATCGGGGGAATAGAACTCGTTGAAGAAAACCTCGACCGGCCTGACATCAAGGGTTCGCTGTCCGAAACGCCACAGGATCTGCCCCCAGGCCGCAGGCGAACCGTCGAATAAGCCATCAGGCGTGGCGACCAGCCAGTCGGATGACTCTCGCACCGCCACCAGGACGGCCTGCGGACTGCCCGTTGTCACTTCCCACAACCGTGCGCTGCCATCGTCACTGCCGGATATCAGAAACCCTCCCCCGGCGGTGAAAGCGAGACTGTTGACGCCGGCCGGGTGTCCGGTCAGCGTCTTCACTTCACGGCCTGTTTCAGGCTCAAACAGTTTCAGTTCACCACTCTGATTGCCGGCTGCCAGATGGCGTCCGTCTGAGCTGAACGCAACCGCACTGACCTGCCCCCTCTGTTCCGGCAGCGTGCGAATGAGTTCTCCGGCTGGAAAGTTCCAGACTCTGATTGTTCTGTCCCTGCTGCCTGATGCCAGCCGCCGCCCGTCGGGACTGAAGGCCAGAGTGGCAATCTCCGCCGTGTGCCCTTTGATCAACTGGTTCTGATTCCCGGTTGCAAGATCCCAGACTCTGATGGTTTTGTCCGCCCCGCCTGAAACAAGTAAACGGCCATCCGGATGGAGTGCGATGGTCTGCACTTCACCGAGGTGGCCATGCAAAGTGAGCACGCCGGCCCCAGTGTCAAGATCCCAGACCCTGACGGTCTGATCGTTGCCGGCCGAAATCAGACGGCTGGCGTCTGGAGAAAAAACCACCGCGTTCGCGCTGGCCGTCGGCGAACCGGGACCGGCCGGGTGTGCATTCCATGTCCTCAGTTCCCGTCCGGTCATCGTTTTCCAGAGCCGGACGGCGCCGCCGACGCTGCCTGCCGCCAGCAGTCGGCCGTCGTCACTGAAGGCAACTGTATTCACGGTGCCTGCCCCCCCCGCCAGCGTGTAGAGTTTGCGACCGGATACCATGTCCCACACCCTGACCTGATAATCCTGACTGCCCGTGGCCATCCACCTCCCATCCGCGCTGAAAGCAACGGCGTTGATGGCGCTCGTCTGGCTGGCCAGCAGGCGGGAATCGCTGCCGTTCAGATGCAGAAGTCTGATTGTCCGGCTCCCGCTGCTGACCGCCAGCCGGCTGCGGTCGGGGCTGAAAACGACGACTTCATACCGCCCGGCTTCACCCGTCGCGATGACGTCGAGCAATTTTCCCGAGGCCGTGTCATATCGCCCGACGCTTTTGCCGGCACACACCGTCAGCAGAGTGCGCCCATCGTCCTCAGGCGCTATCTGCAACACCGCGGATGAGTGATCGATTGTCCGGATTCGGGCGCCTGACGAAATACGCCAGATTCTGACCGTCTGATCGGCACTGCCGGAGACCAGTGATCGCCCCTGCTGACTGAAAGCCAGAGTCGTCACCCTGCCGGTGTGGCCGGTCAGTGGCTGGGGCAGTATTTCGTTTCCCCTGCGGACGTCCCATAATCTGATCGTCTGATCATCGCTGCCTGAGGCCAGCAAATGGCCATCCGGGCTGAATGAAATCGCGGTAACCCATCCGGAGTGGCCCGTCAATTTCTTCAATTCACGCTGGTTTCTGAAATCCCATAATCTGATCGAAGAATCAGCACTGGCTGAGGCCAGAGCCTGTCCGTCCGGGCTGAAGGCGACGGCCCTGATGCTGAGTTTATGTGCGGGAATTCTCATTGTTTCGCGCCCGGTCGAGACTTCCCAGACGATCACCGCGCCGTCCAGTCCGCCGGACGCCAGCCACCGCCCGTCAGGACTGAAACCGACTGCCGTCACGCCCGCACCCTGGCCGGTCAGTACACGCAGCTCATGACCCGTGCCCGTATCCCACAGCCTGATCGTTGCGTCAGCACTGCCCGAAGCCAGTAATCGCCCGTCGGGGCTGAACGACAGACATTCAACTCTGCTCGCGTGACCGGTCTGTAATACCAGTTCGGGTTTTTCTTCGGCCGCGACTGTCGATGCCGGACAAAAAAATACCAGGGTCAGCAGGATGAACAGGGGACTGAATCCGGATCGTGTCATCGCTTGTCTTTCAGAGTTATTTGATGTTGACCCTGACGGTGTTCGCGGCTTTCCCATCCGCAGTCAGCACGACGTCAGCTTCGCCGTTTCGTCCGGCCAGGCTCCTCGGGACGGTGACGTTGATCTGGTCAAGACCGACAAAGCCCGGGGCCTTGTCGGCGTAGCCCACGGGCGCGTTCGCCCCGCCTATCGTGACGGTGACCGCGCTCGCCGAGGAGCGATTACGGATGCCGGTACCGTATAACACGAGGACGACGGTTTCACCCGGCGGCCCGAGATCGATCGGGACGGAAACGAAGCCGGAGCCATTATACCGGGCAACCGGCTCCACCACCTGCGACCCGTCACTTCTGACGCGGACGAGGTAGGCGGCGGCCACGCCACTCCCGCTGGAATCGGCGGTAAAGATCCCCGGTGCGACAGAAACTATCGAAAGGTCACCGACTGTGTAATCGCTGTCATTGACTGAAACCAGAATCTTCGCCGCCCCGGTCGCCGTCCCCGGGGGTATCTGATAGTTGATCTGCCCCGGAGACACGTAAAAAAGGGGCGCCGCCCTGATCACATTCCGACTGTCCTGAATTCTGATTTTTGTCCCCGCCAGGCTTTCCGGCAACGGGATGGTGGTGGCGGCCTGGGTATCGTTCGAGAGGTTCCTGCCGAAGGCCGCGACAATCGCTTCGGGCGCCTGAGCCGCGCTACTGTAGCTGGCCGCCGAGACAGTCGAGACGCGGGCGTCACCGATGATGATCGAAACCTCACCGGACGAAGTCGTCAGCCCGGCGTTGTCAGTCGCCACCGCCCTCACCCGGTAGGTGTCCGCCTTCAGATTATTCCAGACGAAGTTGAAAGGCGCTGAAGTCGCCTCACCGATCCTGTTCGTCGCGCCGTAATAGAACTCGACCTTTTTTATCGATCCGTCTGAATCCGTCGCGGCGGCGCCGAGGGTGACGCTTTCGGCCGTCCGGAAGAAAGCGCCGTCAGAGGGCGACGTCAGGCTGACGGCAGGAGGGTTGCTTGAAACAGCGGCGTAGTTCTCAGTTAACAGGTTGAACAGGGGGTTGAAATTAGCGGGCGTATAAACGCCGCCCGGCGGCGTCGGGCCGGTGTAATTGAAAACGAATCCCGGTTTGGACAGGGTCACTTTGTAGGTGCCGTACAGGTGCAACTGCACCTTGTACCTGCCCTGACTGTCGGACTGGCAGGGTCCCGCCAGCCCGTCGGCCCCGAGGCAAACCAGATCAAGAGATGCGCCCGATGCCGGGCTGCCCGCCGGGCCGAGTACAGTGGTTCCGACCGTGACGCCGGGAACCACTTTCTGCGAGGCGTCCCTGATCTCCCCCCCGACAGTGACGAGCGGGAATCTGGCGATGAAATCCATTCCCGTGACGACGCCGGTCAGCGGGCCCGTCACCCTGAAGTTCGGGACAGAACCGGAAAGATCAGGCGAACTGATCCTGTAGGTCCGTCCCGGTGTGAGACCGGTGAAGTTGTATGCGCCACTTGAACTCGTTGTGACAGAACTGCTGAAAACATAAGAACTGCCTTCGAGTATTTCCAGCTGGATATCAGGCGTCGGGGAAGGCGCAAACTTCCTGCCGACGAAATCAACAACGTTTCCGCTGACGCCGGCTGTCGGGCCGTTATCGGCGTAAATCTCCGCCGTTTTCAGCGCGACGGCATTGGATGTTGCCCCCCCCGCGATCAGTAATGCGCCACCGGCCAGCAGCGTGGCCGTGTGGCCGTACCGCGTCTCCGTGTTCAGGTCACCGGACCTCGACCAGACGTTCGTCGCCGGGTCATACAACTCGGTACTTTTGTAAGATATTCCGTTGGGACCCAGCCCGCCCACCACCATTATTCTGCCGCCCGCGAGCAGCGTCGCGGTATGACGCTCCGTTCTCAGGTCATTTGTCCCGTTCCTGAGTTCCCAGACCTCGGTTGAGGGATCGAACAGCTCTGCCCTGTTCGTGTTTCCGGTCCCCCCGATCACGAGCACCCGCCCGTCGTCGAGTTTTGTGGCGGTCTGTCTGGAGCGGCTGAAGTTGAGCGGGTTCAGAGTCAGCCGCCAGGAACCGCCCTGCAGATTCAGCGAATCGATCATCCGGCAACTGTTCAGCCTGGTAATTGTTTCGCCGAAACCGCCAGCCAGCAGCACCCTGCCGTCATTCAGCAGCGTCGCGGTATGACTGAAACGGCCTTCATTCAGCGGCGAAACCGGACTGCTCCAGTCACTGTTGTCGTTATAAAGACAGTTTGTCTTTCGTACCGGGGCGTCATTCAGACTGCCGCCGCCGCCAGTCAGGAGCAGCGTGTTATTACCGAGCAGAGTTGCGGTATGTTCCCTTCTGGCGTCCGTCAGCTGCCCGGCCGAAGTCCAGGTGTTGCTCAACGGGTCAAACAACTCCGCAGTATTGAGAGCGCCGGTGCTGTTGTACCCGCCCGCAACCAGAACCCTGCCATTTCGCAGCAGTGTGGCTGTATGTCTGGATCTGGCAGTCGCCATACTCTGCGTCAGAGTCCAGGTTCTGTTCCCCGGATCGTAAATTTCAGCGCTCTTCAACGGGCCGTCCTTGTCACTCTCACCGCCGGCGACAAGAACGGTCCCGTTCAAAAGTAAAGTCGCCGTGTGATAGGAACGCGCCACGCTCAGGTCCCCCGTCCGGGTCCAGGTTCCCGCGGTAATGTCAGGTCGTACAGGCACAGGACGACTGATCGCCGGACCGGCGCTGGTGCGAGGAAATGGCAATAAGATCGGGCCCCCGATCATCAGCGGAAATAAGATCAGGCTGGTTACGATCCTTACCTGAGTAAACATGGCTGCCCTCCCGGGTAATCAAAAACACTCGGTCTGTTCTGAACAGACGTCGTGCTTCTGAGGTCAGAAATTGTATTTCAGAGAAAACTGCACACGCCGCCCCGGAGTGATTGTATTAGTGGCTTTGCCGAATCCCGGCGCCTCAAGTAATCGAACAGGGATGCCGAAATCAGGCCGGTTGAAAAGATTGAAAACTTCCGCCCTGAATGAAAATTTCCGCCCGGGCCCGGCCGTCAGGTTTTTCAGCACGGCGAGGTCGAATTCAAGGCTGCTTCCGGCACGAAAGCTGTTACGCGCAACTTTGCCATCCCGGCCGAAAGGTGCCAGCAGACTGAGCGGATCGGCAGTCGTCAGCCTGAGCGGCTGACTGCGATCACCGGTGATCTGCAACCCGGCCGTGGTGTTCAGACGATCCGTCAGATTGCCGTCAAGATTGACGTCCAGAATACTGTTGACAGTGAAAGGCAATCCGGTCTGATACCTTCCGACTCCCGTCAGTTGTAACCCGTCAAGTAATCTGCCCGCTCCTGACCGACCGGAAGCGTAAGCAGAAAAATCCAGAGTCAGGTTGTATGCCAGACGGTGCAACGCATCAAAACCGGCGGCGCCCCGTTCCCCCGCAAATGTCAGGCTGTTTTGGGGGAGGGCGTAGGCACCCGCCAGATCAAATACATCGGAGACGTCATCAATTGTGCGTGACAGCGTGTAGGCGGCGAAAAACTGCAGAATTTCGTCCGGGTGTCCGCGGAAAACCAGCTGTAAGGAGTCATATCCGGAACTCCCGGTCGTCTCAAAGATATTGACCGCCCCGATTCCTTTGATCGGGCGCCGGGGGTCGTTGACGAGGCCCAATATTCTGGGGATGAATGTTTCGTTATCAGGTGACACTACACCGAAGACTGTCGGGCTGACTGTCAGCCCCGGCCCGAGATTGGGGGTGGTGAATCGAAGCAGATTGTGTCCCCGTGTCCCGACATAGGCGGCGGAAAACGAATAATTACGGCCAAACTGCTGCTCGATGGAAAATGAATAATGCTGTGCCCCGGGCATAGCCAGATGGCGCCGGGGAAGAGTGACTCCAAGAGCACTGGGAAAACTGCTCTCCAGCGAACTGATGAATTCGCCCAAAGGCGTCAGCGGGTTCAGTCTGTTGAGTGTTCCCGGCTGAACGACTGATCCTCTGCCAATGACGGTCACAGCCGGATTGATAATGCCAAATTCAGTTGTGCCTGAAGAGGCATCAAGCCCGCCAAAGTTAAGGGTCAGAAATGAAGGAAAAACATTTCTGGACTGGCTGACAACCGCGCCAGGTATCTGATCATAATACAGCCCGTAACCCGCGCGAATGACGGTGATCTGATCACGGCCGGATCTCTTCGGGGAAAAGGCCAGGCTGATTCTCGGGGCAATATTATTACGGTCCGGATCAAAAATCCTCGTGCGCCCGTCAATGACAGTGCGTAATCCCGGCACCAGATCGAGAGCCGGATCATTGAATGTCTGCTCGATCAGCCCGTTATTTTCCCCGGGCGGAGTGTTGTATTCATAACGCAACCCGTATGAGATCGAAAGTTGCGGGTTCACCCGCCATTCATCCTGCCCGAAGAAATTCAGCTGGTTAAATCGCAGATTGATATTGGCGTCATCACGGCCGTTGTTCAGGGTCAGGAAATAACTGCTGGCGGCTCCAAGCGCGACAAAATCTTCAGGCCTGACAACCCGATTCGGTGAGTTGTTCGCCGGCAATGGTCCGCCGTTGAACACAATGAGTGGTCGCGACACACGAGGCAGATCATTATTAAGTTCTGTGCGCCGGAGATCGAATCCGAAGGTCAGATTATGGCCCTCCCTGTGCCAGGTCAGGTTATCAGCAAGTTGATAGGTATTATTGACTCGTCGCTGGGGAAAGTTGTAAACATCCACCCCGACGGGGCTGAACCCGGCCACAATTACCTGCCCGGTCGGGCCGATCTCTTCTTCGACACTGATTGCTCCGATAAATGGATTACAACGGCTGCTGAACAGAATATTACCGGTATTCGGAACACCCGGACTGGCAGGCAATGTCCGATTACAGATGACGGTTTTATTCAACAGGAATGGAGTCGCCGGGAATTGCCGGCTGGCGATCGGGAAATCACGATCACGCACACTGTCAAAGAGCGGGCCGATCACGATGCCGTCAATCTGCTCAAGCCTTCCCGGCACTTTGGGCAGGGGCACTGACTGATCAATTACAGGTCTGAATCTCAGTCGTGTGCGCCCGTAAGAAAGACGCAACTGATTGAACAGCGGATTGATGGCATCCGGCCCGCCCAGCTGACTGTTAAGATAGAGGGACAAATTCTGGGCGCGAACTTCCGGACGCAGGGTTGAGAAAACTGCGGCGCCGGTTGCAGGGATTTCGCGCCAGTCATCAGTGAAATTATATCTTCCGGTGACTGATTGTTGTCGTTCCCTGATTTTGAAATTGTCATCAAGCTTGAGCGATGTCACCAGACCACGCGCGCTGGCGGGCAGGGCCTGAGTAAAAGTATTCGCCCCGAATATTCCGCCCGGATTATTGGGGAAGGGAAACAGGCTGAAAACAGCATCACCATTCGGGCTGGATGGCACAGCGCCACGACAACCGGTCGCACAAGGCAGAGGTGTCACCCCGGTAATCGGGTTTGAGAAGATTCCTGTCGCCCCGGTTCTGAAAGCGCCGCGCTGTTCGACGGTGGGAACTGAAAAACTTTCTTCCTGGCGGGCATTGATTATCTGCCCTTCAGCGGACAGAAAGTAAAAGAGTTTCTCTTTCCTGACGGGGCCGCCCAGCGTCCCACCAAAGGCGCCTGTGGTAAAGGAATCCTTCCCCCCGCTCTGATTCCGCACACGCAGCGGTTCACCGTCCAGGAGGACGGCCTGATTATTTCCTGCGTGCAGGGCCGTTATCGCATTACCATTGGTCGTATCGAAATAATTACGCGCATTCAGATTGCTCGCATTCAGGAAACCGTAAAGTATTCCATGTGACGTATTGCCACCTGATTTTGAGATGACATTGATCTGCGCGCCGATATTACGTCCGAACTGCGCGGGAGCCAGCAGGGTGATTGCGTGATACTCCCTGACTGATTCAACCGGCTGGGGAATCAGTGAGATGAAACCCTGTCGCCGGACGCCGATGTCTTCATCATTGTTATCCGAACCATCCACCGTAAAATTGTTTGCCCTCGAGCGCAGGCCGTTGACCGCAAACTGTCCGGCAGTACCGACCCCGGCGCCGACGCCGGGGCCCGCGACACTGCCCAGAGTCTGCGGAGGTGGTGCGACGCCCGGCGCCAGCAGCGTTAACTGATCAAAGGATCGGGAGAAGGTGGAAGCGCCGAGTGGAATTGAAGAAGTATCTTCTTCGGGGAAACTGCGACTGCGACGCGCGTCCGTGGTATTGACTGAAGCCCGGATCTCGCTGCTTGCCGGCGTCGGGTTGAATGGCGCGGAAGGGGCGGTTGTCGTGGTCCTGATCGGGTCCAGTGCAATCGGGACAGGAACGACCTCTCCGATTCGTGAAATCTCCAGCGACTGTGATAAGGCGCGCGTCTGATAGCCCTCCAGCGACACGACGATCGTATACAGGCCCGGCGTCAGCAGCCCCCAGTAAAAGCGCCCCCGCGAATCGGTTCTGGTGGAGACCCTCACGCCCTTTTCCTGGTTGATAATCTCGACCTTCACCCCGCCCAGAATCTGTCCCGTCAGACTGGCGGTCACGATGCCCTCGAATGCTCCGGTCACCGTATCCTGAGCTGAAGCCCTGAGTGACACGGAAAGAGTGACCAGCAGGAGGATAAGCAATCCTTTTGAACTTATGAGTGAAGCAGCCATGGATTATTCTCATCAGACTTCGCAATCAAAAGCGGGTCTGTCTGAAGTGACTGAAGACCTTTATCAGTGCGGTTCGATAAAGAATCGCCCGGCGAAACGATTTATTCCCGGGCCAGGATTTATCCTGCTGTCAGCTGGGTTTCGTCCCTGAAAAATACAAACAGTGCTGAAATATTGTCAGCATGCTAACCCACTGCAGGCACAGGAGGCAACAACGGGCCTGATCCTGACAGACTCTGATAAAGGAAAAATTGAACGGAGACACCTGATCTGAGAGCAGTCAGGGGCGGGGAAATGGAGACGCGATCTGCATTCTTCGGCTTTGTTCACGGAGACCGGGCTCCTGCAAATTTGTCCCGGCGGATGAGGTCTGGCAGGAATTCAATCATTTCAATGCCGACACTTACAACAGGTGACAGAGCTGATTGACAGCATCAGCTCTTCAGCCATGCGTCGCCCTGCTTGTTGCAGACGCTTCCGGAGACCGGTTCGGTCACAAGCCCGCGCGCTGCTGATGTGGTTCCACCTCCGACAGGGGCGAGTACCTGTTCATAAATTTCAACTTCGACGCGCGCGCTGTTGAGCAGATGATTCATGCCCGTGCAGCACAACTCAGTCCTGTCCCACATGAAGAGATGCAGGTCAAAGCCCTGATTTACAGGGGCTTGACGAGAACTGATGGTGCATCTCCGGCTGATCTTTGAAAAATGAGGTGCGAATCCTCCTGCCATCAGCGAGACTGATGGTGAGACAAAACAAGAGACAAGGAGGATTCGCACCTTGCACTCTAACACAGTCATTACCCTGCTGCTGCGGGCGCTTGATCGCGTCCCGACGCAGGCCGAGGTCTTTGATCGCGACGCTTATGAATCGGGCCGGACGGCGCTGCCGGGCGCGCGCCTGCTCAAACTGCTCGTCGTCTTTCAATTGATCAAAAGTCCGAAACTGCGCGGGCTGGTCCGCGCCCTTGAAGATCAGCCGACGCTTCAGGCGGCCGCGGGTGGCGCCGTCACCCGCAACACCCTGAGTAACGCCCTCAGGCACCGCGACCTTGAGCAGATGATCGAAGCCTGGCTGCTCGTCCTCGCGCACTATCAGCCGTGGCTGGCCCGGCAGGGGCGGCAGTTTGCCCGCCTCGCGGTGGTCGATGCGAGCCTGATCAAACTCTCGCTCGCGGCTTTCGACTGGGCCGCGTACCGGAAGAAGAAGGGCGCGGCGAAAATGACCGTCGTCCTCGACTGGGTGCGCGGCGTGCCGCGGCAGTTCGTCTTCACGGTTGGGAAAGTCCACGACCTGAAGGCGGCGGCAACCCTCCACTGGAGTCCGGGCTGGACTTATGTCTTTGCACAATTGGGAGTCAATCCATATTACTGGGCCGGTACCGCAAGCGTCTCCGCAGCTAATTACCGTGGACAGAGTCTTGCCCGTGAATCCATCGCAGCAGCTTTCGGTACAAGTCTGGCCACTGGAATACAGGTTGCCGCCTCACTCCCTCTGCCAACCACACTGGCTGGCACAACCGTCAGGGTCAGGGGCAGCACAGGGGCCGAACGTCCGACCCCTCCCTTCTTTGTCTCCCCGAGCCAGGTCAATTATCAGATCCCGCCGGGGACGGAGACTGGACCTGCAACAATGATCGTGACCGGCGGAAACAGCAATATCTCAATCGGTACGACCAGCATTGTCCCTGTCGCGCCGGGTGTGTTCACGGCCGATGCCACTGGCAGTGGTCTGGCCACCGCTTACATCGTGCGGGCCGGTCCCAACAATTCGCAGGAAATCGTATTCGTGAGCCGGTACAACGATGAACAGAAGAAGTTTGTGGCAGTCCCGGTTGAATTCAAGCGTCAGCGTCAGGGGTGTTTCAGTGGTGTGGCTTCGAAGGCCCTCAGAGTGACGGAGATTCTCCGGCCTCGATACTTTCTGTAGTGCGGAACTTCGTGCGTCCACGCGAGGTTCGTCTCCCAGGGCATCACGAAGACGCTGCCGTGTTCGGCCATGAAATCCCGACGGCCCGCCTTCTTCCAGGGTCTCAGCCTGAAAATTCTCGCCTCGCCGAAAGAGACGGTTATGATGGGAGCGCCTTTCAGCATCCCCCTGATACTGTCGCGGTGCCTCCCAATGTAGTGCCCGAGTCTCCCATCGTACCAGTTCAGCAGCAGCCCGTTCAGGCGACAGTCGATGTTTCCCCTGACCCAGCTGTGAAGCGCCTCCAGCTGTGCCGGGACAGGTAGCGCCCGGTTCACCTTCCCGGCGTAGTGATAGTCAGCGCCGTAAGCCTGCTGCCAGCGCGGCGTCTTCACCAGCCGGCCATGCATCCGGATTTCATGAAATTCAGGCGGGTGCAGGTCCCAGAGTTCACCGAATGAATCGTCGTCCGGGAGCAGTCTGTCGGGGAGAGAACTTGTCCAGAACTGGCTCCGGTCATCAAGGGTGTCATAGCTGAGGCGGTGAAGCATAACGGCTCATTCATGTACGGTTATTTCTTTCGCCAGCAGAGGGCCGGGTCACCGAGATTTTTGCCCCCGTAAAAACGTAGAAGGATGGCCATTTTTTCGAGTCCGAAATCCTCGGCCCTGTCCAGTGGTGTCATCAAGTCATCGGCCACGGCATTCACGTCAGCCCCGTGCCAGAGCAGGAGTTCAGCGCATTCGCAATACCCTCCGAAGACGGCCCAATGCAAAGGGGTCTGGCCAAACCCATCAAAGCCACTCGGGTTGACCCCGCTGAGCAACAGGCGCTCGGCTTCCTCCGCATCCGCCCTCTGCACCGCATCGTGTAAAGGATATTTGCCCATCCGTCGTGATCGGCTCATTCTTCTTCAGTCTTCGGATTCTCTTCCCTCACCCAGGGTGTTTCAGGGGACTCACGCCAGGCCCGCCAGCCGAGCGGAAGGTCGGCGAGTTGTCCGATTGAAGGGTCGCGCTCAAACATACACCCCAAATCCACCACCCTGCCGTCGTCCGGCTCATTCGTCGTTCCGCACAGGACCTGCCAGCACCCGTCATCGGCGTCGCGGGTGACGAGGAGGATGGGATAATCGTCTTCGAGCACGCGCCTCGTCGTAATCGTGATGACGTTCGGCGGGTCGTCAAAAGGCCACTCTTTACTCATGATTGTTGCAGTGCTCGCCACAGGAGGCTAAGTCATCACCCTCCAATATTCACCAGGTGATAGTCAGACACGGCTGCGTCTTACCTGTGACTATTAATGAGCGGCAGAAAACCCGATGATCTTCTTCAGCTCGAAACGAACCCCTCCCAACAGCTCAAGGATGTCTCGCATGGCGGCGGGAAGTTCCTTTCTGTGATACCTCCGTGTACTGGGCGCTGAGATGGTATCCACCAGCGACGGATTTTGAACGAGCGCACAAAGCACAATCTGTTGTGTGAAATTGCCTTTGTGTTGAAACGTGGCACAAATTACCGTCGGGTCACGCTCATTTGAAATCCGTCAAATAAGGGTACGATGTCTCTGCCCAGTGCAACCTCCGCAGGACGGATTCATTCCCGTCCCGGAACCTGACGGTGACCAGCCAGTCCCTCGGGATGTCCTTCTCGCCGGACCGGGGGAGGTGACTAAGCAGAGCAGTGATTTTATCCATCTCACCCTTCGACAGTTGACCTCTGCGGCAGGCTTGGATTGCCCAGTCGTAAATATTCCGGCAGTCCAATGCGTGGCCTTCCCCGGTGAGAGAGTACTGAATGACTGTGTGGCCGGTCTCCGTATCAGCTTTCGCGTCAAGGGAGAAATCAATATTCAGAAGTTGCTCGGGCTGCCCAGCCTTTGACGTACTGAGGAGGAACGTCATGCCGACGAATAAAAGCAACCTGAGGTGGACCATCGTTTACCCTCTCCCCTGTTTTCAGTTCAGGGGAAATCTTCTGTCAGCTTGCGCGGCTTATTTATTTCGTTGCATCGCCTGTTCTCGCCAGGGGTTCAATTAAAGCTGCTCATCCGGGCGGGAAAAATCCATCATCAGATGACCCGCAGCCTGACCTCCGTCCCGTCCGGCAGGTCTTTTAGCTGTTCGTGAACTTCCCCGTACAGGCTGTAATGCCCGGCGATGTCGAGAGTCACGGTGTTCTCAATGGAGTACGCCCCGCCCAGCACTGGCGGAACCCGAAAGCTGTAACACGGCCCCTTTGTGAGAGTCGTTCCGGCCTCCACGAGCTGGTCAACAAGTGGAATCATCAGCCAGTCGTCGGCATTGTCACCCTCGTCAACCCTGTCACAGAAGTCGTCTTTGCTCTCCGCAACTTTCTCCAGCGTCCCGGCGCCGCAGTCCAGCATCCGAACCGTGCCGTCATCAAAAATAAGGAAGAGGTCGCCGAACCGGTTCATCAGCCAGACCGAGAACTCTTCGTCAGCCAGCAGCCAGCCCCAGCCACTCAGAAGGGTGGGCCAGTTGAAATCACTATGATCAATCAGATAGTCAAAGACAGTCATTGTGCTTTGAGGTGAGTTCACCATCAGTGAAAACTCTCCGGCCCCCGACCACGGGCACGTTGGCGCAGATGCTCACGGTGTGCAGGGGCAAGGTCTGGCAAGCAAATGATCCGGAGTGCGGCTTGAGCAGTTTTCAGAGCGGGCAAAGTACCTCATTTGAGTTTAAGGTCATACGGTTTCAGTACCCAGTCCCATCATTTATCAGCCCTCCGCAAGTTACTTAATTGTAATGCGCCTGCCCTTGAGCGACTTGGCCGGAGTCACGACTTTCCGGCCCCCAAAGTGCATATGTAATTGGCAGGTCCTGAAATGCAGTTGCCATGATCGCAATTTGATATATTCAGGGGAGGAGACATATGAATTACGAAAGACTGAAGAAGGGTTTGGTTTCACTGGGGCTGGCCGGCGCCTTTGCCGTCGGCTCTGGTATTGCCGGCGCGTCGCCGGTGCAGGCGCAGGACAGGGACTGGCGCAGAGATAACAGGCAGGAGCGACGCGACGACTGGCGCCAGAAGGAAAGGGAGCGCATCCAGGAGCGCGAGAAGGAGCGCGAGCGTGAGCGGATCCTGCGCGAGCAGGGCCGGAACAATCGGTACGGCACGTATCGTAATGACGGCTACTACGGCAACGGCGGGCGTTACGGCGGGGTCTATGGCAACAACGGATACGGCGGATACAACAACGCCGAAGTGCAGCGAGGCTACCGCGACGGGCTGAACAGGGGGCAGGAGGATGCGCGCAGCGGCAGGTACCCAAACCCGAACAACTCGAGCCATTACCAGAGCGGCAACGGTGCATACCGCGAAGGATTCGCACGGGGTTATCAACAGGGTTTCCGCCAGTACGGTGGCTCGCGCAGGTGGTGACCGTTGCAACAATTACTGAATCAGAGAACAGGGGCCGTCGGCGAGAGTCGGCGGCTTCTGCTTTTTGAGAAGGCCGAAGCGGGCTTTTTTTGTGGGATGCTGAGGGGCAGCGCCACTGGCCGAAGCTTACTGTGATCTTCCGCAAGCGGCAAGGCGGGGCGATTACTCCCGCTCTCGCAGAGTGGATTGCCGGGGGGCAAAATCGAGATTGTGTAAATGGCTCAGATGGTCAGCGTCGTTAAGGGTAATCTGTCTTCATAGAGGATGGCAAACTGGTTGAGCGCCTGCCGCCAGTTCGCGATCGGCATCGTCCACTTCTGCTCGATGTTCCT
>DASRDU010000076.1:0-6310 GCA_035652435.1 Blastocatellia bacterium
GATGAGGCTGGCCCCCGGCGCGACGCCGGTGAAAGCGCCGCTGGCGAAGCCGCCGTCTCCGGCTGCCAGCGAGGCGACGTGAGTCCCGTGACCGTAGGGGTCACCCGTGATGTTGTCGCCGGTGAAATCCTGACTGTAGACGACGCGGCTGCCGCGGCTGCCCCCGAGAAGCTGGTGTGACGCGTCGAGGCCGCTGTCGAGGATCGCGATCCCGACGCCGCTGCCGTCGAGTGTTGAGTTGTTAACGCCCGTGCGGGCCTGCGCCGCGGCGGTCGTCACTTCGAGGTGACCGGTGGCGACGACTTCCCGGTCGGGGCTGATGCGGACGAAGTCATCGTCGGCCTCCAGATCCGTGATCCGTGAATGCTGCAGTTCGGCTGTCAGAAGGCGGAGCTTGTTGTGGAACCTTCTGACGCGGCCGCCGAGGAGGGCGATGGCATTTCTGGCCGCAGCCTCTGTCGTGAGGTCATCGAGCTGAAGGATGACGGGGCGCAGTCTGCCGCCGGATAATTTCCCGGAGGAGTCAGCGATCTGCTGAGCAAGGTCGGGGGCGATCTTGCGGTGTTTTGCCTTCACGCGCCTGCCCCTGATTGCTTTCTGACTGCCGGGCGCGGCACTGACGATGATGCCCTGGAACATCATCAGCGCGGCGAGCAGGATTACCGCCCTTCGCCTGATAGTGTTGTTCGATTGCTGGAGCATATCTCTCCTTCTCTCCGGCCTCCGCCAAAAATTGGCTGGCCCGATCACGCGACAAGTGAACGGGCCGGCCACTGAAACTGACTGGCATCTCTTCGGGAACTCCCACTGCCCGGGTCACGCCCGTGACCTGAGGCTGGTGAGTGCCTGCCCGCCCCGCCTTTCGGCCGGAGAAGGCTCTTATCGGTGATGAAATCGGAACTGGAAAAGAACACCTTCGTCTGAACGGAGGACGCTCCTATAGGCGAGTGATATGCCGGATGGCTAAGGTTGGATCCAAGTGGGTGAGGTAACTGAACTACCCGATGAATGGATGGGAGCGAATGTAAGACCTGTATTTCACGAATGCGGGCAAATTGACTGACGATTCTGACTGCTTCTTCCTTCTGACCGGATTGATCCGACGGCTTCCGGGACCGGCACCCTGAGATGTCGTGTCACCTGATTATCTCTGCCGGCAGCCTTCACGGCAGGCCGCAGGGAAAGTTTATGGGATATGGGAAAGACTACACCGCTGAGAAGGTGCAGTTGCGAAGAGGATGTGTTGAAGTGAGAGAGCCCGACCGCGCCACCTGAAAAGGCGTGGCTGAATGATGACACCCTCCGCACAACTGACGGCGGCATCTTATGGGCGAGGACCCTCACCGAGTGGCAGGGCTTGACGGCTCTGCCAGTTTTTTAAGGGGTATATTTTGGTACGGGATGTTTGAATTGAGATGAAAGCGAAGCCGGTCATGCCGGCCATTCCCTGCCGATCAGTTGCAGGCACAGGCGTTCCAGTCCGTCCTCTTTCAGGTAGCGACTCGTCACCGCGGCGAGACTCTCAAAGCCGCTCTCCAGGGCGATCACCTTCACCAGTTCGAAGTCCACGATGAGCGGCTCGACACAGACCCGCACCCCACCGCGGCTGACGTTTTCGGTCCGCCCGCCACCAAGTTTGATCACCTCCATCTCGCCATTGAGGTAATGCAGCCAGACCGGTTCAGATCGGTTCTGGCGCGGTGAGCGGCGGCGGCCGGCGCCCTTCCACTCCGCGGCCCGGAAGATCGCCCATGGCATCTCCGCGTAACGAGGCGGCGGATTCTCGCCCAGGAATTCGAGGCCGACGACGCGCACCCCGCCCCTGAGTGGCTCGACGCGCCGGACCAGTGCGTAGGCTTTGTAGCCGGTTTCGGCATGCCCGTGCTGGCGCAGCGGCAGCGGCAGCGGCAGCATCAGGTGCAGCACTTGGCCCTGCCGGACTTTCTGGCAGAGACTCAGCCTCACCCCCGTGCGGCTGACGTTGAAAGTGTGAGTCATCTCCACCCACTGGCCGGCCTTACGGTCGTGGCCCGTGACGCGCACCGGCAGTGAGATGCGCGACCGCGGGAATCGGCGGCGGTTCTTTTCAGCCGGGCATTCCGGCTCCGCCGGCAGAATATCAGAGAGTTGAGTGGCTGTGTCCACTTTGCTTAAAGCCCCCTTTGTAAAATTGAAGGCCAATAGTCAGAGGGTGAGGGGACACTCCGGACCTGAGTGGCAGGCCCGCGTGAGGCCCGTAGCGGGGCTATTGAAATACCAGAATGTGGCGACTTTATGACAGAGCCGTAACTCTGCGGAATAAATAACAGGAAAATCCCCCGGCGTGGAATGCCGAGGGGGCAGGTCAGGGACCATCACGCGGGGAGCGACAGCTGGTAGTCATGAAAAAGTAATGCTGGCCGCAACCTCTTGATTGTAGTGACAGATAAAATACTTGATCGCACCGATGTGGTTGCGCAGGCTCTTTGAAAAACTTAGTGCCGCGCGCACCAGCCGCGACACCCGCTGCCGCAACGTGCAGTTGAACCGCTCAATGATGTTAGTGTGACCTGTGCCCTTGGCGCAGACCCGATGCTGTGCTGCAGGGATGACTCCCTTGTAAGCTTCCCAGCCGTCGGCGTCGAACGTCGCGTGCTGCTGATAGACGGCCGGCAACTTCTGCCATAACTTCCGTGCGCTGCGCCGCGAGCGGTCCCCGACGTGAAATGCGATGACCTGTCTGGTGGCCGTATCAATCGCCAGCCAGACCCACTGCTTGTTGGCCTTGCACTGGACGAAACTCCATAACTCATCGGCCTCGGCGTGGAGCCGGAAGAGTTTGACGTGTGGCGAGGTGCCGGGCGGGACCCGGAGACACAAGTCATCAGGCAATGATTCATAGAGCGCGGCAATGAAATCAAGTAACCAGCGCAGGCTGACATCCATAACGCGACAGATGCCGAGCAGCGGGATGCGTTCGAGCAGGAGGCGCCGGATCTGTTCGCGCTCCGCTTCAGTGATCCGTTGCGAGTCGGCGACGAACTGCCGTCCACAGCTCTGACACTGATGATTCTGTTTGCCGGAGTGAGTGTGACCATTCTTCTTGAAGTGCGATAATCCACAGCGTGGACAACAGAGGTTGTTCATGGCGGCGTCTCCTTGTGATGAATTGGTGACGCTTTCCATTACACGGAGTCGCTGCCTCCGATTCAACCTCTCAGCCCTAATGTCAGGACAGATTTGATAAGTGCGCGTCAAGCTTGAGCTTAGTAAACGGCAGCAGGCAATTGAGCAGACTACGATCCTGCTGGATAAGACTGAGCGTCGCGGCCAGCAGGCTCAGCTCACAACGCCCGTGGCGACGCGAAACCACACGTCGTAAGAACAGGCGCGCGACGTCAGGATCACCGAGTAACAACAGCATCCCGAGCGTGGTCAGCGTCAGTTGCGCGAGGGCGAATAAACCGAAGAGCCGCGACCACGCACTGATCTTTGAAATCCGCGCCTGCTTGAACCCAAGCCACCATTTGTTGTCACGAAAGCCCTCTTCAATGGTCTAATCACAAATGACAAATTCTGCCTGACCCGCTGGCACGAACTGAAACTGTCTTGGTGGCGCCGTCCGCTGCGACTGCGGCGCCAGTCAGCCCCCTGAGCTTATCCTCCTGAATATCTCACCACGTTCAGGAGGAGTTATGGACACCAGCCGGGAACTCAGTCGCAGCTTTGTCGAAGTCACTGACGGCCAGCGCCGATGGGATTATGTTTACCAGTACCTCCTGCAATGGGCGACGGAACAACACGCGGACTCACCGCCCGCCCCGGCTCAACCGCAGGAGGAACCAGATGGAAATCGCCATCTATGCCCGGGTCTCGACTCAACGCCAGCAGCAGCAACAAACCATCGACCAGCAGTTGGAGCGCCTGCGCGCTCACATCGCGCAGCATCCGGACTGGCACCTCGCGCGGGAAAACATCTTTCGCGATGATGGCTGCAGCGGCGCGAAACTGACTCGCCCGGGCCTTGATCGCCTGCGGGATCGCGCGGCGCTGTCTGCCTTCTCACTGATCCTCGTCACCGCGCCGGACCGGCTCGCCCGCAACTACGTCCATCAGGTGTTGTTGATTGAGGAACTCAACCGCCGTGGTTGCCGCGTCGAATTCCTCGACCGCCCGATGAGTGACGACCCGCATGACCAACTCGTCCTGCAGATCCGCGGCGCGGTCGCCGAGTACGAACGCAGCCTGATCGGCGAGCGGATGCGCCGCGGCCGCCTCGCCCGATTACGGGCCGGACTGTTGTTGCCGTGGACGGCGCCGCTCTATGGCTATCAGGTCGATGCCGAACGGCCACGTGATCCGAGCCGGGTCCGCCCTGATCCGGTCACTTCCGCCGTCGTGCGGCAGATCTTCAGCTGGTATACCGAATCGCAACCACCGCTGACGCTCTATCAGGTGGCTTCCCGGCTGACCGCTGACCGGATTCCGACCCCGACCGGGCGGGCGATCTGGAACGTCGCGACCGTGCGCGGCATCCTGCGCAACCCGTCCTATACCGGGACGGCCTACAGCCAGCGCTGGCAGATCTTCCCCGCGCATGGACGCCGGTCGGCGCTCCAGCCGGTCGGGCGGGGCGAGAGTCAGCGTCCGGCGCCACCGGAAGACTGGATCGGTGTGAGCGTCCCCGCCATCATTGCTCCGGAGACGTTTGCCGTCGCACAGGCCCGGCTGGAGGAGAATAAGAAGATGGCCTCCAGACACAACACGACGCATCAATACCTCCTGCGCGGGCTGGTCAGTTGCGGGCGCTGTCAGCGGGCCTGCTTCGCCCGCTGCTCGCATCCCGGCTACGGCTACTACGTCTGCCGCGACAGGAGCGATGCCCGGCGGGCGGCCCCTGCCGACCGTTGTCAGACCCGCTACGCTCCGGCGGCCGCTTTGGATGAACTGGTCTGGCGGGACCTGTCTCAACTCCTGACTGAGCCGGCCCTGATTACGGCTGCCTTGCAACGTGCCCGGGCTGGCGAGTGGCTGCCGCAGGCGCTGCAGGCACAGCGCGAGAACCTGACCAGGGCGCTCAGACATCTGGAGCGACAGCAGGCCCGACTGCTGGACCTCTATTTGTCAGAGACCATTGACCGCGCGGAATTCGAGCGGAAGCGCCGGGAACTCCAACAGACTCGCGCCGGCCTCTCGCAGCAACTGACAGAACTCGAGGCGCAAGCCCGGCAGCAACTCAACCTCGTCGGGCTGGCTGAAGGGATTGAGGATTTCTGCCGGCGGCTGCAACCGACGCTGGCGCAACTCACTTTCGCCCAACGCAGGCAACTGGTCGAACTGCTCATTGATCGTGTCATCGTCAATGACGGTCGGGTTGAAGTCCGTTACGTGATCCCGACCGGCCCGGCTGGTGAAAAAGTGCGCTTTTGTCATTTGCGGAAAGACTATTTCACAGCAGAAGCGATGGCCGTATTCGTGCGCCGCCCGGGTCGCGCGCCACGACTGATTGCTGATCAGATACCAGAGCGCCAGCTTCCCATCTTTATCGCGGGCGCGACTCATCGTGAGCCAGAGCCGACGCGGAGAACTTTCACAGTACAGCACCCGTCCGAGGGTGCGATGACGTGCATTACCCGCAAACCGCAAGGTCTTGAGTTTGACCCACGCGCCCCGGTGACAGACTTTGACGCAGCTCTTGACGCGAATGATGAAGCGAATCTTCAACTCACTGAGCAGATCAAAGAGTTCCGTGTCGGCAAAGCCACGGCCCGCCGTCAGCCGGACCCGTGGCGGCGAGACGTAACTGAAGATCAGTTTGAAGGCGCGTTTGACAACGGCCAGTTCGTAACGACCCCGCCGACCTTTGAGGACAGCCTGGTCATAGGCGCGCCAGAAGATCGGCACCGCCCGGCGGCCAATGACCAGCGAGACGACGAGCAGATGCTGCGCGCCTTCGCTGGTCCAGTCAATCGCGAAGCGGACTTTGCCGTGCCGTGGTAATTGACTGAGGGCCTGATGGCAGATGCCTTCGGCCAGCCATTTCGGTGGCAGTCGCCCGTTGTGGAGCAGGCGCGAGAGGCGCTTACACCCAGCCTCCTGATTGTGCTGAGTGCGCGCCAGTTGGGCCTGATTGCCGGTCTGTTTTTCAAAGATCGCAGCCACGAAGGTCGTGATCGCTTTGACTTGATGGCCGTGTGCCCAGGGCAGAGCTTCTTTGATATAGTCGTGGAGGCGTGTCAGATCAGAGTTCGTATTCATAGCAGAAACAAACTCTCGCAAGTTCGTCAACTTGCTCTGACACGCCCATTTACAAAATGTGTCCTGACATCAG
>DASRDU010000077.1:0-138707 GCA_035652435.1 Blastocatellia bacterium
CCGACACAGATAACGCTGCTTCCCGTTTTTCGTCAGGCCGTGCCTGACGATGTTCTCGCTGCCGCAGTGGTAGCACTTGATAATTTTGGTGACCATACGGGGTGAGCCTATCATCTCTCACCCGTTTGAGCCACTACCCCCTCGTCCTCTCCGTTCCCTGGTGATTTCGTTCATGATCCGTTGTCTCTGTGCCTTCCGTGTTTTATCCTGATGCCCCAGACCTCTTCAAAACCGATACTCATAAACAGTGGGAGGATCACATGCTCCGAACAAACACCAGGCGCAGTCTGATGCTGACAGCGACGGCACTGGCCATCGCATTCGCCATCGCCGGCCTGACCGGCACCAGCGCGCAGCAACAACCAGACAACAACTCCACCGAGCAATTGATGGAGCAAAAGTACAAAAACATTCAGGTACTCAAAGGGCTGCCGGCGGCGCAGCTGCGCCCGATGATGAACCTGATCTCCGCCTCGCTCGGCGTCGGTTGCGCCGCCTGTCACGTCAGGAACGGCAACCAGTGGGAATTCGACAAGGACGACAAGAGGGAGAAACAGACGGCGCGCAGGATGATCCAGATGACGATGGACATCAACAAAAACAGCTTCGGGGGCAACCGCTCCGTGACCTGCTTCACCTGCCATCAGGGCCACGAGCATCCGAACTCCATTCCGTCACTGCCGGTGGCCCCTCCCCCACCTCCGACGGCTGCGGCAGCAGAGGCGAAACCGCCAGAGGCCGCTGTGACTCCGCAGCAGATCCTCGAAAAATACACACAGGCCGTCGGCGGCAAGGAGGCCGCAGGGAAACTGAAGGCACTTGTCTTCAAAGGGACGTTGACCGACGGGCGAGGTCAGAGCGTGCCGCTTGAAATTCAGGTGGCCGGCCCGGACAAAATTTTAAGCGCGGTGACGCTGCAGCAGGGGACGGCCGTGCAGGCACTGAGCGGGACGGCGGGCTGGACGAAGAACCCGCGCGAACAGCGCGCGCTCGACAGCGTCGAACTGGGCCGCCTGAGAAGCCTCGCCTCAAGCCTCGATCCGCTGCAACTCCGCGAGCCGTACCCGCGCCTGAACTTCGGCGGTAAGGATAAGATCGGCGATAAGGAAGCGGTCGTCCTGCGCGGCATGACTGCCGACCGGAAGCGCATCCGTTACTGGTTCGACGCGCAGACCGGGTTGCTGCTGCGCCGCGTGATCCTGGCCGACGCCGTCATCGGCCTTGAGCCGGAGCAGACCGATTACGAGGATTACCGGGAGGTGGACGGCGTGAAGATCCCCTTCACGATCCGCACCCTGTCTACCGACGGCGGCGTCACGGCGACGCGCAAATTCACCGAAGTGAAACACAACGTCACGGTGGACGAGGCGCAATTCAACCCGCCCGCGAAGCCGTAAAATCGGCATCAACTCTCATCCACGAAGAAACACGAAGGGTCACGAAGCTGAGTGCGATCCTTCGTGTTTCTTCGTGCGCCCTGGTGGATGAGTCCCTTCGGTTCGATTTTGGGATCATCAAGTCCCGGAAGCGAACACCGCGGCGCCTCGCTTCCCTTTCCTTTCCCGGCCAAACTTTCCTTATCCCACTATTTATCTTTCGCTACCGACTGGCACGGCATTTGGATATCACTCTGCTGACAGACCCTCCCGGACAGAGTGCATGGAGTTCCAGAGGGAGGCAACAAGCACGGACCAACCGCCCGACTTTAGTCGTTACTCCATGCACTCTGTCTTAATAATTCATTCGTCAGGAGAAGATTATGGAAACGTTGTGGCACGACCTGCGGTATGGGGTGCGAATGCTGCGAAGGCGCCCCGGCTTCACAGCCGTGGCGGTGATTGCTCTGGCCCTCGGCATCGGCGCGAATACGGCGATCTTCAGCGTGGTTTACGGCGTCCTGCTCAGACCGCTGCCTTACAAAGATGCCGAGCGGATTGTGATCGCATCCATCTCGCCGCCGGATTTCCGCGACTTGAAGGAGGCGAATCAGGTCTTCGATCAGATGGCGATCTGGGCGTCAAACCTCTACAACGTCAACACTGGCGGCGAAGTCTCGCAGGTGCTGGGCGCGGTCGTCTCGCCTGAGTTTTTCCCGATGCTCGGCAACCCGCTCCTTGGCCGGGTGTTCAGACCGGAGGAAGATCGCACCCCGCTCGCCGTCATCAGTCACGATTTCTGGCAGAGCAGATACGGCGGCGAGCAGGATGCCATCGGCAAAACCATCAGGCTGAGCGGCAAGGTTTACACGATCATCGGGGTCATGCCGCCGGAGTTTCAGTACCCGAACGGCCAGTTCAAGCTCTGGGTGACTTTCAATTCGGCGATGGACGCGGCGCCCGGGCAGGCTGAAAACCGGCAACTCCGTATCTTCCGCGCCGTCGCCCACCTCAAACCCGGCGTCACCGCCGCGCGGATGCAGGACGAGATCGCCTCGATTTCACTGCGCCTGCAGCAGCAGTACCCGAAGACCAATTCGGGAGTGATGATCGAGTTCAGGTCACTGCCCGAACGCATCCTTGGCGACGTGCGGCGCGCGTTGTGGGTGCTGCTCGGCACGGTCGGCTTCGTGCTGCTGATCGCCTGCGCGAACGTGGCGAACCTGACGCTCGCGCGCACCGCCGCGCGTGAACGCGAGATTGCAATCAGAACCGCGATGGGCGCCGGGCGCTGGCGGGTGATGCGCCAATTACTGACCGAAAGCCTGCTGCTCGCCGGTTTGGGTGGCGCGCTCGGCCTGCTGCTCGCGATGTGGGGGATAGACGTGCTGCCGGGCCTGAGCGCGGGTAACATTCCGCGTCTCACGACCGTCGGCATCAACACGCGGGTCTTGTTATTCACGCTCGGGGCCTCAATGCTGACCGGCATTCTCTTCGGACTCGTTCCGGCGTGGCAGGCGACGCGCGGAGGACTGAACCAGTCGCTCAGGGAAGGTGGCCGCGGCGCGTTCGGCAGTGTGCGTGGAAGGCGATTGCGCGGCGCGCTCGTCGTCGCCGAGGTCGCATTGTCGCTCGTCGTGCTGATCGGCGCCGGATTGCTGATCAGGAGTTTCACGCGGCTGCTCGAAGTCGAGCGCGGCTTTGTCACCGACAACCTGCTGACGCTCAATGTCGGCCTCGTGGATTACAAAGACCCGCAACGGCGCGCTGCGATTTCGCATGATCTGGTTGACCGGATCGCCAGGGTTCCCGGCGTGGAAGCGGTCGGCGCCGGCACCGGTCTGCCTCCGGTCACGCCGCAACGCGGCACACGCTTCGCCGTCGAGGGCCTGCCCAATGACAACGCCGACGAGCGGTCATCTTACTTCATCGCCGTCAGCCCCGATTACTTCCGCGCGCTCGGCACGCCGCTCGTCGAAGGTCGCGCCTTCAACGAGCGCGACGCCGCCGGGGCGGCAAAAGTAGTGATCATCAACCGCGCGCTCGCGCGCCGCCTCTTCCCGAACGAAAGCGCCATTGGCAAACGGCTGCAACTGGTCAACCCGGATCAGTCGAACGACTGGCGCGATATTGTCGGTGTCGTCGGCGACGTGCGTTACTCGGGCCTCGACGACCCGGGCGAAGCGGCCGTCTACACGCCGTTCGCGCAGACCCCCTTTATCTGGAACTATCTGATGGTGCGCACTAGTGTGGCGCCCGAGAGCGTGATTCAGGCCGTGCGCAACGCCGTCGCTTCGGTCGAGCCGAATCTCGAAGCGGCGAACTTTCAGACGATGAACCGGCTGGTTTCAGAATCGGTCGCGCAGCCCCGGTTTTACACGCTGCTGCTCGGCGCGTTCGCGCTGCTCGCGCTGGTGCTGGCCGCGGTCGGGATTTACGGCGTGATCTCGTATTCGGTCACGCAGCGGACGCACGAAATCGGCCTGAGGATGGCGCTCGGCGCGCAAACGCATGACGTGCTGAAGCTGGTAGTGAGGCAGGGGATGGTGCCCGCTCTGGCCGGCACGGGTGTCGGACTCGTCGCCTCATTCGGGCTGACGCGGCTGATGACGAGCCTCCTGTTCAATGTCAGCGCGACCGACCCGGTCACGTTTGCAATCATTACTG
The DNA here is from genome assembly GCA_035652435.1 of Blastocatellia bacterium. Lineage (GTDB taxonomy): Bacteria > Acidobacteriota > Blastocatellia > RBC074 > RBC074 > DASRDU01. The sequence goes on from DASRDU010000077.1 coordinate 4,044, forward strand.
CCCTGCTGATCGGCGTCGCGCTCGCGGCCTGCTGGGTGCCGGCGCGGCGGGCAATGAAGGTTGATCCGATGGAAGCACTTCGTTACGAATAAGCTGTCAGCGGTCAGCGATCAGCGGTCAGCCAAACCCTCTGGCCAAGAGCTGAATGCTGACCGCTGACAGCTTCCGAAGAACTTATGCAGACACTCTGGCAGGATCTTCGCTATTCCTTTCGCGTATTGCTCAGGCATCCCGGCTTTACTGGCGCGGCCGTCGTCACACTCGCGCTGGGCATCGGCGCGAACAGCGCTATCTTTTCCGTCGTGAATGCGGTGGTGCTGCGCCCGCTGCCTTATCACGAGACGGGCCGCTTAGTCGTCATCAACGAAACCAACCCTCAGTTGAGCCGGGATCAGCTCGGCGTTTCGTACCCCAACTACCTTGACTGGCGCGACCAGCAGTCAGTCTTCGAGCAGATGGCCGCCTGGCGGGGTAACGGATTCATCTTCAGGTCAGGCGATGAGCCGGAGCCGGTCGGCGGGGCGATGGTCACAGCCGGTCTCTTTTCCACTCTGGGCGTGGAACCAGCAATCGGTCGCACCTTTCTGCCCGAAGAAGACAGGGTCGGCGCCGCCCGTGTCGCCGTCGTCAGTCATGGCTTCCGGACCCGGCGGCTCGGCGCGGATCGCAACGTCGAGGGCAGAACCATCAGGCTCGACGATCAGGATTACACCGTCATCGGGGTGATGCCGCCGGACTTCAAATTCCCTTCCGACGAGGTCGAGGTCTGGACGGCCCTTGGCGTCGAGGCCGACAGCCGGCTGATGAAGAACCGGGCCGTGCATGTCACGTCCGCGGTTGCGCGATTGAAACCCGGCGTCACGATTGAGCAGGCACAAGCCGGCCTGGACACTATCGCCGGCCGCATCCAGCAACAGTATCCGGGAGCCGACCCCGGTCATGGCGTGAAGCTGGTGCCGCTGCACGATCAGGTGGTCGGCGAAGCGCGCCCCGCCCTGCTGATCCTCTTTGGCGCGGTCGGGTTTGTCCTGGCTGTGGCCTGCGCCAACGTCGGCAATCTGCTGCTCGCGCGTGCCACCACGCGGCAACGTGAGATGGCCGTCCGGGCGGTACTCGGCGCGAGTCGCTGGCGTGTGATGCGGCAACTGCTGACTGAAAGCACGCTGCTCGCCCTGCTCGGCGGCACGCTCGGTCTGCTGCTGGCGCTGTGGGGGGTGGATCTGCTCGTCGCCCACCTGCCCGATTTCGTCCCGCGCGCAAAGGAGATCCGCGTTGACGGTCAGGTCCTCGGGTTTACCCTGATGATTTCATTGCTGACCGGAATCATTTTCGGACTCGCGCCGGCCATGCAGTCGTCCAAAGCCGGTCTCAACGAAGCCCTGAAAGAAAGCGGCGGCAGACAGGCGGGCGGCTCCGGCCGGCGGCGACTGCACAACCTGCTGGTGGTCTCGGAAGTCGCCTTGTCACTGATGCTGCTCGTCGGCGCCGGGCTGACGATCAAAAGCTTCTGGCGCCTGCGACATGTCAACCCCGGATTCAATTCAGAAAACCTGCTGACGATGGGAGTCTCGCTGCCGGATTCAAAATATCAGACAAAGGCACGGGTGGTTTCATTCTTCCGGCAGACCACCGAACGACTGAAGGCACTGCCCGGAGTCGAGGCCGCCAGCGCCGTCAGTTACCTGCCGATCACCGGCAGCGACGGGCAGGGCGATCTGACGATTGAAGGCCACCCGTTCGCACCGGGGACTGCGCCGGGCGCGACTTTCCGGCGCAACCTGCCGAACTATTTCCGCGCGATGGGGATCCCGCTCGTCCGCGGCCGCGAATTCGACGAACACGATGACGGGCAGAATCAGAAGGTGGTGATCATCAACGAGACCATGGCCCGCCGTTACTGGCCGAATGAGGATCCGGTCGGCCAGCGGATCAAAATCGGCCCGCCGGAAAACGAACCCTGGCTCACCATCGTGGGCGTGGTGGGCGATGTGAAGAACGAGGGATTGAGTGTCGAGCCCGTGCTGGCCACTTACGAGCCTTACGCGCAGCGGCCACGCCTGACGATGAATCTGGTGGTGCGCGCCGCGGGCGATGCGGCCAGTCTGCTCCCGGCGGTGCGGAGTGAATTGCGCGCGGTCGAGAAAGAGATTCTGATCTTCAATGCCGGCACCATGAAAGACCGCATGGCCACTTCCATCGCGCCGCAACGCCTCAATACTTCCCTGCTGCTGATCTTCGCAACGGTGGCGCTGGCGCTGGCCGCAATCGGGATTTACGGCGTGATTTCTTATTCCGTCACGCGGCGCATCCATGAGATTGGCATTCGCATGGCGCTCGGTGCGCAACGCGGTGATGTGCTGAAGCTGGTTGTCGGTCAGGGTATCCTGCCGGTGTTGATCGGGGTCGGGACCGGTCTCGTCGGGGCTTTCGCGCTGACCCGGCTGATGAAAGGTCTGCTCTTCAATGTCAGCGCCACCGATCCGGTGACGTTCGCCGTGATCACGCTGCTGCTCGTCGGCGTGGCCCTGCTGGCCTGCTATGTGCCCGCACGCAGGGCGACGAGGGTTGATCCGATAGAAGCGCTACGCTACGAATAGCAGTAGCAGGCCGATTACCAGCCCAGCACCCTCTTCCCCGGATCATTCCACCGGCTCAGAATGACTTTGTTCTTCGTGTAGAAGAGGAAGCCTTCCGTGCCCTGAATGTGCAGGTCGCCGAAGAATGACTGATTCCACCCGGTGAACGGAAACACCGCCATCGGCGCGGGCACCCCGACATTGATCCCCACCATCCCGCACTGAATATAACGGGCGAAAGTGCGCGCCGCGCCGCCGTCGCGAGTGAAGATCACCGCGCCGTTGCCGTAAGGCGACTGGTTGGCGCGGGCGATGGCGTCGCCGAGGTCATCCATCCTCATCACCGACAGCACCGGCCCGAAGATTTCATCGCGTGCGATCCGCATCTCCGGCGCGACGTGATCGAAGATCGTCGGCCCGACGAAAAAGCCTTCACTCTTTTCCGCCGGCGCCACGCCCCGGCCGTCGGCGGCCAGCTTCGCGCCCTCCTTCAACCCGAGGTCAATGTAATCCCGAATGCGGTCGCGCGCTGCCGCATCAATCACCGGCCCCATATCCACAGTGCCGCTCGCGTCGGTCGGCCCGACGCGCATTTTGCCGGCCACATCGCTCAAACGCTCGACGAGCGGGTCGGCAGCCTTGCCGACGGGCAGCGCCACGCTCCCGGCCATGCAGCGCTGCCCGCTGCAGCCGAAAGCCGCGCCGATGATCTGGCTCGTCGCCGCATCCAGATCGGCGTCCGGCATCACCAGCATGTAATTCTTCGCCCCGCCCGCCGCCTGCACGCGCTTGCCGGCGCCCGTGCCGGTCTCGTAGATATACTTCGCCACCTTCGTCGAGCCGACAAAGCTGACCGCCGCGACATCGGGGTGCCTGAGCAGCGCGTCCACGGCCTCTTTGCCGCCGTGAACGATATTGAAGACGCCTTTCGGCAGCCCGGCTTCTGCGAGTAGTTCACCCATCCGCATCGGGGTCAGCGGGACTTTCGGTGAGGGCTTGAGGATGAAAGTATTGCCGCACGCGATGGCGATGGGGAACATCCACAGGGGAACCATCGCGGGGAAATTGAACGGCGTGATGCCGACGCAGACGCCGACCGGATGGCGTTGCAGTTGCCCGTCAATCCCGCGCGCGACCTGATCGAGCGACTGCCCCATCAGCTGCATCGGCGCGGAGCAGGCCAGTTCGACCATCTCGATGCCACGCCGGACGTCGCCGTGCGCTTCATCAATCGTCTTGCCATGTTCGCGGGTGACGAGGCGCGAGAGTTCCTCGAAGTGTTCTTCGAGCAGGTGCGCGAAGCGGAACATCACGCGCGCGCGCTCAACTGCCGGCGTGTCGGCCCACTCAGGGAAAGCCTTGCGCGCGGCCTGCACGGCCAGATCAACCGCCTGCGCGTCGCTCTCAGGCGCCTGCGCGATCACTTCGCCGCGCGAAGGGTTGTAGACAGGCGAGTGTTGTTTCGTGCTGGCGGGAATCTGCTCGCCGCCGATGAAGTTATAACAGATCGTGTTCATAAGATTTGCACCTCAAGTCCGGGTGTAATACCAGTAAGCCGATTGAAATAATTTTCCGGTCAATATTGCTATCAACCTGGGTGATTCCTTGAGGGTGGGAATTTCTCAATTTCCTTTACCAGCGATTCCAGCCATTTCTTCTTGCGCTCGATATTTTTTTTTGCAGAGCCTCCTTCTGTTGTCGAAGCGAGGCTTCTGTCTCGTCAACTCTTTCAGTTCCCGGGCTGATCCACTGAACGGCTAAAGACTCATCATCGAACAGTTCGCGGAGAAAAGATTCGGTTTCTGCCGTCCATTTCATCTCTTCTTGGTGAACCTTCGCAAACTTATCCTCACTATTCAATGTTCCTATGTCCTCAAAATACTCCAGTAGCTTCCCTCCCTTATCAATCGCTTGATTGACGCAAACTCTCACATTGGATTTTGAATGAATCTTTGTCATAACTCTTCCCTGCTAGCTGATCAGGCTGCGACTGGTTCGGAGTCCTGTTTGTCAGGTGACAGCGATGTCACGATGTCCTCTTCGGCAATCCCTTCTCTGACGAGAGCCGGCTTCAACCCCTCTTCAATATTGTCGGTCTCGATCACAACCTTGTCGTCAACCAGCCGGGCGTGGAAGAGAATACTGTCCACCCGTTGCTTGTTTTCCCATCCGGTCGCAATCAGCAGATACTGCCCGGTTTCGTGGTCGCAAACAGAATCTATTCTGATCGGCTGGAGGCGGGGCTGCTCCCGGCCTTCCTCTCTGAGGACACGTGTCAGGATGTCTGCATAGCTTACTGTCTGATCCATTGCAAAATCACCTCCTGCGTCTGATCAAAGACAATCAGGTTAATTTTGTTTCGCTCGACAACCGTTCTGAATAACGGTTTCTGGAAGTGTTCATTGTAAACCTCCTCGCTGATGGCGAGGAACAATTCCCGTTCGGGCTCATTCTCAACCAGCGCCCACTGGTAAAGCTGGATCTGCCCCATGGTCTTTTCCAGTTCGCTGGTCGCTGATGCACGATCAAAGTCTTTTACCTCGACCGCAATTTTCCAGTCCCCTTTTTCTGCCGCGATACTTCTCTCCGCGCCCAGATCGGCTTGGAGCTTTGTGCCTCTGAAGACAAGGAACAGCGGATCATCAGTAATCGTCCAGCCTTCTTTCTCCAGTGCCAGCCTGACCGGAAGATGGAAATTGTCTCGTTTCGACATTTGCCATTCACACAAAACATCAGGGTTAAGCTGACGGATTATGTCTTATGCGCTTTCATCCCCTTCCTGACCTCTTTCACGTCGTAATTGCCCACTCTCCTTTGCCCATTGTCGCGCAGTATCATAACACCTGCCACTGCCCCCGCTACAGCCTCGCATACTTGAATTCAACAGGTAGTGATTCCATTCCGGCGAGCCCCGCGTCAGGCCGCGGGCAAGCGGAAAAACGCGCGCCAGATCACATCCAGCAGCGCGTGGGTAATTGACGAAGCCATCAGCCCGCGCTTCCGAAATGCCAACCCATAACCAGCCCCGGCCAGAGACGCCAGCAGCGCATACCGCCAGTTGGGAACGGGATTACCTTTGTGAAGATGGGCGAGCCCGAATAAAACCGACGACACCGTGACCGCCAGGGCGGGATTGCCGAATTTGTTCTGGAAAGATTTCTGGATGACTCCGCGAAAAATGATCTCTTCCGGCAGGGCGACGATCAGGTAAATGGGGATAGCTTCAACGAGCGCGCGTCTGATCTGCGGCCAGACGGGGTTGAAGTGAACGAATGAGAGCGCGTGCCCGAGCGGAATCAGGGTCAGTGATAAAGCCAGGATCGTGACGGCCACAACCTTCCAGTCCCTGAGTCCCGGCCAGCGCAGCCGCACTTCCCTGATGTGGCAGCGCCGGGCCAGCACGAGCCCGACGATCACCAGCGCCAGCGCGACGAATGGATACCCGCGCCGGTGAACAAACGCATAAATCCGGTAGTCGAGAATCAGCCAGATGCCGATGAGCAGCGCCGCGTACCTGATCGGCCAGGGCCGTGACTCCGATTGCGCTTCTGTCATCACGCCGCGAGTTCTTTGTCTGACGGGAAGCCGTGCTGTGTGCGGCCGACCGGGCCTTCGTGTTTCGCCGTGGTCTTGTAAAGCTCGAAGCGCCCGTCCCCGGCCAGCGCGGCGCAGCGGTCTCTCAACTGCCGCATCTCCTCAGCGCTCATCGGCGTGAAGCCGCGCGCGACTTCCAGATTCTGCCTGAGTACTTCCAGCGAATCCATGCCGCTCACGGTCGTCGCGACCGGCAGGCTCATGGCGTAGCGTAACGCCTCTGCGGCAGTGACCGCGCCGGTTTTGACCATCTCTCCCCCGCCGCCCAGACTCTTCATCCCCAGGGCCGCGATCCCGCGCCGGCTGAGTTCGGGCAGCACCTGCTCGGCAAAGCTGCGGAAGGTCGCGTCGAAGCAATTGAGCGGGAGCTGGCACGTGTCGAACGGGTAATCGTGCGCGAGCATCTTCAGGTGAATCGCCGGGTCCTTGTGACCGGTGAAGCCGACGAAGCGAACCTTGCCCGCCGCCCGCGCCTCTTCGAGCGCCTCGATCACACCGCCCGGCGCGAAATGCCGGTCGGGGTCGTTGTCGTAGACCACTTCGTGAACCTGCCACAAATCCAGATGGTCAGTCTTCAGGCGGCGGAGCGAATCTTCGAGCTGCCGCATCGCCTCGTGCCGGTCGCGCCCGTGAGTGCAGACCTTGGTCATCAGGAAGACCCTGTCGCGGCGGTCACAGATCGCCCTGCCCATCAGCTCCTCGCTGCGCCCGTCGTGGTACTCCCACGCGTTATCCAGAAAAGTGATTCCGTCATCAATCGCTTCGTGAACCAGCCAGATGGCTTTCTTGTCGTCCTTAATCGTTCCCAGATGGTAGCCGCCCAGACCGATGGCTGAGACCTGGGCTCCTGTCCGGCCAAGCTCCCTCAGTGGTATCTCAGATGAAGTGTTCTGATCTCCCATTGTCCCTGCTCCTTATTTTGAATTGCGAACTCGGGGGAGTACGGCAACAAGTCATTCGGAGCCGGATGATTCCTGCCCCGCGGGCAAAACCAACGGACGTGTTGATCAGAGAGAGGGATTCACCGCAGAGTCGCTGAGAACGCAGAGACAACGCAGAGAAGAATAGACACCTCTGTGCTGACTCTGCTCTCTCTGCTCCTCTGCGGTGAACTCCTCTCTCAACAAGCCTCTCGACTTTGCACAAAGAAATTCATCCGGGTTGCTGCTTCTGACCGGACAGGGTCGCCACGATTCGCCGCGCCCCTCCGTGGTTGCGATGCTCGCAGAGGTAAATCCCCTGCCACGTCCCCAGCAGCAATTCCCCGCCCCCGACCGGGATCGTCAGGCCGCTCCCGAACAGCGAGGCCTTGATGTGCGCGGGCATGTCATCCGGCCCTTCCAGCGTATGCTCGTAATGCGGCGCGTTTTCAGGAACCAGCTTATTCAAATGCCGTTCCAAGTCGCCGCGCACGTCGGGGCTGACATTCTCGTTGACGGTCAGCGACGCGGACGTATGCTGAATGAACAGGTGCAGCAGGCCGATTTCAATCTCGCGCAATTCCGGCAGATGCTCAAGCACTTCGCGCGTCACCACGTGAAACCCGCGCGGGCGCGCCCTGAGCGTGATCACCTTCTGATGCCATTGCATTGAAACTACCCCTCTCAAGGCCATTTCAGTCAGCTCGAACGGGTTCTTCGTCTTCTCGGTTTCTTCACTGCCGCCGGAGCCGCCTCGGAGACCTCACCGGTTTTCTGCTGATCCGAAGAGGCAATTGTCATGCCCCGACCTGGCACCAGGGCCGCCTGACTGGTGGCCTCCGGCTCAGGCAGGGTGGGAGCGATTGCCGGCTGGATTTGCGCGGCGGCAACAGGGACCTGTGACGCCCCCTGATTCTTATGCGCGCCCCTCTGCTGGCCCTGATGCTGCGAATGGGGTCTGACCCCGCCCTGAGAGGCCTGGGACTGCTGGGGGAGCGACTGCTTCCTCCTCAGTTCACTGATGCGCTCCTGAAGATTGAAAGTGGTGATGGACAGATCGTTGTTGATCCGGATGCCAAGGATCGGGGTGTTGCGCCAGTAAGTGTTGAGCCGGTAATCGAGCATGGCCGCGAGCGCGGCAAATCCGCCGCCCTTGTCGAGGTCAGCATACTTGTCGAATTCCATATACATGACCTTCTCGGCGATGCGGTTGTACTGGTGGATGCGCAGGAACTCCTCCATTTTGGGCAGGTCGTCAGGCCGGGCCGTGACCTGCACCCCCATGGCGAAGATGCTCGGGATCTGAGGGAACCGCGTGACCACGAAGTCAATCTTCCAGGCGTGGTCCAGATCAGGGTCTTCGGTGATCGCGCAGCCGATCCTTTCCAGAATCGTCTTCAATCGGTCTTCGAGTTCCAGCCCGGTGCGAAACTTTGCCATGCCCCTTGCGCCTCACTTTCAGGATGTTGCCCGTTCAGTTCCCCGGGCGGACTTCATATTTACAGCTTAATCCAGTCTCTCCACCTCTACCAGCGCGTCATAAAACGTCGCTGCCGCCCCCAGATCAGTCAGCCTCTGCGAAGTCACCTCATTCGCGTTCGTGCCGTCGCGCGTCAGCTTCTTCCACCAGATTGACAGCGCGACGACGACGCCGTGGCGCGCCTTGTCTGACACCCGCGCCTTCGCCGTAAATGATCCGCGGTCATTGAAAATCCTGACGTGGTCGCCGTCTCTGATCCCGCGCGCTCCGGCGTCGTCGGGGTGGATTTCGAGGAACGGCTCCTTCTCGGCTTTGACGAAGCTTGGCAGGTTGGCGAAGCTCGAATTCAGGAAGTTGTGCGCGGGCGGGGAGATGACTGCCAGCGGGTATTTCTGCGCGAGCGCGGGCGCGGTCTGCGCCGACTCTTTGGGCGGGACGAATGTCGGCAGCGGGTCAATTCCCTGCTTCGCCAGAGTCTCGCTGAAGAATTCGCACCTGCCCGAAGGCGTCGGGAAGTTACCTTCGGCGAAGGGCGCGAACATGGCCGGGACACTCAGCCGCTGCCAGCCTTGTTCCTTCATATCCACAAGGTTGATTCCCTGCATGCGCGGATGGTCATCATTGAGCGCCTGGCGACCGATCTCCTCGTCGGAATCCTTGAAGCAATCCTCGGTGAAACCCATCCGGTCGGCGAGCAGGCGGAATACTTCGCTGTTCGGCTTCGCTTCGCCGATTGGATCAATCGCAGGGTTGTTGGCCAGCACGTACAAATGCCCGTACGACTTGTGAACGTCGAACTGCTCAAGCTGCGTGGTCGCGGGCAGCAGGATGTCGGCGTAATCGGCGGTGTCGGTCTGGAAGATTTCGTGGACGACGGTGAAGAGGTCTTCGCGTTTGAATCCGGCGATGACTTTCTGTGAATTGGGCGCGACGGCCACCGGGTTTGAGTTGTAGACGTAGATCGCCCTGATCGGCGGATCGAGCGGAGTCATCACCTGATCAATTTCAGGCGCCGCCCCCGGACGGTCGTGGAACTGCACTGTGCGCTCGAACCCGAGCAGCGCGTCTCCAATCGCGGACATATTGATGGTGCGCGGATTGTTCCAGATCAGGTCGGGGCGTTCGAGGGCGTGGTAGTTGATGCCATAGGTGCCCGAAGTAGAAAGCAGAATCCCTCCGGCGGCATCGCGCCAGGCGCCGATGAGCGCGGGCAGGCACGCGACCGTGCGCACGGCCATCCCACCACCAATGTGCCGTTGCATGCCGTAATTCAGCCGGATCACGGCGGGCTTTGTCGTGGCGTATTCGCGCGCGAGTCTGATGATCGCGTCTTCAGCGAGGCCGGTGATCGTGGCGGCGCGCGCCGGAGTCCATTCAGCGACCCTCTCCTTCAGCAGCTCAAAACCGAGCGTGTATTTTTCGACGTAATCGGCATCAATCAGATTTTCTTTGATGATCACGTGCATCATCGCGAGCGCGAGCGCGCCGTCGGTGCCGGGCAGCAGCGCCAGATGCTCGTGGCATTTCTCAGCCGTCAGCGAGCAATAGGGGTCAATCGCAATCAGCTTTGCGCCGCGGCGTTTCGCTTCCAGCACCTTCGGCCACAGGTGGACGTTTGAAGTGATCGGGTTCGATCCCCAGATGATGATCAGCTTCGCGTCATCGAAACGTTCCATGTCGGTCCCGATGGAGGCGCCGATCGTGACCTTGTAACCGGCGGCGCCGGCGGAAGCGCAGATCGTGCGGTCGAGCAGCGACGCGCCGAGGCGGTGAAAGAAGCGGCGATCCATCGAGCCGCCCTGCACGAGCCCCATCGTGCCCGCGTAGCTGTACGGCTGAATCGCCTGCGGGCCGTCTTCGTCGGCGATCTGCCTGAATTTCGCGGCGATGGTGTCGAGCGCCTCGTCCCACGAGATGCGCGTGAAGACGCCTTTGCCCTTCTCGCCGGCACGCTTCATCGGGTAAAGCACGCGCTGGTCACTATAGGTGCGTTCAAGGTAACGGTTGACTTTGGTACAGAGGAAACCGTTCGTGGTCGGGTGATCTTCCGCGCCCGCGATTTTGACGGCCCGGCCGTTTTCGACCGTGGTGACGAGGGCGCAGGTGTCCGGGCAATCGTGCGGGCAGGCGCCGCGAATGATCTTCCGGTTGGGATTGAGGGCGATGTTATCGCTGGTTGTGCTGGTTGACATTGTCATCTCCTTCGGGTCGGATTATAGCCTGACTTCACGGCGAACCTGAAGATTAGATCGGTCTGCAATCGTGTGTACGGGCCGTGTCAGTAGCCCGACCGTCACGCGAGGGCTTGCTTGCAGGACTCAGGCCCTCGCGTGAGGGTCGGGCTACTGACACGGCTTTCCATCCACCCACCTGAAAAACGGTCTGAGGTAGCCGGGGCGTGGGGGGGATCTGCTATGATGGCGGCTCTTTCGATTCAGGTTCAGAGTTGAAAGCCTATGGATCATCGAATGCCCGACGAGCCCCTGCTCAGCCTCCAGCCACAGCAATTCACCGCCCCCGCTCACTGCGAGCGGCGTTATTCTGTCGTCCTCCGCCCGTTATTCAGACTGGCGATGCTTCTGCTGTTTGTGTTGCCCGTCGCAACTCTGGCCGGCCAGCAATTCACCGTCGCGCCGCCGCCCGCATGGGTGTCGCCTGCCACGCTGCCCCCGGCGGGGGACTCGCGCTACCTGCTGATTGACCGGCAGACCCGCGTGAATGGCACCGGCGTCGAGCGCTACACCCGCAAGGCTTACGTCGTACTCTCGGCCAGCAGTCTGGAGGATTCGTCCGAACTCCGGTTTGATTTCGAGCCTTCATTCCAGAAGCTGATCATTCATTACATCAGCATCCGGCGCGGCGATCAGTTGATTGACGCGCTCAGGCCGCGCGAGATCAGGGTGCTGCAGCAGGAAGAAGAGAAGGAACAACGGATTTACAACGGCACGCTCTCCGCCGTGGCGCTACTCAATGACGTCCGGGTCGGTGACGTGATTGATTTTGCCTACTCGATCAATGGCGAGAATCCGATTCTCGGCGGGCGCTATGCCGACACGATGACGCTGTGCGCCCGCGACCCGGTGGCTCATCTGCGCTTCAGGCTGCTCTGGCCGGCGGGCCGCATGCTGCATTTCAAAAATCAGCAGACCGATTTGCAGCCGGTGATTCACGAACTCGGGCAGGAGCGGGAATACCTGTGGGAACGCCGGCAGGTCCCGGCGCTCGATGACGAAGACAAGACGCCCGACTGGTTCAACCCCGCGCCGCAGGTGCAGCTGAGCGAATTCGCGAACTGGCAGGCAGTCGCCGAGTGGGCGTGGCCGCTCTATCAGGCGCCGCGCCCGCTGTCGGCCGAATTGAAGAAACAGCTTGACCGGTGGCGCGGCGAACACCCGCAGCCCGAATCACGCTTCATCGCGGCGCTGCGCTTCGTCCAGGACGAGGTGCGTTATCTGGGCATCGAACTCGGCCCGCATTCGCACCAGCCGCACGACCCGTCTGAGGTCTTCGCCAAACGCTTCGGCGACTGCAAGGACAAGTCACTGCTGCTCAGCTCCATTCTCAAGGGACTTGAGATCGAAGCCGCCCCGGCGCTCGTCAACACCAGTGCCAGAGAGACGATTGACCGGTGGCAACCGTCGCCGTTCTCATTCGATCACGTCATCGTGCGGGTGAAACTCGACGGGAAGGTTTACTGGGTTGACGCGACGGCCAGCCTGCAGCGCGGCGGCGTGCAGCAACTATACAATCCCGCCTTCGCCCGCGCGCTGGTCATCGGCAACGACACCCGCGAACTGGAAACGATCCCGCCGACCGCGAGCGACCAGCCGCGGACGGTCGTGAAGGAAATTTACCGGGCCGAATCCTACGACCGGCCCGCGACGCTCGAAGTCGTGACGACTTATTACGGCGCTGAGGCCGACGAGATGCGGCCTTCGCTCGCGCGCGAGCGGATCGAAGAGCTGGGAAAAACCTGGCTGAACTTTTATGCCAGAACTGACCCGGGGGTCGTGGCCGATGGACTGCCGCAAATCCGGGACGACCCGCAGGCGAACGTCATCGTTATCACCGAGAAGTATCGCATCCCCGATTTCTGGCGCGACCAGAGCCGATACTTTTACCCGGAGTCCGTCTACACCGAATTGCAGAAGCCGAAGATTTCCAAACGCTCGCAGCCTCTGGCCGTCACCCACCCGATGCACATCCTGCACACGACCGAGGTGCATTTACCGCCGGGCTATAACTTTGACGCCGACTCGGGCTCGGAACACGACGCGGCGATGAGTCTGGATTACAAGTCAGACTTCGCCGGCAACACGCTGAGGCTGGAATACAGACTGCGCAGCCTGAGCGATCACGTCCCGGCTGACAAAATCGCGCGGCACGTCGAGGCGCTCGACAGGATGCAGCAGGCGGTCAGATTCCGCCTGGCGAGGGGCGGCGAAGCGGCGGACGAGGTGAGCGCGCTCGCGGCGCTCGGCGTGCTGGCGCTGGTCTTCGGCCCGCTCGTGGTCTTCGGCACGTGGAGGTTCTGGCAGGCCCGGAAAGCGGGGCTCCGGCGCGGGGAGTTCAAACTGCGCCAGCGCGCCGCGACCGGGTCAACGCCCGACACGGCGATTCGGATTCCGGCGGGTGATGACCTCACGCTTCACCTGCCCAATCACCGCTGCGCCTGCGGCAACCCGTTCCCGTGGCCCGACGCGCGCCACGAGGAGACGGCCATCTTTGACGGGCGGCGGCTCACAGTCGTGCAACTCGCCTGCGAGAGATGCAGCCGGCAGCAGGCGCTCTATTTCGAGCGTCAGACGCCGCATGTCGAATCCCGACTGCCGGACTATGGGCAAGCCCGGCAGGATTAAGTTACAATTCCTGACCTTAATCCGGAGTTCACTTTCTCAAATCACCGTTGCTGACAGCACCAATCCAGTCAGGATCAAGGAGAGTTATTTGTGGCCACAGTCAAACCATTCCGCGCCCTGCGCCCCATGCCCGAGCGCGCCGCCGAAGTCGCGGCAGTCCCCTACGACGTCGTCAGTACCGCCGAAGCCTGCGCGCTGGCGGAAGGCAACCCGTACAGCTTCCTGCGCGTGTCGCGGCCCGAAATCGAAATGCCGGAAGACACCGACATCCATTCGGCCGAGGTCTATCAGAAAGCCGCCCTCAACTTCGACCGCCTGACCGCAACCGCGCCGCTCGTGATCGAGGACGATGCCAGCTTTTATCTGTACCGCCTGCGCATGGGTGATCACGAACAGACGGGGCTGGTGGCGTGCTGCTCGGTTGATGAATACGACGACAACACCATCCTCAAACACGAACTGACCCGCAGGGACAAGGAAGACGACCGCACAAAGCACATGCTGGCGCTGCACGCGCAGACGGGGCCGGTGTTTCTGGTTTACCGCTCGGAAGCATCCGTCAATGAGCTGGTTGACAAGGCGGTCGGGAATGCGCCGCTCTTTGATTTCACCGCGGCTGACGGCGTCGAACATAAGGTCTGGCGCGTGCCCGCCGAATTCAACCAGGCATTCACCGAGGCTTTCGGCGCGGTGCCGAAACTCTACATCGCCGACGGCCACCACCGCGCCAAAAGTGCCAGCCGCGCCCGCGAAGAGTTGCGGGCGAAGAATGCGCGTCAGCTGGGCGGCGAGGAGTACAACTTTTTCGAGTGCGTCATCTTCCCCGACGATCAGGTCAGGATTCTGCCTTACAACCGCGCCGTCAAAGACCTGAATGGCCGCACTGCCGATGAATTCCTGAAAGAGATCGGGCATTCCTTCGACGTCGCGGAGGACGCCTCGCCGTCGCCCCAGGAGCATGGGCATTATTCGATGTATCTGGACGGCCGATGGTACGGGCTGACGCTGCACGACCACTCCACCAAACCGCTCCATGCGATTGACCGGCTGGACGTGAGCATCCTGCAGAACAAGCTGCTCGCGCCGGTGCTGGGCATCGAGGATCAGCGCACCGACAAGCGCCTCGATTTCGTCGGCGGCATCCGCGGCACTGCTGAACTGGAAAGGCTGGTGAACGAGGGCCGGGCGGCGGTGGCGTTTTCGCTCTACCCGACCACGCTCGATGACCTGATGCTGGTCGCCGACGCCGGCGAGGTGATGCCGCCGAAATCAACCTGGTTCGAGCCGAAGCTGCGCGACGGATTGCTCAGTCACCTGATCTGAACCCGGTATTCCCGCTTCACCAGAGGAATGATGAAACACCTGCCGTGGGTTTTCTTTCTCTTTGCGCTGCCTTTCACGCAATCCGGCTGTGGCGGACAGGCGGGCGATTCCTCTGTCGCTCAGGCGGCAGATCAGCAACGCCCGCGAGTTGCCGGCGAAAACAATCAGCTGAAGTCGCAGGCGAAAACACCCGCCCCAGGGATGGCAGGCTTTGCGCCGGGTCGAGTGATTCACGTGCTGGTCGCGCTCTGCGATAACGAGCATCAGGGCATCGTGCCCGTCCCGGCGAAACTCGGGAACGGCGAAGAGCTGGCGGGCAATCTCTATTGGGGCGCGGGATTCGGCGTCAGGACTTTTTTTACGAAAAGCGCCGAATGGAGACTGGTGCGGCGCGGAGCCGCCCCGGACCCGGCGGTTCTCGAAAGGTGCGTCTTCAGGCATCGCAATAAAGACGCCTGGCTCGTGGCCGACGCTTACCGCGGCAGGGAGATCAGACAGACCATCAGCGATTTTTTTGCTTACGTCGCGGGGGCGAAGGATCGGATGCTCGAATTTGAAATGGATTCCAGACCCGTCAGGCTCGCTGCCGGCGGACGCGCTGATCTGATCACATACCTGGGGCACGACGGGCTGATGGATTTCAGACTCGATAATTATCCGAAGAAACTCGACGACAAATCGCGCGACGCGATCATGCTCTGCTGCCTGAGCAGACGCTATTTTTCCGAACCGCTCAAACCGACCGGGGCAAATCCGTTGCTCTGGACAAACGGGCTGATGGCCCCCGAAGCTTACATCCTGAAAACCGCCATTGACGGCTGGCTGGCCGGCGAGGGCGGCGAACGGATCAGGGAACGCGCCGCCACGAGTTACAATACATATCAGAAGTGCGGACTGAGGGCCGCACGCAATCTGTTCTCAACAGGCTGGTAATTCTCCCCATCAACTAATATGAAAATACTGATCGCTGACAAATTTGAAGAGAGTGGAATCAACGGGCTGCAGGAACTCGGCTGCGAACTCGTCTACGATCCCGCCGCGAAGGGTGAAACGCTCGTCGCCGCGATCCGCGATTCGCAGGCCGACGTGCTGGTCGTCCGCTCGACCGAGGTGAATGAAGCCATACTCGACGCCGGGCGCCTGAGCCTGATCGTGCGGGCCGGCGCGGGCTTCAACACGATTGACGTCAAGGCGGCTTCGGCGCGCGGGATCTATGTGTCCAACTGTCCGGGCAGGAACGCGGTGGCGGTGGCGGAACTCGCCTTCGGCCTGATTTGCGCGCTCGACCGCCGCGTCGTTGACAGCACCGCCGATCTGCGCGCGGGCAAATGGGACAAGCAGGAATACGGCAAGGCGCGCGGGCTCTACGGCGCGACGCTCGGTCTGATCGGCCTCGGGCAGATCGGGCGCGAGATGATCCCGCGGGCCAGGGCTTTCGGGATGAACGTCATCGGCTGGAGCCGCCGCCTCACGCCCGACAGCGCCGCCGAAACGGGCATCGCCTACCGCCAGACGATACAGGAAGTCGCCAACGACTGCGACATCATCAGCATCCACCTGGCGCTGACGCCCGAGACGCGCGGGGTGATCGGCAAGGATTTTTTTGACGTGGCCCGTGACGGCGCGTACTTCATCAACACCTCACGCGCCGAGGTGGTGAATCAGGAGGCGCTCGTCGAAGCGATCACGAACAAACACCTGCGCGTCGGGCTGGACGTCTTTGCCGCGGAGCCCGCCGGGGCGACGGGTGATTTCGCCGACGAGATCATCAAACTGCCCGGCGTGATCGGCACGCACCACATCGGCGCTTCGACCGCGCAGGCGCAGGAGGCGATTGCGGCCGAGACGGTGCGGATCATCCGGCAGTTCAAGGAGACCGGCAAAGTCCTGAACGTCGTCAACCTGTCGGACCGCACGCCCGCCACGCACCTGCTCGTCGTTCGTCACCGCGACCGCCCCGGCGTGCTGGCCCACGTCTTCAACGAACTCCGGAAGGCCAGCAACAACGTCCAGGAGATGGAGAACGTGGTCTTTGCGGGCGCGGAGGCCGCGATTGCCCGGATCAGCCTCGATTACCCACTCAGCAAAGAGACGCTCGAACGCATCCGCGCCGGCAACAGCGATATTATTGAGCTTAATCTGTTCAGGCTGAGTTGACGTATGAATGTACGGGGAGCCGCTGGCTCCCCGGTGATCCCGCTGCTCATGGATTCAGCTTTTATTCAGTACACCGGGGAGCTGCCAGCTCCCCGTACAACAGATTAATAACCACGCCGCAAACCGGAAAGTTTGCCGCCACATTTTTTCAGGAGAAACGATGACCGAACGTGTTTTCAATTTCAGCGCCGGCCCTGCCGTGCTGCCTGAGCCCGTCCTCAAACAGGCCCAGCGCGACCTGTTCGCCCTGCCCGGCGTCGGGATGTCAGTGCTTGAGATCAGCCACCGCTCGGCGACCTTCGAGCAGATCATCAAAGAGGCCGAAGAGGATTTGCGCCGCCTGCTCGATATTCCGGCCGGTTACAAAGTCCTCTTCTTACAGGGCGGCGCGAGCCTGCAATTTTCCATGGCCCCGATGAACCTGCTGCCGAAAGACCGGAGCGCCGATTACATCATCACCGGCAGCTGGGGTCAGGGCGCGATCAAGGAGGCGAAGAAGCTCGGCACCGTGCGCGAGGCCGGCTCGACCGCCGACAGCAATTTCTCGCGCCTGCCCGCGCAGGAGGAACTCAAACTCGACCCGCACGCGGCCTACGTCCATTTCACTTCGAACGAGACGATCTTCGGCGTCGAGTACAGGACCGAGCCCGAAGTCGGCGACGTGCCGCTCGTCTGCGACGCCTCGTCGGATTTCATCAGCCGGCCGATTGACGTGTCGAAGTACGGTTTGATTTACGCCGGGGCGCAGAAGAACGCCGGGCCCGCGGGCGCGACCATCGTGATCATCCGCGAAGACCTGCTCGACCGCGTGCCCGACGGATTACCCGCCATGCTTGATTACAAGAACCTGGTCAAAGGCGCGTCAATGTACAACACGCCGCCGTGCTTCGCGATCTACATTTGCGGCCTCGTCTTCAAGTGGGCGCTCAGCGAGGTCGGCGGGCTCGGGAAGATTCACGAGAGGAACAAGGAGAAGGCGAAGATTCTTTACGACGCGATTGACGCCTCGGGCGGCTATTACCGCGGCCACTCGGTGCCCGAAGACCGCAGCCTCATGAACGTCACGTTCCGCCTGCCGAGCGAAGAGCTTGAGAAGAAGTTCGCGAAGGAAGCGACCGCGGCGGGCCTCGACGGGCTCAAGGGGCACCGCTCGGTCGGCGGGATGCGCGCCTCGATCTACAACGCCTTCCCGCGCGAGGGCGTGGTCAGGCTGGTCGAGTTTATGAAGGAGTTTCAGCAGAAGAATGGTTGACCCAATTCGCGCCGGAGGCGCTTACTGTCTCCGGCGCGAATCATTCCTCCTGCTTCGACCGGGCGGCTGAGATGAAGTCAGTCCGCGTCTACCGCTGGCCGACACGTTGCCATTTATCAGTCAGCCATTCCAGCAGTTCGTGACACTTGAGCCTCTTATCCACAGGAACTTCGATTACCTTCAGGCCATTCGCCACGGCATTCTTCTCCATTTCGTAAAATTCCATAGGATTCAGCTCGTGCTGGATGATTTTCACCGGGAACTCCCCGCTTCGCGGCAGACTCGCAGAATCCCAGACAAACAAGACCAGCGTGTCGTTCTCAAACTTGTAATAGATTTTCCCTGAACCCGAGTCCGAACTCCGAAATACATAGTCAGTCTTTTCATTATTCGGCAGATTACATAACTTTCTGTCTGGAGAGATGACTATCACATCCGAGTTCCCCAGAATTCCCCAGACCACTCGCTTGAAGTAGATCTCCCGGCCGTCGAGTATTTTCAGGCTGACCAAGCCGTATTCCGGTGAATAATCGGGAAACAGCGCGCCAAGGATCAGAAAAGGAGTGATCAGCAAAAGAACGATGACGAAAAAGATCTTCCATACCAGCGGAATGCCCTTGAACCTTCGGATCATAGTTTGAGCGCTCAATTTCATCCGAGTTCCCCCCTGTTACCCACCTGAAGTTGCTTCACAATCAATTCCGCCTCTTCAATCACCTTCTCTTCAAACCCGAACCCCTCCAGCCAGAAAGTATTCCGCTGCGCCCGCCACCATGTCCACTGCCTCTTCGCGTAATGCCGCGTGTCGAGTTTCATCTGCTCAATCGCCGATTCGAGCGTCCGCCGGCCCAGCAGGCACTCGACCACCCGCTTGTAGCCGTGCGCGTTGAATGCTTTCGCGGTCGGTGGGACTCCGTCCGTTATCAGTCTCTCGACCTCTTCGACCAGTCCGCGCTCGGCCATCAGGTCGGCGCGGCGGTTGATGCGCTCGTACAGCTCTTCGCGCGGCGGGTTGAGGACGAGGTAATATATCCGCCCCGCGTATTCGGTCGGCTCAACCCTGCTCTGCCGCTGCCAGTGCGAAAGCGGACGGCCGGATGAGAAGTAAACTTCGAGCGCGCGCGTCACCCGCGACCAGTCCTTTGGCGCATATCGCGCAGCCGTCTCCGGGTCAACCCGTGCGAGCATCCGGTGCAGATGCTCAGGCCCGCGCCGTTCAATCAGGCTTTGCAGGCGTGGCCGCAGTGATTCGTCAATTTCCGGCGCGTCAAAAAACCTCGTCGCGAGCGCGCGCAGGTAGAACCCCGTGCCGCCGACCAGAATCGCGAGTTTGCCGCGCGACTCGATGTCCGTGATCATTTCCCTTGCCCGTGCGGCCCACTCGACGGCGGTGAAGTTATCGGTCGGCTCGACAATATCAATCAGGTGATGCGGGATGCCGCGCTGCTCTGCGGGCGGGACTTTGGCCGTGGCGACGTAAATGCCGCGGTAGCATTGCACCGAATCACAGTTGATGATTTCGCCGCCGAAGCGTTCGGCAAGGGCAATGCCCAGATCGCTCTTGCCCGATGCGGTCGGGCCGACGACGGCAACCAGCGGCTGCTTATTTTCGGAAGTTGAATTAGCCACAGACATCAAAGGCGCAGATTGCGCAGCAACTGCCCGTCACTGAGTTGCAGAACGAGAATACGCCCGCGATCATCGGCCATCGTCAGGGTTTCGGATTGCGGGCGCAGGCAGACATTCTGTGACCCTGAGAGGTTGATCACAGCCTTCTCTTTCCCGGTACTCGTCTCAATCAGCAACACGCGCGTCCCGGCAGCGTCAGTCACCGTCGCTGCGATCCAGTTGCCACAGATGGCCGGGGCGCCCATCGTTTCTCCTTCGCCGCCGACAAGAAGTTCGCGACCATTGGTTCTGTCAGCATAAAAACGGAGCCGCCAGCCGTGATCTTCCCCTATCCCCGCGATCTGAGCCACCTCTGTCCTGATGAAAGTGGCTGGATGGACGGCCTCAATGACTTTTCCTTCTGGTGAAATCATCAAATGCCAGCCCATCATCAGGCAGTCTTTCGGGAATTCGTGGTTGAGTCGTTCGCGTCCACGCAAAGTCAGCGACGGCAGTTCATAATCCCACGCTTCAGTGTCAACCGCGAAAGCTTCAGTGGTGAGAAAACGGCAACGAGACGACGAGCGCGCAACTGCGTAAACCTGCCCTTCCACAGCCGGAACGCGCCAGAGCGCGTCAAATCGCTTTGCCGTCACATCAATCGCATAAAAGTCTCCGTTCCACCCTTCTCCGCCCGCACCAATGAACCAGGCTGAACCATCATAATCAGCTGCGAACGCATCAATGCGAGCCTCGCACCAGTCTTCTGAGCTTCGTGCGAGAAGATTTAGCCGCGCCAGCCGCCACACTTCGCCGCGCCGTGCCATCACAATCGCACGATCACCGTGATCGGAGATCACCAGCCGGTGCGCCGGCTGATCAAAATGGGTGATCGTCCGCCCGTCGCGCGCGAGCAGTTTCACGCCAGCTTCGCCAAAGGCTGCGACCAGACGACCGCTCGGTAATAACGCGATATCATTGACGGGCAGCGTGCCTGCGTCGGAGGCGGCAATTTCAATTCGCATAGGTTCGGCACGCGATGACAGACTTTCGCTGGTGATTTTGGGCAACGACGGAATGTCAGCACGCAATGCGCCGTCGCCCGCGAAAAGCACAAGCTGGCTGAACTGCGACTGATTCATCGCGGTGTGCCCCCGTCCGGCGTCGCGCAGGATCGCGCGCGCAGTCGCTCTGGCCATCGTCTGAGCCTGCGGCGACTGCTCCCCGCGCACGAGCGTCTCGGCAAAGGCGGCGCGTGCGGGCACGACTTCACAGCTTTCATCTTCGAGCAATTCACCCACGCGCCCACGGACTTCAGCAAACGCTTCGGGGAATTCAGTCAGCTTACGCGCGAGCATCCTTCCAGCAACCGCGCCTCCGTTTTCAATCGCGCGATCCATCCACGTTACGGCCAGCCGGTGCGCTTCGGCTACAGGCCACGCGACTTCGACCGCCGCGGCGTAATCGCCGGCTTCGGCGAGCGTGCCTGCCCACAACAGGCGCAGCACTTCCGCCTGCTTCGGGTCGCTTTTTTCCAGCCTCACGACGGCGTCCGCGAACGCCCCAGTGCGGCGCGCCATCAGCACGGCGCGCTTCCGATCACCGGCGACGAACCACTGCCGGATGACGAGGCCCGGCGGCAGTTCGCGCGCCTCGGCGATCTCCGCGGCCAGCCGCAGCCGGCCGTGGCGTTCGAGAAACGCGATGGCCTCGTGATTTTCATGGAGCAGTTCGAGCAGCACGAAGGCGGCCTCTTCGATCCGCCCCTGCGCGGCCAGTCGCTCGAACGAGGCGCGATAGAGCTGCCGCAGATGAGCGAGCAGATCGCCGCCCATGCCGATTGACGACCTGGCGGGAGTTCCGGCAGGCGAAATACTCAGACTGGCGCGCGGCGTCGGCACACTCAGCGCAAGCGACTTCAGCGCGGATTCGGCTTCGCCCCCGAGCGGGATCGCATACTTGAGCGCCTCGGTCAGGTCGCCGCGCTCGAACAGCTCCATCATCCGCCCGATGTATTCTGCCTGCCGCCGCCCGATGAAACCCGCGAGCCGCGTCGTGATAAGCATGCGCGCGAACAACTGCCTCGCGCGAGCTGAGAACCGGTGCAGCAATGATGGCCGTGCCGGCAGCGGTAAACCGGCTGGTCGCCCTGACATCCCGCCGGCATTGCCCGATCCCGGCTGCCCTGTTCGGGCAAAGAAGCTTTTCAAAACTGAAGCGAAAGCCGCCGCCCCTGACTTCAACCTATTGAGCAATCCGGCCCCTTCACCCGCCGAGGCCCGACCACCTGCGCCGGACTTTGCCTTCGCCCTGCCGACCAGCGCGTTCAGCACTTCGGCCATTTCTGCGGCGGCGGGCGGCACGCCTTCCATCCGGTCGCGGGCGTTGAATGCCTGTGGCTCGACAACGATGCGGGGCTGTTCAGGCTGGCGGCCCAGCGATTCGGGTTTGACCGTGATAAAGCCGTCAACGGCGAGCCACTGCTCGGGCGCTTCAAGCTGCGTGTGAGAGAGCGGCTCGACCACTGCGCGACCGCCGCGAATCAGCACGACCGAATCAGGCGCGGGGTCGAGCGCCTTCAATTCGTCTGCGGCGAGCGGCGCGGCGAGCAATGCTTTGCCCGCGGCGACCAGCGGCACGCCCGGCGAATGCGCACACGCGATTCTTTGCGGCGAGGGCCATAGCACACACAATCCGCCGGCGACGCGGAAGACCTGCATGCCGGGCTGCCAGAGCGCCAGAATCCTGCGCCGCGCTTCGGCCAGGCCGACCAGTTCAACGTCAAGCCAGAAACCCGAAGCCTCAACGAAACCGCGGTGCGCGAGCGCGCGTGGCCGCTTCAGGTTTTCCGTCCGGATTTTCACGCCGACTGATTTCATGCTCTGTCCCGCGGCAGAAACTGGCAGACCATCGCGCTGTCCTTGATTGAGTAGACATACACCGCGCCGTCAACGGTCGAATAAGCGATGAACGGCGCGGCATGGCTCGCGGTGACGTGTTCAATTTTTGCTGGTGCTGTCACCAGCGTGCGATGCCAGTCGCGGCCCTGCAACCTGAGCGTCCGGTCATCCCCTTCGAGGATGACGAGGCCCGCGCCGTAAGCACCGTCACGATTCACACCGACGCCCACAACGCGCTCGCCTGCGGACAGTCGCACCTGTACAGTCACTTCACCCTGCGCTGTCAGGATAATCCAGCGATCCTCAGACTCCTGCACCACCAGCAGTCCGAAGGTCCAATGGGCGTATCCGCCGCCGTAACCGAAGAAGGCGCCGGGCGGATCGGAACCCGCTCCCGGCATGGTCGTGCGCTCAATTGCCGATCCGATTGAGACCACATGATAGCTGCCGCCGGTGACCTCCTGTCCGAGATAAATCACCCGGCTGTAAGTCTGCGTGATGGCCAGCACGTTCGCCGCCACGGGCTCCGCCGTCACCGGGGCGGGCGTCTCTCCGGGCGGGAGAAAGGGGCCGGGCAATTTCATTTTGAATAAGGTCTTGTTCGGAGCCGCGACCAGCAATTCATTGCTACCTGTCACCCGGAAGCAGGATCGCAATTCTGCATTCGGTTCAGGGAACGCCTGCCTGATGCCGGACAGAATATCGAAGCGGGCCCCATCGCGCAGGTATCCCTTGCGCCTGAGGTGTTCCACGAACGCCCCCTCGCCGTGCGTTTTGAGCAGCACAATTGACCCTGCATACCTGCCGGCGGCAACGATTCTGCCACCATACCCGGACTGATAAAGCTTCGGCTTCCCGGTTCCCGCGCGCGGCGAGTTTGGAACGGGATAAGCAATCAACCCACCATCGGCTGAAAGAGCGAACAGCTTTGTCCCGCTCGAATCAAAGACCAGATTCGAGGCGGGCGTGAATTTCGCTTTGACTGTTTTCGGCTCCGCCGTCGCCACGCCGAATGGGTCGCGCAACAGCCGCGCGCAGACTTTATCTTCGGGCAGATCGAGCCGCACCTCTTTCCTGACGCCCGAAGCGCTGCGCACAGTGACCGACAGGCAGCGCACGTCCGGCTCCAGCACGTCACTCACTTCCATCCGTGACGGCTTCAGCCCCGCCGGGAGCGCGACCAGACTCTTTCCGCCGACGAGCCACAGGTCATCGAGCCCATGCCAGTCGGCAACCCTGTTACGCCACGCGTTCAGGTCATCGGCCTTCACTTCCGAGGGGCTGCGAGATTCGAGCAGGCGCAGCACGCTCGCGCCGTCCACTTCAGACATCACAGTCATCCCCGGCAGCTGAATCACGCCCCAGCCGAAGTGCGCCCCCGCGGCTTCAGCCCGGCGCGCCAGCACGACAAGCGCGGCCAGATGCGCGAGCCTCGGCGACCCCGCCTGATTCGGCCCGGCGTCAAACAGCGCCAGCGAGACCCGCGAACCGGCGGGGTTGCGCCGGGCGATTCTGAAAAAGAGATGCTCGTTCATCACGGCGCGGCGGTTGAATTCATCCGGCGCTTCTTCGGCCAGCGCCCATTCCGTCGCGAGCAGCCGCTCATAAACCCCGCGCTGCGCGAGCCCGTCAAAGCCGTCCGGCTCGATTTCGCCGGCCATCGCGCGCGCGCGCAGCGGCCCGACCAGCACGGCAATCCGCCGCGCCATCGCTCCGAGCGCGAGGCTCAGTTCGGGCGGGAATAAATTCAGATACTGCGCCCAGGGCGCGAGCGATTGCGGCAGCTTCATGCGGCTTCCACCCACGAAATCAAAGTTTCACGCGCGACGGCTCTGGCCGATCCGACCGGGACGATGAGCAACTCGTCCGGCAGCACGGCCAGCGGCGGACGTTCATTACTCTGCCCGAGCAATGCGCGCTCAACGAGTGGCAATGGGATCACGGGTTCCAGCGTCGTCGGCAGCAATAACGAAGGCGCGCGCTCATCGCGCCCGAGATAAATCACGCCATCAACCCAGGGCAGCGCTTTTTCTTCACCAATGATGACGAGGAGACCCGGCGCGGCAACGCCACGCAGTTGTACGAGCGTTTCATCACTGAGCTTCATCAGCCGCTGCGCCAGCTGCCGCGCAACATTTCCATGCGCCGCCAGACCGAGCGGCCGGAGCGGTTCCCGGCGCGACTGCCACCGCACCTGAACCTCGACACCGGCGTGATCGTTTCCCGATGAATTATTCATTGGCTGATTGTTCATGAACTGGCGGCCTGCGGCTGGCCGAGAGCCCGCACGATGCTTGAGCGGAGGTTTGCCAGTTCGGGCGGCATTTGTTCTGCCGTGAAGCCGGCATCGATTTCACGCGCGATGCCTTCGAGCCTGAGTTGCCATGACTCGATGGCTTCCGGGTCGGCGCCGTCAGGAGAATTTGCCAAAGCCTCTTCACCGGCCACGACCAGGCGGGCGGCCCTCAGCAGCGGCCCGAGCGAGGCTTCTTCGGCGGCGGCGGGGAGCGCGGCGTTCTCAGTATTCGCCAGCAGTTCGCGCAGACAGTCGCGGGCCAGCGCCTGTTGCTCGCGCGTTGGCACGGCAAAGACCAGGGGCCACAGGTCGGCGGCGTCAGGCGCACTGCGACCGGCCAGCACCCCGGCGGCGGCGATGAGTCGCTGCGCCCTGACGGCACGGCGGTCAGACAGCGTGATGCCGGCGCCGCGCAGCAGCCGCACGGCCCGCGCAAGCTGTGGCTGAACCCTCGACATCTCCGCACTCCGCGCGGCGGCGGCGAGCGCGTCAATGTCTGAGATATGCGCCTGATACTGGTTGCCATCATTCGTGAGCGCCCAGCCCCCGGCGAGCAGCTCTTCCAGCCGCGGGTCGGGGACCGGGTCAACGAAGATGCGGACGAGGAAGCGGTCGGCGAAGGCGGCGAGCGATTCGTCTTCGGGCAGCGCATTCGACGCGCCGATGCAGATGCGCAGCGGGCAGGCCATGCGCGTGTGTCCGCGACGGAACACACGCTCGTTGAGGATGCCGAGCAGCGTGTTGAGGATCGCCGTCGAGCCCTGAAAGATTTCGTCGAGAAACGCGATCTCGGCTTCGGGCAGCATGCCCATCGTCTCGGTTTCGACCGTGCCCTCGCGCAGCTTGCGCAGATCAACCGGGCCGAAGATCTCGCTCGGCTCGGTGAAGCGTCCGAGCAGGTACTCGAAATACTGCCCGCCGGTCGAGCGGGCGATGCGGCGGGCTGCTTCGCTCTTGGCCGTGCCCGGCGGGCCGATGACCAGCAGGTGTTCGCCGGCGACGGCCGAGAGCGCGATCATTTCGACCAGCGTTTCACGTTCCACCAGCCCGTGCCCGGCGTCGGCTATCGCGCGGCGCAGAGAGGCGGCGGCTTCAGGATTGGTTCGTTGAGTCATAAAAATTGAGACTGTGTGGACAGCCGGAGCAGCCGGAGCCATCGCTCCGGCTGTTGTACGCATACTTGCGGGGACATGCTGCGGATGCAGGAATGTTACAAAGATTGATCACTTCCGGCAAGAGGTTCGCAGAGAGCCGGCGAAGCGAATCATTGCGGCAGGTGGAACCAGCGATACAGCGCGACCGCGAGCAGCAGGGCGATCAATATCAGCGCGCCCAGTTGCTGCATTCTCGACAGGCTCATTTGATGCTGACCTTCACGGTGTTGGTCGGTTTGCCGTTGACCGTCAGCGCCACGTCAACTTCACCCCGCCCGGCCAGAGAGCGCGGCACGAGGACGTTGATCTGATCGAGCCCGACGAAATCGCCCTGCGCCCCGGCAAAGGTCACCTGTGCGTCTGTGCCGCCGATCTTCGCTGTGACTGCCGAAATGTCAGTGCGGAAGCGCAATCCGGTGCCGAACAGCACCAGGAAGACCTGATCGCCTTCAGACCCCGTATCAATCGGGCGCGCGACGAACTGCGTCCCGTCGAAGGCGGCCACCGGTTCGGCGGGCAGCGCCTGGCCGTTGTGATACGGCAGCACGAAAGCCGCGGCGAGCCCTGAGCCCGTGGCATTGGCGGAAAACAGACTCGGCGCAACCGAAGCAATCACCGAAAGCCCGGTTGACGCGGTCCCGTTCGGATTGGTGATGATCACTGTCGCCGCGCCATTGGCCGTGCCGGGCGGGATCTGATAGTTGACCTGCGTGGGCGAAACGAAAAACAGCGGGGCCAGTCGCTCCGCCCCGGCGCCGTCCCGCACTTTGACCGTCGTCCCGCCGAGCGAAGTCGGCAGCGGGACAGCCGTCGCGGCGAGAGTCGAGTTTGCCAGCCCGGTGCCAAAGGCCGCAACGATGGCTTCGCTCGCAAGCGCCGCCGTGCTGTAATCGGCAGCAGAGGCCGTCGCAATAGTCCTCGAACGCGCCAGATCAACCGCGGCTTTGATGTCCAGCCGCCCGAAGCCGTAAGTGTTATTCGGCGATGCGGGACTGGCATCGCAGGTCGTAGTGGTCACCTTCACGGCCGATTCGTTGAGGATGGCTTCGGTCAGTGAAATCTGGCGGCGCAGCGAAGGCACGGCTGACCAGAGCAGCGCCACCGCCCCGGCCACATGCGGCGTCGCCATCGAAGTGCCGCTGAAGTTGCTGTAACCGGCACCGCGCACGCTCGATCTGGTGCTGACACCTGGGGCAGTGATGTCAGGCTTGCGGCGATTGCTGCCATCCAGTGTGACCGGGCCGCGACTGCTGAAACTGGCGAGGTCGCCGGTGGCCGGACTGAAAGCCCCGATTGAATAAGAGGCCGCGTAAAGTGACGGCGGGTCATTGACCGTCGAACAATTTGGCCCGGCATTGCCCGCGGCCACGACGGTCATAATCCCGGCGGCCCGCTGCGCCTCAATCGCCGATTGCAACGTCAGCGGCTGGCAGCCCTCGCTCGGCGGGCAACCCCACGAGTTGATCGTCACGTCCGGGGCCTTCGTCGGGTCGCCCTGCGACGGAGTCCCATTGACCGGGTACGGGGCGAGGAAAAATTCCATGCACTCGATGTAGCGCGCGGGAGTCCCGTCGCCGCGATCCATGTTGCGACACGCGATGAATTTCGCGCCCGGAGCCATCCCGATCTGATTGCCGTTGCCGTCATCGCCGACCGCCGTGCCGGTCGTGTGCGAGCCGTGGTTGCTGTCATCGCACGGGATTTTCGTGTCAGGGCCGCAGACGCCGCCGTTCGTGTGAATGCTGTCGTGCCAGTTGTAATCGTGGTTAGCGCTCGTGCCGTTCCAGCCGCGGTAGTGCGGTTTGAGGGCCGGGTGATCCCACTCGACTCCGGTATCCGCGCTGCCGACGACGATGCCCTGCCCGGTGAACCCCATCGCCCACACGTCGGGCGCGTGGACGTAATTGATGCCCGCCTCCACCGTCGCCGGTTGTGCCGGTGATTCCGCCGATTCGTAACGCATTGGCTCGAGCGGCGCGGTGTTCTGAATGTGCGGATTGCCTTCGATGCGCAAGACGTCAGGCCGCGCGGCGATTGCTTCCAGCACGTCCCGATTGCCTTTCACCAGCACCGCATTGACGATGTAAAACGAACGATGCTCGATGCCGCGCTGATTGAGCCATTGCCGCAGCGAAGCCTGCGAGGTCTGCGCCCTGCTCCACAGCGCTTCACGCACGTAGCGGCCCCGCTCCTGCCGCGATTCGATTGCTTCAGCCGCGCTCAGGTCGGACTGATCGGCGAGGATGACCAGGAACTCGGCTTCGTCATCCCCCGTAACGCGGTTGAGCAGCCAGGCGGAGACTTTATCCTTGAGCAGGCTCTGTTTTTCTAACGCCGATGAACCTTCAGGAAGCGTTGCCGCGATCAGAGCGGTCAGCAGAAACGGGATCGCCAGCAGGAGGGCCGGCACTCTGAGTTGTTGGAACTTCATGGTGTAGATCAGAGAAAGCTGTAGTATGGGCGGAACTGTCCGGCAGATGCTTATGACCTGTTAGCCTGCACCCATTCGCGAAAGGCTTTTGTCATTCCATTCAGGTCTTCGCCATCACCCAGGCTCAGAAAGTCTGTCACCACGGCCGGAGATAGCTGGCATCACACACCTCCTTCTGCTTCCACTCATTATTGCCGTTGTGCCACCTGCGCAGACTGGCTCGTGCCGGATTGCAGGAAGCGGATGAATTCATTCTTGTCGCGCGTCAGGCCGGGGAACTTGTCAACCGTCTCGCCGTCGGGCCTGACGATCACGTAGAGCGGCAGGGCGACCGTGCCGAATTTCTCTTCCTGCAGCTTCTGATTGCGTTCGTCGCCCTGCACGTGTTCCGGCGTCTGGCGGTCGGTGAACAGTTCGGCGAGGATGTACCGCTCCAGCTCTTTTTTGACCTCCGCCTGAGTGAACATGTTGGTCTCCATCCAGCGGCAGTTGGTGCAGGTCACGCCGGTGAAGTTCAGAAAGACGGGCTTGTTCTGCGCCTTCGCCAGTTGCAGCGCATCGTCATAGCTTTCGAGCCATTTTGCCTGAGAGTTCCCGGCGCCGGTCGTCGTGCCCCCGCGCATGATGCCGGCCAGTTCTCCGGGTTGCAGGATGGGCAGGAATGAATCAAGCTCGCCCAGCCGACCGCCGAACAACCCGGTCAGGAGGTAGAACGCGATGCCGAGGAAGAAGACACTCATCATCATCCGCACCACCCCGAGCCTTTCAACCGCGGTGTCGTAAGGCAGCTGGAATTTGCCGAGCAGGTAGACTGCGGTGACGATGGAGATGGCGATCCAGGCGGCCAGCACCAGGGTGCGCGTAAACACGCTCCAGCCCCAGACCTGATCCACGTTGCTGATGAACTTGAACGCGGCGGCGAGTTCCAGAAACCCCATCACCACTTTCACGCTGTTGAGCCAGCCGCCCGATTTCGGCAGCGATTTGAGCCAGCGCGGGAAGAGTGCCAGCAGGAAGAACGGGAAGGCGAAGGCCGACGAGAAGACCATCATCCCGATGGCCGCCCAGAGCTTTTCGCCCTGCGTCGCCGCGACCAGCACGGTGCCGACGAAGGCCGCCGTGCAGGTGAAAGAGGTCAGTGTGAACGTGAGCCCCATCAGGAGCGTCCCGATCCACGAACTGGCCTTCGCCCGCGAATCGAGTTTCGAGAGCAGCCCCGACGGGACGCGAATCTCAAACATCCCGAACAGGTTCAGCGCAAAGACCACGAACACCGTGGTCAGGATCAGGTTCATCCACGGATTCGCCGCCAGATTGCCCAGGCCAGCGGCGCTCGAAAGCAGCGCCATCGCCATCCCGAGCCCGGTATAAGTCAGCACCATGCCCACACAGTAAACCAGAGCGTGTCCGACTGCTGCGCCGCGCGACTGCTGCTCACTTTTGGTAAAGAAAGAGACCGTGATCGGAATCATCGGGAACACGCATGGCGTCAGGAGCGACAACAACCCCGAGACCAGCGCCAGCCACAGGTAACTCAGCAATCCGTTCTGTCTCAGTTTCGGGCCGGGGTTTGGCGGCGATGGAGGGGCAGGATTAATGCTGCTCCCGGGAGTCGCTGTTGGCGACGGTGAGACCGATGCTGAAGGTGAAGGCGAAACGGTTGCAGACGGCGAAGGTGAAGGCGAGCTTTTCGCCGTCGGCGTCACACTGGGACTGACCGAAGCGACCGGAGTTGCTGTAGGCGTTGTCTTCGGCACAGCCGCCACAGCCGCGGCCTGAGCGATCATGATTTCAATTTCTATCTCTTTTGTTCGCGGCGGCAGGCACTGATGTTCATCGCAGGCCTGGAAGGTCACTTTGGCGATGACCTTCTGCGGCCCCGGCGCGGCATCGGTGTTGGCTTTGACCGGCACGGTGAAGGTCACCGAATTCTCGAAAGTCTGCGTGTTGATCTCAAAGTTCGGGTCGTAAGCGACGATTGGCGCGGGCTGTTTCGGCGCGCCGTCGAGCGTGAAGGCGCTGCCTTCGGCGAGGGCGATCTTCGTCGCGCGCGGCGGGGGCGGCTGGGTCAGTGAATACATATGCCAGTTCGGCTCGATCTTCGCCGTCAGCAGCAGCTTTGCCGCCTCACCCGGGCGGACCTGGCTCTTGTCGGCCTTGCCCGACCACGAAACGACGTTGAGCTTCTGACCGGCGACCTGTCCGGACAGCGCGAGGACGGCTGCGGCGCAGATCAGCCAGAGGCTCAGACTTTTTCTCATCCAGTCAAACATTGTGATGTCCCTCAGAAGGTGAAATTTTACGGCCTGCTCGAACGCGCCGGATTTTAGCATACGTGGCGCGGGAGATGCTTGTCAGACAGCTTACAAATCGAACGGCCAGCCAGTGTACGGGGAGCTGCCAGCTCCCCGCCGGCTTCCACCACTGTAGTTGTTCATAAGACTGCGCTTCTACAGACAGCAGGGAGCTGGCAGCTCCCCGTACATCCGGCCGCGGTGTCAGGAGGTGTAATTGTGGCTCAAAACACCGGCGCCGTTGACGGAGTCTGAAGTTGCGATTACTCTGTTTCCTACCACCGATCCCCGTGATCAGTCCACGACACTTCAGTTCTATCACCACCTCAGGAGACCAGGCATGCCGAAATATATTTTTGTGACGGGCGGCGTTGTTAGCGGTCTGGGCAAGGGCATCGCGGCGGCTTCAATCGGCGCGCTGCTCGAAGCGCGCGGGCTGAAAGTCACGCTGCTCAAATTCGACCCTTACATCAACGTGGACCCCGGCACGATGTCGCCGTTCCAGCACGGCGAAGTCTTCGTCACCGACGACGGCGCGGAAACCGACCTCGACCTGGGGCATTACGAACGCTTCACGCGCGCGCGCCTGACCAAAGCCAACAACTGGACGACCGGGCGCATATACCTCTCGGTCATCGAAAAGGAGCGGCGCGGCGATTACCTGGGCAAGACGATTCAGGTCATCCCGCACATCACAAACGAAATCAAGGAGAACATCCGGGCCATCTCCGACGACGTGGATGTCGTGATCGTCGAGATCGGAGGCACGGTCGGCGACATCGAATCGCTCCCCTTCCTCGAAGCCATCCGCCAGATGTCGAACGAAGTCGGGCGTCACAATTCGATCTTCGTCCACCTGACGCTCGTGCCATATATCGCGGCCTCGGGCGAACTCAAGACCAAGCCGACGCAGCACTCGGTCAAGGAACTGCTCTCCATCGGGATTCAGCCCGACATCCTGCTCTGCCGCTGCGAGCGCGAAGTGCCGCGCGAGATGAAAGCCAAGATCGCGCTCTTCTGCAACGTGTCGGAAGACGCGGTGATCACGGCGCGCGACGTCAAATCGGTCTACGAAATCCCACAGGTTTTCAGCCACGAAGGGCTGGATCAGTTGATCGTTGACCTGCTGCGGCTGCCGCTCGGCGACACCGACCTGCGGCAGTGGACGGCGCTCGTCAACCGGATCCACGGCGCGCGCGATTCCGTCACCATCGGCATCGCCGGTAAGTACGTCGAGCTGGAAGATTCATACAAGAGCCTCAACGAGGCGCTCGTTCACGGCGGTTTCGCCAACGGCGTGAAGGTCAAGTTCCAGTGGATCGAGAGCGAAGATCTGATGACCGACGAGCGCTGGGAAGACCGGTTGCGCGAAGTTGACGCGATCCTCGTGCCCGGCGGCTTCGGCAAGCGCGGCATCAACGGCATGATCCGCGCCATCGGTTTTGCGCGCCGCGAAAAGAAGCCCTTCTTCGGCATCTGTCTGGGCATGCAGTGCGCCTCGATTGAATATGCGCGGAACGTGGCC
Source organism: Blastocatellia bacterium (assembly GCA_035652435.1). Lineage (GTDB taxonomy): Bacteria > Acidobacteriota > Blastocatellia > RBC074 > RBC074 > DASRDU01. The sequence goes on from DASRDU010000077.1 coordinate 36,413, forward strand.
GGGATGGAACTCGCCGACTCGACCGAGTTCGACCCGGACACGCCGCAGGCGGTGATCTTCAAGCTGCGGGACCTGCTCGGCGTCGAGAACCTTGGCGGCACGATGCGGCTCGGGGCTTACCCCTGCAACCTGAGGCCGGGTTCGCTCGCCGAAACGGTCTACGGCAGCGAGGCGATCTCCGAGCGGCACCGCCACCGCTACGAATTCAACCCGGCCTTTGAAGACCGGCTGGCGGAAAACGGCCTGATCTTTTCCGGCAAATCGCCGGACGGCAAATTCGTCGAGATCATCGAACTGGCCGACCACCCGTGGTTCCTGGGGTGCCAGTTCCATCCCGAACTGAAATCGAAGCCGCTCGCCCCGCACCCGCTCTTCGTCAGCTTTATCAGGGCCGCCTACGAACACCGCCTCCGCGACGAGGTCGGCGAAGACAGAGAGGAGACCGGTAACGCGCGCCCTACTGAGGACGGGGCGGCCGCTCAGGCCGGCTCGTAAGCCACAGACATTAAGATCACGGCGAAAGCGCACAGGTTATTGCCAGCAGTTGAGTGCATGGTTATGATCTGTGCGCTTTTGCATTCACGTGTAACTTTGCTTTCTCTGGCACCCCCTTTTCAGACAAAGCCTTTCTCTCAACGGGAGGACGGCAGTTTATGAAGTACAGGAGATTTGCTTTTGCGTTGCTGATCACACTGATCGCCGGCATCGGGCTGACAGCACAGGCTCAGAAACAGACTCAGGCTGAAGTGAGATGGGAGTACAAAACTGTCAAGTCATGCAATCAGGCTGACCCACAATTGGGCGAGCTTGGCGATCAGGGATGGGAGTTGGTTACAGCCTATTATGACTCGTATGGTAATTGCACGTATCATCGCCTGAAGCGGCAGAAGCCCAAAGATGCTCCCGCCTATGTGCCACCTGAAAAACATCCAGCGCCGCGCTGTCAGCTGACGCTTGATCAAGCGCCGGCGATTCGTGGCTTCAGGCTTGGGATGAATGTTAATGAGGTGCTGGCGCTGATGCCCGAAAGCGGTGAGAAGCAGGAGATCAAAAACAAGCTTGAGAAAGCGCCTCTTATTCCGAGCTTCGGGTTTACGGATTTCTCCTTGTCGGTAAACACTATCCTGCAAACACCGTCCAATCTGGAAAGGTTTGCCGGGATTTCGATCATCCGTTTTTCGGTGCTGGATAACCGCGTGGTTAATATCCAAGTTTCTTACCTCAGCCGAAATTTACCGGTAAGACCTGATTGGAATGCTGAGACACTGATAGCCAAATTTTCACTGGCACTGGGGCTGCCCGACCTGACAAATTGGGAGCGAATTAGTGGGCGTGAGGCGAAGCTCATTTGCAGAGGTTTTGAGGTTTTCGCATCCGCGAACGGGGACTACGTATTCATCACTGTTAATGATTCTTCTTACAGCGAAAAACTCGCTCAGCGCATAGCAGCCGAACAGGAGCGGCTGCGGCGTGAATTCAAGCCCTGAATTTTGCTATGAACGGTGGCGTTGAATGGATCATTGATGCGGAAGGCTGCGCGCCCGAGGGGCTGCGGCAGGCGGCGATCCTCAAATGGATTTGCGAGATGGTCATCGCCGACCTTGACCTGCGCGTCGTGGGGCAGCCGGTCTGGCACAGCTTCCCTGCGCCGGGCGGGGTGACGGGATTGTACCTGCTGACCGAATCGCATCTGGCCTGTCACACGTACCCTGAAACCGGGCTCGCGACATTCAACCTGTACTGCTGTCGCCCCCGTCGCGACTGGCCCTGGGCCGAGCGGCTGGGTGAATTGCTCGCCGCGCAGTCAGTCTCGGTGCGCGTCGTTTCACGGGGCGCCGTGCCGAATTCGGAGGAGGGCGAGCGGTGAGCGTGGTTCAGGCATTCTGTCCATCCTGCGGCGCGCCGATCACCTTCAAGCGCGGATCGTCAATCGTCGTCATCTGCGAATACTGCCGCTCGGCAGTGGCTCGCGGCGACCGCACTTTCGAAGACCTGGGCAAAGTGGCTGAACTGATGGAAACGGGTTCGCCGCTTCAGATCGGGCTGCACGGCTCTTATCAGGGCATCGCCTTCGAGCTGACCGGGCGCGCACAACTCGGCCACCAGATGGGCGGGATGTGGGACGAATGGTATGCGGCTTTTTCGGACGGGCGCTGGGGCTGGCTCGCCGAAGCGCAGGGGCGCTTTTACCTGACCTTCCAGAAACAGATGCCACAGCAGACGCTGCTCCCGCCGTTTGAATCCGTCCAGCCGGGACAGCCGGCCCTGACTCTCGGATCAATCAATTTGACGGTCGCGGAAAAAGGTGTCGCCACATCGCTCGGCGCGCAGGGCGAGATCCCTTATCGCCTGACGCCCGGCGAGCAGCACTCCTATGCCGACCTGTCGGGGCCGCACGGCGAATTCGCGACGGTTGATTACAGCGAAGCGAGGCCGGTGCTTTTCATCGGGCGCGAAGTCACACTGGCCGATTTGGGGCTCGCGAGCGCCGTCGCGCCAAAGCGCCATGCACAGCAGGTTGCCGCCTTCCAGCTCAACTGTCCGAATTGCGGGGGCAGGCTTGAGCTGCGCGCGCCCGACCAGACGCAGCGCGTGACCTGTCCGAATTGCGGCTCGCTGCTCGATGTCAATCAGGGCAATCTGAGGTTTCTGGAAGCACTCAGGCCCGCCCCGGTCACGCCGGTCATCCCCATCGGTTCAGTCGGCAATTTCGCGCCGGGCAAAATGACCGTCATCGGTTTTCTGCAACGCAGCGTGACCTTCGACGGGGTGATTTATTACTGGGAAGAATACCTGCTTTACGAGCCGCAGCTCGGCTTCCGCTGGCTCGTGCGCAGCGACGACCACTGGAATTTCGTGCAGACGCTGGCGCCGGGCATGGTCACTGAGGAAGGTGACAAGGCGCGGTTTGCGGATCAGGATTACAAGATTTATCAGGACGCCGCGGCCAGAGTCGAATACGTCAGCGGCGAGTTTTACTGGAAAGTCAGCGTCGGCGAAACCGTCCGCGCGGTGGATTACATCCGCCCGCCTTACATTCTGTCTCAGGAAGCGACGAGCAATGAAATCAACTGGTCGCTCGGGACATATCTCAAGCCCGCCGACGTGGAGCAGGCATTCGGCATCTCCGGTCTGCCGAAACCTTCAGGCGTCGCGCCCAACCAGCCGTTCCCGCACGGTTACATTTACAAGCTGTGGGGCAAAATGTTCCTCGCGGCGTTTCTGGTCGGGCTGGTGATGATGTTTTTCGGCTCGGGCAGCGAGGTTTTCAAAAAAAGTTTTGAGCTGGAGCCGCGCAAGAGCGCCGACGACACTCAGGTCATCTTCACCGAGCCGTTTGAACTGCGGGGCAATAAAAACATCAGGGTCGCCGCCACCGCTGACGTCTCGAACACCTGGGTCTACCTTGAAGGAGACCTGATCAACGAGGAGACAGGAGTCGTACAGCCGTTCTCGATGCCCGTCGAATATTACTCCGGCGTCGAAGACGGCGAATCGTGGAGCGAAGGCGACCGTTCACCCGAGCTGCACCTCTCGGCGCTGCCCGCGGGAAAGTACACGATGCGGCTGGAAGTGCAGTGGGAGCGCTGGCAGCAGCCGCAGACGCTTGAGATCAACGTCGTACAGGGAGTCCCGCGCCTGCTCTACTGGGTGCTGACGCTCGTCGCGATCTCGGTCATCCCGCTGCTCACAGCGCTCTATCATTACAGCTTTGAAAAACGCCGCTGGGCCGACAGTAATTTCAGCCCATACGACAGCGGCGGCGACGATGATGATTGAATAAATCCGAACATGCCCGACAGCCTGAAATGTCGGCCTGATCTGTTCGAATGAACTCATGGGGGAATTATGCTGAGAAAATTCTACCTGTTCACCGGAATCCTGATCATCGGGTTTTACGGCTTCGTGGCCTTCACGGGCCGCGAGTTCTTCGACGAACAGCGGCAGGTCGTGCCGGCGGATGTGCGCCAGTCGCCCGGCGGATACCGCTCGTTCCATTTCTGGCATTCCGGCTATCGAGGAGGAAAGTGATGCCCAATCAAATCACCCCGGCTTTAGCGTTGTTGATCCCGTACGGTCAGCTCCCCGAACTGATCCTGACGACCATTATCTTTTCGCTGATCGGCGTCGTGATGTTCGCCGTCGCGTTCTGGGTGGTGACTAAGGTCACCCCGTTCTCGATCAAAAAAGAGATCGAGGACGATCAGAACACCGCGCTCGCCATCATCATCGGCTCGATCATCCTTGGCATCGCGCTGATCGTCGCCGCCGCTGTTCACGGCTGAACGGAAGGATGAGGGATGAACTTTGCGGAGTTCTTACTTCATCCTTCATCCTTTCCCATGAATCGTACTCCTTTACTCTTCCTCAACGTCCTGATCATCGCCGTCTGCGGGCTGGTGTATGAGCTGCTGGCCGGCACGCTGGCGAGCTACGTGCTGGGCGATTCGGTGACGCAGTTCTCGCTGATCATCGGCATCTACCTGTCGGCGATGGGCGCGGGCGCCTGGCTTTCGGGCTTCCTGGACGGCGGGCTGGCGAGGCGATTTGTCGAAGTGCAGCTCGGCGTGGCGCTGCTCGGCGGGCTGTCGGCGCCGCTGCTGTTCCTGACCTTCTCCAGGTTCGAGCAGTTTCAGGTGGTACTCTACCCGCTGGTCTTCGCCATCGGCGTGCTGGTCGGGCTGGAAATCCCCCTGCTCATGCGGATACTGAAAGACCTGTTGGATTTCAAGGCCGTCGTTTCGCGCGTGCTGACGTTCGATTACGTCGGCGCGCTCGTCGCCTCGCTGCTCTTCCCTCTCTTCCTCGTGCCGCGGCTCGGACTCGTGCGCACTTCGCTCGCGGTCGGGTTATTGAATGCCGCCGTCGGGTTGTGGAGTACGTGGCTGATGCGCCCGCTGATCAAAGGCAGCGTCTCGGGCCTGCGCGGTCGCGCGGCAATCGTGATCGCGCTGCTGCTCGTCGGCCTCATCAAGGCCGAACGGCTGACGTCGCTCGCCGAAGACAATCTCTTCGCTGATAACATAGTTTATTCGCGCACCACGCCGTACCAGCGCATCATTGTGACGAAGAACCGCGCGGGCTTTCAGCTCTTCCTCAACGGCCACCTGCAGTTCAGCTCGACTGACGAATACCGCTACCATGAAGCGCTGGTGCATCCGCCGATGATGCTGGCTTCACAGGGCGGAGCCATACCTCACCGTGTTCTTGTCCTTGGCGGCGGCGACGGGCTGGCACTGAGAGAGATCCTCCGTTATCAGACGGTGGACTCGGTCACGCTGGTTGACCTCGATCCGGAAATGACGAAGCTCTCGGCGGCCTTCCCGCCGCTGGCCGAATTGAATCGGCGCTCTTTCTCAGACCGGCGGGTGAAGGTCATCAATCAGGACGCGATGATATGGCTGGAAGAGCCGGGCGATCTGTTCGACGCCGCGGTAGTTGATTTCCCCGACCCCAATACATTCGCGCTGGGCAAACTCTACACGACGCGCTTTTATCACCTGCTCAAAAACCGGCTGGCGCCGGATGCAGCCGTCTCCGTGCAATCCACCTCGCCGCTCTTCGCCCGCGCGTCGTTCTGGTGTGTGATCAGAACGATGGAGGCGGCGGGCTTCTCAGTCAGGCCGTATCATCTGGCCGTGCCGTCGTTCGGCGAGTGGGGATTTGCGCTGGCTCGCAGGGCTCCATTCGACCCGCCAGCGAACGTTCCTGACGGATTGCGCTTCCTCAATCAACAGTCAATGGCCGCGATGTTTTTGCTGCCGGCCGATCTCGGCCCGGTGCCGGTGGAAATCAACCGGCTCGATAACCAGACGCTCGTGCGGTATTACGAATCGGAGTGGAAGCGGTATCAATGATGGAATGGAACGCGGATGAAACGGATAAGTACGGATCATCGCAGACCTGATCCGTACTTATCCGTTTCATCCGCGTTCCATTGCTTTATGAATCGAACCTGCACAAGGCGCGAAGTTCTGACGGCCTTCCTTGGCCTGCCCGCCGCGCTTGCCGCCTGCCGCACACGCCCGTCATTCCCCCTCCCGGACGGTGAAATCGTCGGCACATCCTATGACATAGGGCATCGCCTGCGTGACGGGTTGCGAGTCGCCGTGTCCGCTGACAAGTGGGAGCGAAAGCGCGTTGTCATCGTCGGCGGAGGCGTCGCCGGGCTGACCGCGGCGTGGCGATTGCTGAATTCCGGCTGCTCTGATTTCGTGCTGCTTGAGCTTGAAGCGGTGCCGGGCGGGACGGCGCGCAGCGGGGCATCACCGGTCATCTCGTACCCCTGGGGCGCGCATTACCTGCCCGTGCCGATGAAGGAAAATGCCGCGCTGCTCGGGCTGCTGGATGAAATGGGAATGACTGAGGGCCGCGCCGAAGACGGCTCCCCGGTCGTCGCCGAGCAATATCTTTGTCGCGACCCCGAAGAGCGAGTCTTTTATCGGGGCCGCTGGTATGAAGGGCTTTACCTGCGCGCCGGGGCGAGCGCGGAAGACCTCGCGCAACTTGACCGCTTCAATGCTGAAATCAACCGCTGGGTCGCCTGGCGCGACGGGCGCGGGCGTCGGGCGTTCGCGATTCCGGTGGCGACGGCTTCGGACGACGCGGAGGTCACAGCGCTCGATAAAGTATCAATGGCCGGGTGGCTCGATCAGCGCGGATTCTCTTCGCCGCGTCTGCGGTGGTTCATTGAATACGGCTGTCGCGACGATTACGGCCTCGTGCTGGAAAATACGAGCGCGTGGGCGGGGCTTTTCTACTTCGCCGCCAGAATGCAGAAACCCGGCCACGAGACTCAGCCGTTTATGACCTGGCCCGAAGGCAACGGGCGGCTGGTCGCTCACCTTTACGGCCGGGCGAAATCGCAGGTGAGAACCGGACTGGCAGTGACCGAAATCATCCCGACTGATCCCGACGGAAAATCAGGCGCGGACGTGATCGCAGTTGATCACGGCGGCAGCGCGGCAGTGGGATTTCACGCTGAGCGGGTGATTTTCGCCGCGCCTCATTTCCTGGCGCCTTACGTGATTCGTCCCTGGCGTGAGAGTCCGCCGGCGCACGTGGCCGAATTCCATTACGGGTCGTGGATGGTGGCGAACCTGCACCTGAAAGAGAGGCCCGAAAGTCGCGGCTTCCCGCTCGCGTGGGACAACGTGTTGTATGACAGCCCGGCGCTCGGTTACGTGGTCGCGACGCACCAGCGCGGGCTTGACCGCGGGCCGACTGTTTTCACCTATTACTACCCGCTCGCTGAAACTGATCAGAAAGCCGCGAGGAATAAACTGCTCAGTGCGGATTGCACCGAATGGGCAGACGTAGTGCTGAGTGATCTGCAACGCGCTCACCCTGAGATCCGCGGACTGGTCACGCGACTGGACGTGATGCGCTGGGGGCACGCGATGATCAGCCCGAGACCGGGCTTTGTCTGGAGTAGCGCGCGGCGTGAGGCGGCAAAACCTCACCGCGGGATTCATTTCGCGCACTCCGACCTGAGCGGAGTCGCCTTGTTTGAAGAAGCTTTTGATCAGGGCAGCCGCGCCGCCGATGAGGTGCTACGGAAATTCAATTGAATTTCCGTAGCCTGTGGCGAGCGTTGCCGCGTAAGGAATTGGCCAGGCGCACATCCTCTGTCCTGAGTAATCAGAAACAGGTAGTGGCTCAGACGGGAGAGTTGGTAATCCCGGCTTGAGCCGGAAGCGTCTGTTGCCAGACCCCTCCGGCTCAAGCCGGGACTACGAACGGTCTCCCTCGATTGACCCACTACCCCCTTCATTTACATTGCCTGCTAGAAGAGCAGCTTCAGCCCGAACTGCAGCTCGCGCATCGTGCCGCGCATGCCCGTGATTCTGCCGAAGTTCGCGCTGTTGCGGCTCGTGTCCGGGTTGCCCCAGTTCGGGTGGTTCGGCGCGTTGAAGGCCTCGAAGCGGAATTGAATGCTCTTCGACTCCGTGAAGCGGATATTCTTCATCAGCGCCGTGTCCACGAGGATGAAGCCGGGGCCGATGATCGTGTTGCGGCCCACGTTGCCGAACGTGCCGGCGGGCTGCAGGACAAAGGCGTCCGTATTGAACCAGCGGTCCAGCGTCCGCTGGTCGCCGTCCAGGACGGAATTAGTGCCGGCGACCTGATTCGGGCGGTCGAAGCCCGCGCCGATGTTCGACCGGTCTACGCCGGAGACGACCGTGAGCGGGAAGCCGGTTTGAATCGTCACGATGGGGCTGACCTGCCAGCCGCCGAGCAGGGCGTTGACGATCCCGCCCCGGTCGAGGAACCGCTTGCCGTTGCCGAACGGGAACTCATAAGTCGCCGAGCCGACGAAGCGGTGCGCGGTGTGGAAGCTGGAGAGCGCCTTCTCAGCCGCGAGGTTGTAGCTGTTCTGCGGGAAAAGCGTGTCGCCGTTGTGAGAGCGGATGGCGCTCGCGTTGTCAATCGAGCGCGACCAGGTGTAGCCCGTCAGGAAACTCAGTCCCCTGCTGAATCGCTTCTCGAGTTTCAGGCTCAGGCCGTTGTAGCTGGATTTGCCGCTGCCATCCACCTCCTGAATGCGCCCGAATTCGGGGTACGGCGCGCGCTCAAGCACCGAGCCGGTCGTCCCGGGAATGCTCTCGTTGAAGGCGCGCAAGCTTTCGAGCTTGCGACCGACCGAGCCGAGGTAGCCGACCTCGACCAGCATGTTGCCGCCGAGTTCGCGCTGCACGTTGAGCATGTACTGGATGATGTACGGCGTGCGGCGGCCGAAGATATTGCCGAGTACGTAGGGGTTGTTGACCTGCACCGTGCCACCGAGGTTGCGGAAGGGCGAACTCCAGGTCAGGTCAAGCTGCGTCGGCGTGGATTCGTCGCGGCGGCGTCCGGCAAGGTTGCGCGCCATGTCAAAACGCGGGTTGCCGGTGTCCTGCGAGTAGAAGACGCCGCCGCCGAGGCGGACAGTCCACCTGCTCGTCGGGCTCCAGGCGAGGCCGAAGCGCGGCGCGAAGTCGTTACGGTCGTCGTCCACCAGCCGCTCGCCCAAACGGCCGTCGCGCGCCACCTGAATCGCCGGGTTGAAGCGCAGCGTCAGACCCTCGTAGAAATCGCCGCTGCCCATGCGGACGAAGACCGGGTGGCGGCTCTTGTCCGCCACGTTCGGCGTGCTGTCGGCGAACGGCACGAAGATGTTGACGAGGCGGCCCGTCTTGTCAAACCAGGGCGGCGTGTACTCGTAACGCAGGCCGAGGTTCAAAGTCAGCTTCGGCGTCAGCTTCCACGAGTCGTCAACGTAGTAATACTGGCTGAAGGCGCGGAACTGCGCCTGCGCGAGCGAGACCGAGACCTCGCAGCGTTTGCAGTAGCCGAGCAGGAAGTCGGCGAAGCTGTTGCCGGTGCCGGACGCGCCCCTGTTCGTCGTCGCATTCGGCTCGAAGAGGAACGCGCCGCGCGCGAACTGGTTGCCGACCTGGTTGTACTGGTCCCAGCGCAACTCGCCGCCGAAGCGGAACGCGTGGCTGCCGAGCGTCCAGCTGAAGTTGTCCACGAACTGGTAGGTGCGGTTCGTGTTCACGTACGGCCCCTCGGAGTCGTCGCCGAAGCCGGAGAAGCCCGAGACGGTGATGCTCGGGATGCCCCAGGCGATGGGCGGGCCGGAGGCGACGCCGGGGATGGCCAGTTCGCCCACGACGTCGCGCACGCCCGCCAGTTCGCGGCCCAGGCTGTTGAAGAACGAGTTATAGCCGAAGCGCGCTTCGTTCACCTTCGCCGCCCCGAAGGTGCGCGTGTTGGAGGCCATCACCTGCCGGACGGTCGTGAGCAGCTTCGTGCCGTTCAGCTGCAGCCCCGGGTCAATCTGCTTCTCGTCGCCCCAGCTGTAGCGCCCGGCCCAGTTCGACGACGCGCTCTCGATGAAGTCGCCGCGCCCGATGAACTGGTCCTTGTCGATCAGGCGGCGGTTCGACTGCTCGTGGTTGACGCCGAGCGCGTTCGGGTTCAGCGTCGGCGCGGGGTAAAACTCCAGCAGCCTGGCCGAAGTCGGGTGAATGCGGTTCTGCGGGATGATGTTGCCGGGGAACGGCTGGCCCGTCAGCGGGTCGTAAATCGGGTTCGAGAGCGCGGAGAAGTTGCCGGTGCGCCACGCCGTCGGCGGCAGCGTGTAGCGCCCGAGCAGATTCTTGCGGTCGCGGTACCCCTCGAAATTGGTCAGGAAGAAGACGCGCTCGCGGTTGTCGTAGCCGAGCGGCCCGAAGAACTTCTTCGGCAGCCAGACGGGGCCGCCGAGCGTGAAGCCGTACTGGTTCCACTTGAACGGGTCTTTGCACCCCGATGTCGGGGTTCTGACCGACGGACAGTCTTTCGTCTTTTTCCCCGTGAAGTCGTAGTTACGCGCGTCGAGTACGTCGTTGCGGATGAACTCGAAGACCGAGCCGTGATACTCCTTCGTGCCCGACTTGGTCGAGATGTTGATCTGCGTCGAGGCGCGCCCGAACTCGGCGGGGAAGATGCCGGTCTGTACCTTGAACTCCTGCAGCGCGTCAATCGAAGGCAGGATGATCGGCGTGTTGAAATTCACGTCCGTATTCTCGATGCCGTCAATCGTGAAGCGGTTGAAGTAGCTGCGCTGCCCGGCGACCGAGATTTGCTGGTTCGAGCGTGTGCCGCCCTGGCGCGACCCGGCCTGTCCGGCCTGCTGGAAGCCGAAGCTGACGTTGGGCGCGGTGGCGACGAGCTGGAGAAAGTTGCGCCCGTTGAGCGGCAGGTCCACGATGCGCTTGTTCTCGATCACCGTGCCGACCGTCGTACTCTCCGGCGAGAGTAAGGGCGCGCCGCCCGTCACGGTCACCGTCTCGCCGACCGAGCCGACCTCGAGCGAGAGGTCAATGCGCGCGACCTGCTGCACCTGTAACTCAATCCTGTCGCGGACCGCGATCTTGAAGCCCTGCTGCTCGACGCGCAGCGCGTAGACGCCGGGCTGGAGCGAGGGCAGGTTGTAGATGCCTTCATTGTTGGTCGCCGCGCGGCGCACCGCCCCCGTCGCGGTATTAGTTGCCGTCACGGTCGCGCCCGCGACCGCCGCGCCGCCCGCGTCGGTGACGACGCCCGTGATTTCGCCGGAAGTCTGTGCGGCGGCGGGGAGGCCGAGCGCGGCCAGCAGCAGCAGGCCGAGCCAGAATGGTGTGAACGCTCTCTTTCGCATAATCAAACTCCCTGTGTTAAGGCATGCAGCGGGCGGCTGAAAAGGTTCCCGGAGCCGGGCCGCGCCGCGACACACAAACCAATGCCGCAGGAACCGGAAGTTCCCGCCGCGAAAAGTCGGAGATGAAAACTGACCCGCCTGGTTACTGCGAAGTTACTGCGAAATTTATTCAGCCACCCATCCCAGCTCGGTCGTGGCAGTTGATTATTGATAATTGATTATTACTTGATTACTATAGAGAGTGTCAATGAAACCGGACACCAAAAAGCAGAAAAAAATCGCCGCCGCCCGCCGCGCCGCCGCGGGCTCGCGTGTCTCACCTTCCGGCCTTCCGGCCGGAAAGATGCGCCCCGTTTCTGACGGCGCCCCGGCCGTGCCCCCCGCCCGGGCTCGCGTGCCAGCCCTGCGCCGCCTGCAGCGCCCTGCCACGCAGCTGGCCTCGCTGAGCGAGCAGATCAGGGAGCAGATTCGCAGGCAGATCATTCACGGCGTACTGAAACCGGGCGAAAGGCTGGTCGAGCTGGAAATCGCGGCCGGGATGGGCGTCAGTCAGGGGCCGGTGCGCGAGGCGCTGCAGCGTCTGGAGAGCGAGGGGCTGGTCGAGCGGCAGAGCCGCACGGCGACCTACGTGACCGCCCCTTCGGTCGAAGAGATGTATGAACTCTCGATGATCCGCAAGATGGTCGAAGAGTTTGCCTTCCGCCGCACGGCCCGCAACATCACGCCCGAAGACTGCGACCGGCTGCAAACCCTGGTGGATGAAATGCGCGAGGCCGCCGGGCAACACGACATCGTGACGATGGAGGGCCTCGACCTGGAGTTTCACCAGACCGTCTGCGAGTTGTCGGGCAGTAAAAACCTGCTGCGCGTCTGGCTGCCGCTCTTCACACAACTCCAGCGGTTCATCGTCGAAGCCCATTACCGCTACTTCCCGCAGGTGGTCGAGATTGCCGACGGCCACCAGCCGCTCGTGGACGCGCTCCGCACGCGCGACCCGGAGCGCGCCGCCGCCGCCCTCAATGAACACGTCATGCTTTCCTGGTCGCGCATCAACGCCGAAAAAAAACTCCCGCCCGCGGAGTCGAGCGGCACGGCCGGGGGGAAACCATCCCGCTGACGCAGCGGCGGGATGGTCGTTTGTCTGATCGTTCACAGGATCGAAAGAGCCGCAGTCCGGGAGTTCACGCCCCATCGCGCCAGTCGCGGCGAGGGTACGTTCTTGTGACGTCGCCGGGAGCCGCGCTCGCTGTCGCTGCCGACTCGCGTTTACTCTTCAAAGGGTCGCGCTCCGCAAACGGCGCATACCGTCTCGAACTACAGTCCCGCCAGCCGCGCGTCGGTGTCACCAAAACGGTCAAGCCGCACGCCCATCAGATCCATCAGCGACAGGTACAGGCTGCAGGCGCGCCGGTTGTCGTTGCCTTTATCGAGGTAATCCAGAATGCGGCCTGTCTGCAGAGCGCCGCCGGCCCGGCCCGCCAGGACGATGGGCAACTGATCTGCGCCATGCGCGTCGCCGTCAAACAGGCTGGAGGCGAACATCAGTATTGAGTTATCGAGCAGTGAGGTTCCGCCTTCATCAATCTCTTTCAGCCGCCGGACGAGCCGGGTGAACTGCTCCACATGAAACTGGTTGGTCTTCAGGTACATTGCCTCAAGTTCCGGCGCTTTGCCGTTGTGCGTCAGGTCAAGGTGCAGGGCCCCGCGCACGCCCTCAAGGAACCCGAAATTCATCTGCGAGAGGTCATTGTTGAGCATCAGCGTAATCACGCGCGTTTTGTCCATCCGGAAGGCGAGGACCATCAGGTCCAGCATCAGCTTCATGTGTTCCGGCACGTTTTGCGGGACGTTATCCGCCGGGCGGGGCATGTCCGGCTGTTTGAGCGTCGGGCGCCAGCCTTCGAGCCTCTCTTCCCGAGCGGCGTGGTCAAGGCGCTTCTCGATGTCGCGGATGGACTCCAGATATTCATCCAGCTTCCGCCGGTCAGTGGTGCTGACCCGGGGCCGCAGCGAATGCGCCTCGGCCAGTACGGCGTCGAGGATGCTGCGGTCGAGCCGGTGGCCTTTGCCGTCGCCGACCAGTTGATCGAAAGTGCGCGACGGGTAGATTTCCTTGGTGGCCGGTCTGGTGGGCGAGGCCCACGAAACGTTCGAGCCGTAAATCATCGAGAGGCCGTCTTCCAGCCGCAATTCGTTCGGCTCAATCCCGAGTGCCAGACTCGGCACGGCGGTCGCACCGCCGAGGCGTTGCGCAAGCACCTGGTCAAAGGAGGTTCCCACGCGGATCTCTTTCGGGTCCAGGCTGACTGTCGCCCCGGAAAGCAGATTCATCCTGCCGAGGTGAGGGCTGGTGGAAGTAAACGCTTTCTGGTGATAGAGCCCGCGCAGGAAAATCAGGTCTTCGCGGATCGGCGCGAGCGGCTGCGCGGCGGGGCCGAATTCCATGCCGGCGCCACTGCCTTTCGCCCACCAGTGAACGGGTTCGACACCATTGGAAAAATAGATGTGCGCAAACCGCAGCGGCGGCTTGCTGGCGTTTCCCGCACCAGCGGCGGCCACAGTAGTTTTGCTGTCCTGCGCCAGGAGCGGCAACGATTCCAGCCAGGGCAGGGCGAGCGCGACGCCCGCGCCTCGCAAAAAGTGACGCCGTGATGTCTGTGTCGTTTTCTTCATCGTCTCACTCACCTGAAAATAGTTTGCAGTACCGGCTGGCGGCCGGAGTGTTTTGACGGGCGATCCCTTCCGCCTGAAGGCGGGCCTGCGAACTTTTCATCGTTTCAGGGCTTTGCCCGCGACCGGAACCGGTCCCGGATTGAGATTCTCCACCGTCGCATTTACCGCGCCTTTTGACTTTGCCGGCGAGGCCGCCGGATTTTCTTCCCGCCCGCGGCGATGGCGGAACTGCCTGCTGGTGGCGATTTCCGCCGCGAGTTGCGCAAAAGTGGCGTCGCCGCCCGCCTGCACCATCCGATCAATCAGCAATTGATCGGACGCCAGAACGGTGCGCCCCAGCGCGTAGCCCACCAGTTTATAAGAGAGGGTCTTGCGAACCTGCTCGTCCTTCGACTTCAGGTATTTGAGCAGCCCGTCCACACCGGCGATCTCCGTCTTATCAGACAACGTCCCCGAATCCTCAATCGGTTTTCCGTCGGGATATTGATCCCGCCAGCGCCCGGTCGGGTCATAATGTTCCAGCGAAAAACCGAGTGGGTCAATGCGGGTATGGCAATTGGCGCAGGAGGTGTTGCGCTTGTGCTGTTCCAGCCGGGCTTTTACTGACAAGCCGCCGAAGAGTTTGTCATCCGCCGGAATTGATCCGGCGTCAGCGGGCGGAGGTGGTACTGCGGTGCCCAGCACCCGGCGCAAAATCCAGTCGCCGCGCTTAACGGGGCTGGTGCGCAGCGGCGCGGATGTCGCCGTCAGGACCGCCCCCAGGCGGAGTAGTCCGCCGCGCCGGAACGCGCCCGCGCCCTCCACCAGTTCCGGCCGTTCTGTGGACCTGATCTCCTTCTTCACCCCGTAAAACACGGCCAGATCCTTATTCAGAAAAGTGTAGTCGGCCAGCAGGATTTCGCGGAGTGGCCGGTCTTTCCGAATCACATGCTCAAAGAACGAGACTGCCTCGTCGTACATGGCATCCCTCACGCCGTCCGTGAACTCGGGGAAGCGGCTCGTATCAACTCCCTTGTGCCGGTCGAAATGGTAGAAGCCGAGCCACTGGCCGAAAAACTCAATCGAGAGTCGCCGCGCCTTCGGATCGGCCAGCATCCGCTTTACCTGCCGCTGAATCCCTTGCGAGTCGGTCAACTCACCCGCGCCGGCCGCGCGCCGCAATTCGTCATCGGGAATCGAGGACCACAGAAAATAACTGAGACGGCTGGCCATCTCCCAGTTCGTGAGCGGCTTGACGGGCGGCAGATCCGCCACCGGTTTGATGCGCGCAGAGTCCGCGACCGGCTCCACGCGGTAAAGGAACTGCGGCGCGATCAGGATGCGGGCGAGCAGCGCCCGGATCGCCTTAGGATGATCGGGGTCGGCGACGATGAGTTGGTCGTAGAAGGATCGGAGGCTCTGTTTTTCCGGCCCGGTCAGGGGGCGACGCCACGCGCGGCTGGCAAACTCCAGGGCGTCTCTGACGTGACCCGGTCGGGCAGCCGCCTGCGCCGCCAGGACGGCGTCGTACTCGCGCCGCAGCAGGGTCACATACTTGCGCATGTCGGCAGGCAGGGCTTCAATCCCGGCCTTGTCCATTTGTGCGATGCCTCTGCCTTTCAGATCAAACCCAAAATGGCTGGCCAGTAACCGCAGATAATTGTCGTGGTACTCAAATGACGCATAAAGGTCATTCCAGGCGTGGTCGAGCCGCGCACGCGTGGCGCCGTCAATCAGGTTCTCGACCACAAACCGATCATCCCGGTGATACTTCACTTTTTGCACGAATTCGTCGTGTTCGGGCACATTGTAGGTGTTGTCGAACGGGTCAGGCACAGGGTCCTTATCCGCCGGGGTCGGCTCGCCGTGCGAATTCGGCGGCAGCAGCGTAGCGAACTCCATCACCCCCGTTCGAAACGCCCGGTAACCGGCGCTCTTCATATCCCCCACCAGCGCACGGGTTGGTTGTCCCCGGGTCATACCGTCCGCGCGGTCGGCAATCACGATACGGACGACCTGGTCACGATTACGGCCAAGCTCGGCGTCAACCTGCAGGTTCAGGCTGAATCGCCCTTCAGGCATTGGCACCTCGAACATCACCGGGCCTTCTGACGCGAAATCGTCCGGGCCGATGGGAGTGCCGTCAGGGCTTTTCCCAAAGTTCAGCCTCGTGGCGGTTTCCTCATTGACCACCGCCCTCAGCGCCCGCCTCGGACCGGGCGGGAGGATGCCGCGCCGCAGGTTCGCCAGCGCCTGTGCTTCCTCTGCCAGCACGACGACTGATTCGCCGGCCTGCACCTGCGCGCGAGGCGCAACGGGGCGGAACCCGACGGTCAGATTGCGCCAGATGATGACGGGCTTTTCGCCCATTGCGGGATTCACTGCGGCGACATTCAGATAAATTTTCGCCGGCCCCGGCTGGACCGGCCCACGCCCCCCGCCTCTCACATAGGCAAAATGATGAGTGGAGTTGACATTCAGCGTACGGTCGCTGAATTCGAGCGGGCTTTCATCCCCGGCGCCGCCAGCGGCCACGTCACCGCGCGCAAAGAGCCAGCTCGGCCAGGTGACCATGAACTTCTGGATCTCTTCACAACCCGCCCGCGCGGTTGCAATGGAGTTTTTGTTGCCATCCCCGGGGGCCGGCAGCCTGCGCCAGCGCGAAACGATCTCGGAAGTCGGATAACCCGGCGCAGGTTTATTCATCACCTGCCAGATGTGCTGAGCAAAGCGCGTGGCAATGCCTTCACGCGCGGCGAGCGCTGGCAACGTCGCGCCGGCCTCACCCAGCGCGGCGCGGTGCTTGTACTGCCATGCAACGAACAGGGCCTTGCTATACTTTTCGAGTCCGAACGGCCCGCCGCCTTCGCCCGAGACGGTGCGGAAGCCGTTGGCAGCATAGATCTCCCTGATCCGCTCAACCGCCGACATTTCAAACCCCGTCTTGCCGGGGCGCGAAAAAAATTCGAGCGGCCCGGATCCGATCACGGCGTGATCGGCGATGATCTTCGCCGCGGCCAGGTAGCGCTCCAGGTTGGCATCCTGCATGAACTGAACATCGCCGAAATTCGTAAAGCCTTCTCCGCCGACCGAATCACTCGCCGAATCAATCCCGACATTCAGATCAAGCCCGGTCAGGTCCCTGATCGTCCACGCATACTCGCCGCTGGTGAGTCTCCGGACCGTCACCTGCCCCGGATCGCCGTCATACTTTTTTGCGTAATCGTGCAGCGCTGTGCGGATCCAGGTGATGGCCTGCGCACGTTCAGCGTCGCTCGGCTGCGGCATGGATTTGGGCGGCATGGTTTTCAGCTCAAGCGCGGCTGCCACCTTTTCCCACTGCTGGAAGCTTTCGCCAACCGAATCCTGCGCGACCAGTTGCTCAAGGCTCACTCCCGCCTTCGGTGCAGTCGCGCCATGACATTGAAAACAATACTGCCTGAATATCGTCGATGCGTTTGAGCCAGACTGGTCAGTCTGCCGAGCGGTTTCGGCGATGCTGACGGCGCGGGTGCTTCCGACAATGCTGACGGCTGTGATGCAGGCCAGCAGCACGAATATAACTTTCCAGCAGCGGGCCTTTTTAACTGACTCCGGATCCCACAAGCTTCTCATGATGTTATCGAGCCTCAATTATGCAATCCGACAAAACCTGATGACCGTCAGCCATCAGACCAAGGCCCATCGCTTGTTCAGAGATATATGATCACCTTGATTGCTGGTTAAAGTCGGTTACTGCCAGCGCCAGTCAATGAGGCGTGCAGTTTGATCTCAAAGCCGATGTTGGTCCCTGCCTGCAGCTGTTCGACGCCCATCTTTCCCAACTGAGAATTCCGCGTCTCGATGCTCTGGCGGCAGCGCCGCAAATCCATCTCAGCGCTCCAGTCGTTAGCAGGGCGCGTTCGTGATTATGGTGGAAGAACTTCGCAGCGACGGTGGCGACCGTCAGGAGTTCTGCATCGCTGGCCTGCGCCATGGCGTGGTCATGGTGACCGGCTTTCTGCAGCAATTCATCGACAATGACAAAGACCGTTATAAGTGGCTTCATTGTTTGTCCCCCCCCTGAAAATGTTGGTTGATCACTTCCACTTTCAGTCGGTCCACCAATGAACGCCAGCCAGCAATCAAGGTATCTATATGCGGTACCAATATTCCTGCCGCACTTTTACTGCCGACAATTCGACGGGAAAGCAGAAATTATATTCAGTCAGTGCGGCAAATCAACGGATTGCGGGGGGCCGGATTATTTATGGAAACGAGATTCTCAAGGTCAGGTTGATAATTGCCCCGAAGCTTCCAGCAGCAAGCGAGCTTCAGGATGGTAAGAGAGTTCCACCTGCCTGAGTGCTGCCGATTCGGCAAATTGACTTGCGTCGCTAATGCTATTTGCTTTTCTGAGCCATCTGCCTTTCGAACAGGGGGACGAGCAGGCGCTGGTATTTGATCGGCAGCAGACGCTGGATGCGGTCTATCACGCCGGCGTCGGTGCCGATCATGATTTTCTTCTCGTTGCGCAGAATGCCGCGTACGATGCGGTCGGCTGCGGCTTCGGGCGTGGTTCGGGCGACCTGATCGAAGCGTTCGGCGATGTCGCTGTGTTCAGCCGGATTGGCCCCGGCGCCGATCTTCGAGTTCGCGGCGATTCTGGTTTTGATCCCGCCCGGATGAACCGTCGAAACGTGGACGCCCGTCCCCTCCAGTTCGCGCCAGAGGACTTCCGTCAGGCCGCGCACAGCAAACTTGCTGGCGCAGTAAGCCGACTGCCCCGGAAACCCGATGATGCCGAAGATGCTTGAGACGTTGACGATGTGCGCCTGCGGCTGCCGTTTCAGGATCGGCAGGAAATGCTTGATGCCGTAAACCACCCCCCAGAAATTGATGCCCATCAGCCATTCAATGTCTTCAATGGACAGCTCTTCGAAACTGCCCAGCAGCCCGACCCCGGCATTGTTAATGAGAAGTGTGGCCCTGCCATGTTCGCGCGCCACTGCATCAGCGAAGGCGCTCACCTGTTCGCGGTCCGACACGTCAACGACGTGAGTTGAAACTTTGACGCCGAGCCTTGAGGCAGCCTGCGCCGTTTCTTTCAACCCGGCTTCGTTGACATCGGCAATCGCCAGCGCCGCGCCTTCCCGCGCCAGCCGCATCGCCAGCGCGCGCCCGATTCCCGAAGCCGCGCCGGTCACCACCGCCACACTGTTCCGGTCTATTCGCATCTGCGTTCCTCAGTAAACCCGCAGGTCGGGATTTGTTTGCGCAGAGACGACGTGTTTCACTTCTGACCGCGTCTTCTCCCTGAACTTTTCGCGCAGCTTTTGTTCTTTTTTCAGCAGCATCGGCAGCGTCCGCTCCGCCAGCCACATCTGGCGCATGGCTGCGTGCGGGTTCACGAGATGCGTGTCAGGCGGTCGCTGGCCGGTCTCTTTCATCACCAGACCGATGGGCAATTCCATCCGGTCCTGCAACCTGATCATCTCGCAGATCAGGCCGCCAGCGCGCGTGATCAGCGGGCCGAACCCGTAACGCGGCTGCATCGTGCCGACGATGTAAAGGTGCTTGTAATCGGGCAGACACACGCCGCCGTAAACCAGCGCGATGTGGTCATCCCTGACCGGCACCATCCCCGGCGGCAGGAACGGGAAGCTGACGTAATAACCCGTCGCGCAGATGACCGTGTCGAACTCTTCGATGCTGCCGTCCGCGAAATGAACCTTGTGACCGTCGAGGCGCGCGATCCCGGGCTTCGGACGGATGCGCCCATGTTTGACGTAATGCAGCAGTTCGCTGTTGAGCGTCGGGTGGGCTTCAAAGATGCGGTGGTTCGGCCTCGGCAGTCCGTACTTTTCATACTGGCCGAAGACGACGCGCAGCGCCAACTTCAGCATCAGTCGCTGCACCGGCACAGGCACCCAGCCGGGCAGGACTTCCACCAGCGGCCTGCCAAAGAGCGTCTTGGGCAGAAACCAGTAGCCGCGGCGCAGACTGAGGTGGCAGCTCTTTGCCACTCGCGCCGCTTCGGCGGCCACATCGCAGGCCGAATTGCCTCCGCCGACGACCAGCACGCGCCGGCCGGCCAGCTGGTCGGGGCTTTTGTAATCCTTCGAGTGGTAGTATTCGCCCGCGAACGTGCCCGGATAAACGGGGAAACGCCTGTCCCAGTGATGACCGTTGCAAACCAGCACCCCTTTGTAGATGCGCCTCTCGCCATCCGCCAGCTCCACTTCCCATCTTTCGTCGGGGAGCGGCCGGCACATCACCACCTTGGTATTGAACTGGATGTGAGGGCGCAGCCCGGCGTAATCGGCATAGGCGCGCAGGTATCTGACCATCTGCTCCCGGCTGGGGAAATCGGGGTAATCGTCCGGCATCGGGAAGTCTGAATATTCAGTCGTCTTTCTGGAAGAGATGATGTGCGCCGTCGCGTAGACGCCGTGATACCAGTTGCCGCCGACGTCGTCGTCCGCTTCAATCTGCTCGTAAGGGATTTGGTGTTCGAGGAGCGCTTTCGCCACGGCCAGTCCGACCGGGCCAGCGCCGATGACCAGCATGCTTTCAGAACGATCCTGCATTCAGCTTCCCTGCTTCCTCCGTTGATTCGGTGATTGCGACAGCGCGGCCAATGACGATTGAAGAATAGCATATCCGGTATTCTTCTCCAGAATGTCAGTGCCCATCGCCGGTTTGCCAATCGGAGGCGGCTTACATAGAATGCAGTTTGCCTCGGGCGACCTGGCTTCGCATTCGCATTCAACATCATCACAGCTATGGCAATTATCGAACGCAGAAAATCCGTCGCGGTCAACGTCGGCGGGGTGCGCGTCGGCGGCTGCAACGCCGTCGTCGTGCAGTCAATGACCAATACCGATACGGCCGATCCGGTTGCGACCGCGGATCAGATCATCCAGCTCGCCCGCGCCGGGTCGGAACTGGTCCGCATCACCGTCAACACGAAGGAAGCGGCGTCAAAGGTCGCTGAAATCGTCTCGCGCGTGCGCGACGCCGGATATCACACGCCGGTCATCGGCGACTTTCACTACAACGGCCACATCCTGCTCGCCGAGTACAGAGAGTGCGCGCAGGCCCTGTCGAAATACCGGATCAACCCCGGCAACGTCGGCGCGGGCCGCCATCACGACAACAACTTCCGGCAGATGGTCGAAGTCGCGATTGAGAATGACAAGCCGGTGCGCATCGGCGTCAACTGGGGGTCGCTCGATCAGGCGCTGCTGACGAGGATGATGGATGAGAACGCGAAGTCGCCGACCCCGCGCGACGCTCGCGAGGTGACTTTTGACGCGATTGTCACGAGCGCAGTTCGGTCGGCGGAGATGGCCGAAAGCTACGGGTTGCCGCGCGACCACATCATCCTCAGCGCCAAAGTTTCCGGCGTGCAGGATTTGATTGACGTTTACCGCGACCTGGCCCGGCGCACCGATCACGCGCTGCACCTGGGGCTGACCGAGGCGGGGATGGGCGCGAAAGGCATCGTCGCCAGCACCGCCGGATTATCGGTACTCCTGCAGGAAGGCATCGGCGACACGATTCGCGTTTCGCTGACGCCGCAGCCGAACGGCGACCGCAGTGAGGAGGTCATCGTCGCGCAGCAGATTCTGCAATCGCTCGGCATCCGCAGCTTCACGCCGCAGGTCACCGCCTGCCCCGGCTGCGGGCGCACCACGAGTACGCTCTTTCAGGAGATGGCCGACGACATCGGCAAATACCTGCGCAGTCAGATGCCCGTCTGGCGCGAGAAATATTCCGGCGTCGAAGAGATGAAGGTCGCGGTGATGGGCTGCGTCGTCAATGGCCCCGGCGAATCAAAGCACGCCAATATCGGCATCAGCCTGCCGGGCACCGGCGAGGAGCCGCGCGCCCCGGTGTTTGTTGACGGGAGGCTGAAGACAACGCTCAAAGGCGCGCGGATCGTCCCGGAGTTTATCGAGATTCTGAATCTGTACGTGGCTGATCGTTACGGCGCGCGTTCGTGATTCACCATGCGCTTCGGGAAAACACTCAGGGCGGGAATTGCATTTTTGAGCAATTGCCCGCCCTGATCGTGATGAGTGGTTTTTGCCGGGCCCGTCTCTTACCGCCAGTGGCCCCGCCCGTGTCTCCGAGGCCCGCGGCCGTCCCAGCGACCGTCACGCGCGTCGTGACCGTTCACGAATTTCCATCTCTTTTTAGCCTGACCGGGAGGAATGTGCCTGTATTCCCGGTGCCGACCTCTTTCATAATTCCAGTGTCTTCCCCTGCCCTGCCCGCGGTCATGCTTTGGATGAGCCAGCGCGGTCGCGAATGAGAGTGAAAGAATAACGACCAGCGAGAGCGCAATCAGAATCTGTTTCAAAAACGATTTCATCTTGTCCTCCTGTTTCGATAGTTGTTATCTCATCCCGGGGCGGACAGATTGATCGGGGCCATTATACTCCTCCTGAAGCCGGACGGTACGGAATTCACTAAAATACCGGCTCGTGCTTCTTGTGCTTCATCCACGTGTAGACACCCGCGCCGCCGCCGCCGATGAGCGCGCCAATCGCCGCGCCCTTCCTTCCGCCGGCGATGCCGCCGATGGCCGCGCCAACTGCCGTGCCCCCGCCAATGGCGATGACATTCTTCATCGTGTTGCTCATCCCGCGCTTGCGCTCAACGCGAGGCTCGTAAGCTGTTTCATTACTCGCCACTCCGCGCGAATTCTCATACGCGCGCTGGTTCACCACACGCGGTCTGGTCGCCGCACGCTGCGTCGCGCGCGCCGTTTCGGCAACCGGTTCGACTGACGCGGCCGTTGCGCCTGCCGACAGCGCGGTGCGCGCCGGGGCCACCAGCTGATTAGAGACCTGAGCCGGGATAGCCGGTTTCGTCACCGCACCCTCTGCGGATGCGAATTGATCTGAAGGCTGGAAGTTGTTAGCCGGAGCCGCCGCTGTAGCGGCAGAATTGTTCAGACGCGAAGTGAAAGATGAAGCTCCCCACCCGGCGGTGGCGGCGAGCGAGGCAATTAAAGCGACAGAGACGGTCTTATCAAGTTTAGTCATGGGATTTTATCCCCCCTTTCGCCGGTCTCATAAACAATCAATGTGCCAGAGGCGGATTAATCCGGCCCGCACGAAAAGAAAGCTGATAAATACGGCGAGGAAAGACGTTCGACCCCATGACGTTTACTGTCACACGAACAAAAGGCAGACGGCATCTCATCCGTCCGCCCCATATCGTATGCCCACTCGACCCTATCGAATGACAATGGTCATTCTACTTTTCGCTCTTTACCGTCTTCGGCTTGAGCGTGTAGATCAGATAGTCTGCGCGTTTGAGGTCATCATCGGCTTTGATCGAATCAAGGTTTTCAGCGGGAATAATGGAGATGACTTTGACGCCGGCTTTGGGCAGGCGCTGTTGCGCGCGCGCGGCGGTGCCCTGATGGTAGTCGCTGTGAAAAGCCCCGTTGAAGTGGACGATCAGTGGTCCGGGTGTTGAGCTATTGAGATGAATGCTGGCAACGGATTCACCCATCGTCTCGTCCTTGACGCACTGGGCGAGGTAAAACTTTTCAATGATCGCGCGGTTTTCTTTCTCCTCGGCCTGGCTGTCGGCCTTGCCGTTGCCGACGGCGGCGCCGTGCGCGCTCGCGCCGGGGTGGCTGCTCATCGTCTCGGCGAAGCGTTTGTAGTAATCATCCATCGGGCAGTTGAACTGCTTTGCCACGAACGCGCGCTCAGCGGCCGGGAGCTTTTCAACCTCACCCAGCCCGCCCTTCGCCACTTGCGAGGCGTAACGGCGCGGCACATTGCCCGCGACCACGCGCCAGCCGTGCGCGCGCGCGAATTCGACGAGCGGGCGGTAATCGGTCGCGTAGTGCGGCCAGGGGCGCGAATTTTTGAGGAACTCCTCCTCGCTGATCTTCCCGGCCAGGTAATCATCCAGCACCGGCTGGACGTCGCGCTCGAACATCTCGAGTACCACGACGACCGACGCGCCGCGGCGCCTGAGCAGGCCTTCGAGGATAGCGCGCTCAAGCCTGTGCGTCGCCGGGTCGTCGTGCTGTTCGCCGACGAAGATGACGTCCGCGCGCGCCAGATCGGCCAGCATCGCCTCAAAGTCGCTGAATTTTTTCTCGCCCGTGTTGAAGACGCGTTGCGGCGTGTAACCTGACTCGGTCATCCCGTGCGGAGACTGTGCGGTGGCCGGATGGCGTAAAACGGCGAGTGAAACGACGGCCAGACAGAAGAGAATTGTTTTGTTCATGGCGCTCCCGGTAATTGCTGAAGACGGATCAGTGAGTTGACAACTGCCGCCGTCCGGCTGCCAGCAAATGCCGGACTCGTGGGGCAGTATAACCGCTCAATTGCAGTCTGTGAAATACGGCCCCCTGACTTCACGGGTGATTACACGGTGGCGTTGACTTGCCGGTGTGGACTCCCTAAGATGACCGCGCCCCTGATCTTCCTCCGCAGGCAGACACGGAGTCCCGACAGCACTCCGCCGACATTCTGAAGGATGTCTTCGGCAAATACTGATTAGAGCCGTGATTCGCCTTGCTTCGTCATCCGGGTTTCGCCATAATCGCCGCGAATCAAGAGAGTAATTCATCGTCAATGAATCGCCCTGCAACCCGCGAGATCAACCACCTGGGGCAAATGTTCTGTGTCAGCCTGACGAGTACCAGCCTGACGGCTGAAGAACGCCGGATGCTCACCCTCGTCCGGCCCGGCTGTGTGATCCTCTTCGCCCGCAACTGCCAGAACCCGGCCGAGGTCAGGGGGCTGACGGATGAATTACGCGGGCTGCTCGGGCAGGATGTTCTGATCGCGATTGATCAGGAAGGCGGCAGAGTTGACCGCCTGCGCGCGTTCTTACCGCCCATGCCTGCCGCCGAAGAAGTGGTCGCTGGCGGCAGACAGGCTGCGACAAAGCACGGGTCATTGACCGCCAGAGCGCTGCGACTGCTCGGCGTCAATTTCAACTTCGCGCCCGTACTCGATTACCTCCCGGCGGACAGTCGCGGGGTCAGAAACGGGCTTGAGACGCGGACTTTCGGCCCGACGCCGGCGGAGATTTCGGAAAACGCGTCGGCTTACCTCAGGTCTTTGCAAAACGGAGGCGTCATCGGCTGCCTCAAGCATTTCCCCGGGCTCGGCGGCGCGCTGCTCGACCCGCACGAGGATTTCCCCGTCGTGAGATTTTCCGCCGGTGAGATTGCGGCAAACGACCTGCTTCCATTTCGTGGGATGTTACAGTCGAAACTGGCGCAGGCGGTGATGGTCGGTCACGCGGCTTATCCGCATCTGGAAGCGGACAATTCATCACTCACGCCCGCTTCCCTCTCGCCGCGAATCGTCGGCGGATTGTTGCGGGAAGGGATGGACTTTGACGGCGTGGCTGTGACCGACGACCTGACAATGGGAGCGGCGATCAAAGCCGCCGGATCACTGCCGGAAGCCGCGCGGCGCGCCGTGAATGCCAGTCAGGATTTGCTGTTACTCTGCGACAGCCCCGATAAAATTGAAGAAGTCCATACGGCGCTCGCTCAGGCAACAGCCCGTGGCGAAATCAATCAGGCGCGACCTGGAGAATCAGATGCCCGGCTCCGGCGACTGCGATCCCGCCTGAGCGAACCGGTCAGGTTTGATGAATCACAGCTTCAGGCTCTGGGCGACGAGATTGCCGAATTCAGGGCAGGTCTGCACTGCTCGGTGTAAATATTTCGGCGGGAATCAATCAGCGATGGCAAAAACACCCGATGAACTTGAACCAGGTCAGCCCGCGATTTCCAATCAATCGCCCCGACATCAAAACTACAGGCATGCACCGAACGACTATTACTGTTACTGCCGTTATCAGATTGCTGATCGTTTCGCTGTTCATTCTGAGCGTCGCCTGTCAGCGGCAGGGCAGACCTGACGAGCTGACGATGGTCATTGAAAAGAAGTTCACGCACCTCGACCCGCGCGTCAGCGTTGATTCAGCCGACGAGCGAATCAGGCAGCTCATGTTCAATGGCCTGACGCGCAAGAACGAGAAGTTTGAAGCCGTGCCCGATCTGGCGTCCGCGATTGACCCTTCGCCGGATAACCAGACCTTCACTTTCAAGCTGCGCGACGGGGTGAAATTTCACGACGG
Organism: Blastocatellia bacterium; assembly: GCA_035652435.1. Classification (GTDB taxonomy): domain Bacteria; phylum Acidobacteriota; class Blastocatellia; order RBC074; family RBC074; genus DASRDU01. The sequence goes on from DASRDU010000077.1 coordinate 62,349, forward strand.
GCGCGTGCTGACCGCGCGCGATGTCAAATACACCTTTGACACGATGCTGCAAATGAAGGAGTCGCAGAAGCGGGTCGAGCTGGCCCAGAACATTGATTTCATCGCCGCCCCCGACCCGCAGACCGTCATTTTTCGCTGCAAAAAGGCCGCGCCGGGGCTGCCCAATATGATCCTGCCGGTCGGGATCATCCCCGAAGGCTCAGGCGAGACGGCGGAAAGGAACCCGATCGGCACAGGGCCGTTCAAGTTCGCGGGCGTGACAGAGGCTCAGGAGCTGGTGCTGGCGGCTCACGAGAATTATTTTGAAGGCAGGCCCTCGATCAACCTGCTGCGCATCCGGGTCTTTGAAGACAACAGCACCCGCGAGAGCGAGTTGCGCAAGGGTTCGGCTGATCTGGCCATCAATGCTGACTTCGACCCGGTGACCGTCGAAGGGCTGCAAAAAGCGCCCGGCCTCAAGGTCACGCTGCAGGACGGGTCGAACGTTGCGCACATCGGCATCAACCTGAACGACCCGATCCTGAAGGATCCTCGCGTGCGTCAGGCCATCGCTTACGGCATTGACCGCGAAGCCATCATCCGCGACCTGCTGCGCGGTCAGGCCAAACCGGCCGGCAGCATCCTGCCGGTGGCACACTGGGCTTATGAACCGGACGTGACGACTTACAGTTATAACCCCGAAAAAGCGAAGCAGCTGCTCGACGCTGCCGGGCGCAAGGCCCAGGGCGAACAGCCGCGCTTCAGCGTCACGCTGAAAGTTTCCACTCAATCGGTCTTTCGCAAAACCGCCGAGATTATGCAGGAACAGTTGCGCACCATCGGCGTTGACCTGAAAATTGACTCGGTGGAATTCAACAAGATGACGCAGGACATCGTCTCAGGGAATTTCCAGCTGTACCTGCGCATCGTACTCGGCGGCAATCAGAGTACCGACATTTTCCGGTTCATGTACCATTCGACTTCGATCCCGCCGAACGGCCAGAACCGGATGCGGTACACCAATCCGAAAATTGACAAGCTGCTCGACGAATCGCTCGCCGCCCCGCGGGAGCGCCAGAAACAGATTTTTTCCGAAGTGCAGAAGATGCTGGCCGACGAACTGCCGCAGATTTACCTGTGGTATCCCTCAACGGTCATCGTCGCCCGCGACCGCGTGACCGGTCTCAGCCTCGATCCGTCGGGAGACTGGGGCGCGGTCCGCAATGTGAAACTGAGCCGGTAAGAACACCAGAGGGAGGAAGGCAAAAGTAAAAAGGCAAAATGAAAAAGCCGGGAAGCCGCAGCTGACCTGATCAATCCCTGAGAGCCGCCGGGGGGCCCTAACTTTTTCCTTTTGCCTTTTTACTTTTTACTTCCGCCCCCGCACTGATGGTATCAGCGCAGCAAACCAGGCGTTCGCTGTAATCGCCACCCCCTAACGTTGAAAGGAGAGATTCCATGCAACCGCAACCAGGAGCAAGACAGGCTCAGATCGGAATGATCGGGCTGGCAGTGATGGGTGAAAACCTCGCGCTCAACATCGCGCGCAACGGCTTCCCGATTGCCGTCTACAACCGCGACACCACCAAGGTGGACAAGTTCCTCAGCCGCGCCAAAGAGCATGCCGAGGGCAAGGAAGTGATCGGCACTTATTCGATTGAGGATTTCGTCAAGTCACTCGAACGGCCGCGCAAGATCGTGCTGCTCGTCAAGGCGGGCGAGGCCGTTGACGCCGTGGTCAACCAGATCAAGCCGCTGCTCGACAAGGGCGACATCATCATTGACGGCGGCAACTCGTACTTCCCCGACACGCAGCGCCGCGAGAAGGCGCTCAAGGCCGAAGGCATCAACTTCATCGGCTCGGGCGTCTCCGGCGGCGAAACCGGCGCGCTCTGGGGGCCGTCACTGATGCCCGGCGGCGACCCGGCGGCCTACGAACACCTCAAACCGATCTGGGAGGCGATCTCCGCGAAAGTCGGCGACGGCAATTGCGTGACCTACGTCGGCCCGGACGGCGCGGGCCATTTCGTCAAGATGGTCCACAACGGCATTGAGTACGGCGACATGCAGCTGATCGCCGAGGCCTACGACATCCTGCGCAGTGTCCTCAACCTCAGCGCCGACGAACTGAGCGACGTTTTCGCCAAATGGAACGAGGGCACGCTGCAATCGTTCCTGATCGAAATCACCGCGAAGATCTTCAAGGCGGTTGACCCGGAGACGAAGAAACCGCTGGTTGACCTGGTACTCGACAAGGCCGGCCAGAAAGGTACAGGCAAATGGACTTCACAGGTTTCGCTCGACCTCGGCATTGCGATCCCGACGATCCAGGCCTCGATTGACGGGCGCACGATGTCTGCCCTCAAGAGCGAACGCGTCGAAGCCAGCAAACAGCTGCCCGGCCCGTCGGGTTTCAAATACACCGGCAACAAGCAGGAGCTGATTGACGCCGTCCACGACGCCCTCTACGCGAGCAAGATCTGCTCCTACGCCCAGGGCATGAACCTGATCCGCGCCGGGTCGGACAAGTGGAACTGGAACATCAACCTCGGCGAGTTGAGCCGCATCTGGAAGGGCGGCTGCATCATCCGCGCGCAGTTCCTGGACAAGATCAAGCAGGCGTACCAGCGCCGCGCCGACCTGCCCAATCTGCTGCTCGACCCCGACTTCAAGGCGTGGGTCCTCGAAGCCCAGCCGCGCTGGCGGCAGGCCGTCACGACCGCGCAGTCGGCGGGCATCCCGGTGCAGGCGATGTCGGCGAGCCTCGCTTACTTCGACACCTACCGCACCGCGAACCTGCCGCTCAACCTGACGCAGGCGCAGCGCGACTTCTTCGGCTCGCACACGTATGAACGGGTTGACAAGCCCCAGCTTGGGTTCATTCATACGGAGTGGGAGGACCTGATCAAGAAATAGCGTTTCCGTGTAACGGTGTTGCGGAGTACCGACTTCAGCCGGGTTTTAGTTTTTGCGAAACGTAAAACCCGGCTGAAGTCAGGCGTCATCAGCCACGAGCATCATCATTTCGCCGTCCGGCTTTCACTACGAGAGGATCAATATGGACTCGAACGCAAACGACAACCCCCTGCGTGAGGGATTGAGACTTGAACGTACCGCCGACCCCTGCACCGTGATCATCTACGGCGCTTCCGGCGATCTGACCAAACGCAAACTCGTTCCCGCACTGTACCGACTTTCGCAGGAACGACTGCTGCCCGGCGAATTCGCCGTCGTCGGCGTCTCGCGCTCGCCGATGTCGCACGACGATTTCCGCGCGAAGATGAAGGACGCCGTCGCGACATTCTCCGAGGCGAAGCGCGTGGATGAGGCCATCTGGGAGAGCTTCGCCAAAGGCATCTATTACGTGGCCGGCGACATCGGCAACGCCGAGTCTTATCAGCAGCTCAGCAACCTGCTCGACCAGATTGACAAGGAGCGCGGCACGTCGGGCAATCGCGTCTTCTATCTTTCGACTGCGCCCGAGCATTACAGCATGGCGATCAAACAGCTCGGCGACGCCGGGCTGGCTGACGCTAAAGAAGGAAGCTGGGTGCGCATCATCATCGAGAAGCCGTTCGGCTATGACCTCGCCAGCGCGAAGAAGCTCAATCAGGACGTCGCCGCGGTCTTTGACGAGGATCAGGTCTACCGCATTGACCATTACCTCGGCAAGGAGACCGTCCAGAACCTGATGGTCTTCCGGTTCGCCAACGGCATCTTCGAGCCGATCTGGAACCGTCAGTATATTGACCACGTCCAGATCACCAACGCCGAAGCAGTCGGCGTCGAGGGGCGAGGCGGATACTATGAAGGCGCCGGCGTGCTGCGCGACATGATTCAGAACCATGTCTTTCAGGTACTCTCGCACGTCGTGATGGAACCCCCGGCGAGCCTCACTGCCAACGCGATCCGCGATGAGAAGATCAAGGTGATGCAGTCCGTCCGCGCGTTCACGCCCGATAAAATTGACGAGATGACAGTGCGCGGGCAGTACGGCCCCGGCTCGGTCAACGGCAAGCCCGTGCCGGGTTATCGCGAAGAACCGGGCGTCAATCCCGAATCGCGCACTGAGACATACGCGATGCTCAAGCTCCATTTCGACAACTGGCGCTGGGCCGGGGTCCCCTTCTACATCCGCTCCGCCAAGCGCATGCCGAAGCGGCTGACTGAAATCGCGATTCAGTTCAAGGAGGCGCCGCACCTGCTCTTCGGCAGCCTCTCGCAGCAGCAGCTCGAACCGAACGTCCTCGTCTGCCGCATCCAGCCCGACGAAGGCATCACGATGCGCGTCGGCGCGAAGATCCCCGGCCAGGTCACGCGCATCCGCTGGGTCAACATGGACTTCAGGTACGGCGCGTCGTTCGGCGTCGCATCGCCCGAGGCGTATGAACGCCTGCTGCTCGACTGCATCCTTGGCGATTCGACGCTCTACGCCCGCCGCGACATGACCGAACGCGGCTGGGAAATCGTCATGCCGATTCTGGAACACTGGCAGAAGACCAGACCGAATTTCCCGAATTACGAGGCCGGCTCGTGGGGGCCGAAGGAGGCGGACGATTTCATCGAGAGGGATGGGAGAAGGTGGCGGAGACCGTAATGATCCGGGACAAGATTGATTTCTGACCGATCAGATTCCTGAGAGAAAGGGCTTCTCGTTGAGATTTGTGTGCCGGAATATGATTCAGCCCTGTTTGTAAAAGCCCTGGCGGGTCAGCAATAAGGCTCAGGCCGGTGTGCGACTGACAGGGCTTTCAGCACAGTGCAAATCGGACGAGACAACAACAAAGGGGTTGTTATGAATACAGAGACTGGTTCCCCATCTGCTCCCCAGTTCATAGATGTTGCCGCCATCGAACGCGAACTCAACTCGCTCTGGAAAGACGCCGGCAAGGAAGATGAACACGGCGGCGTGACTCGCACGTCGGTACTGAACCTGCTCGTCTACACGGACAGCGAGCATGCGACGAGTGAGCTTGACGAGTTGCTGACCGAAGTGACCGCCGCGCACCCGAGCCGCGCGATCCTCATTGCGGCTGACCGCAAGGCGACTGAAGCCGGGGTGAACGCGCAGGTCATCTCGCGCTGCACGCTGCCGACGGCGACGACTAAACAGGTCTGCTGCGAGCAGGTAACGATCAACACGAAAGGCAAGTCGGTCAACGAAGTCCACAGCGCTGTCCTGCCGCTGCTCGTGTCTGACCTGCCCGTCTATCTGTGGTGGCGCGCCGAGCCGCTGCTCGCTGACAGGGTTTTCACGCGGCTGGCGGAGATGTCGAACCGCGTGATCATTGATTCGTCAATCTTCGCCGACCCGCACGGCGATCTGGTCAGCCTGGCCGTGCTGCTGCGCGACCGCCCGAAGTGGACGGCGATCAGCGATCTGAACTGGTCGCGGCTGACGGCGTGGCGCCAGCTGATTGCCGGGTTTTATGACGTCCCCGAATACCGCCCGGCGCTCGGTGCGGCGAATCGCCTGGAGATTGAATATGCTTCGCCGGCTGGTCAGCCGAACGCGATTTCCCCGCGCGCGGCGCTCGTGGCCGGGTGGATCGCGGCGCGGCTGGGCTGGACGCTCAATCACTCGAAGACGAAAAAGAGCGGCCAGAGTGCGACGTTTGAACTGATGTCGAAAACGCAGAAGATCTTCATCGAATTCAAACCCACCACGCGCACGGAAACCGAACCCGGCCACATCGCCAAAGTCACGCTGAAGGCCGATTCATTCGCCGAGGAATCTTCGGACGCCGAATTCACAGTGACCAAAAGCAGCGAGGGCACTCGGCTCGAGACCACAATCTTCATCGGTCACGAATCGCGCCCCGGTCGCGTGCTGAGCTACAAGCGGATGGGCGAGGCCGAATTGATCGGGCGCGAACTGGAGATCCTCACGCGCGACCGCGTCTACGAGCAGGCCGTGCTGGCCGCGGGCGATCTGCTCATGGCATACATACAGGCGTAGAAGGAGGGCACCGGATTGTTACTGGCAGGAGACATCGGCGGGACCAAAACCAACCTTGGATTATTTGAAGTCAGAGACGGCGCGCTGGCCTCGTTACAGCAGGCCAGCTTCCCGAGCCGCGATTACCCCGGTCTCGAAGCCATCGTCACCGATTTTCTGAATCAGGTAAGGGAACAGGGATTCGCCGGGCCGATGGCGACGGCCTGCTTCGGCGTCGCCGGGCCGGTCACGAACGGCGAATGCGTGGCGACCAACCTTCCCTGGGTGGTCAGTTCGAGGAACCTGGCGCGGGTACTCGGTCTGAAATCGGTCGAACTGCTCAACGACCTGGAGATCACGGCGCACGGCATCGGCGAACTCAAACCGACAGAGATGGTCACGCTCAATGAAGGCGTCCGGGTCAAAGCCAACGCCGGTCTGATCGCCGCCGGCACGGGCCTCGGCATCGCCTGCCTGTTCTGGGACGGCACGAAGATGATTCCTTCGGCGTCGGAAGGCGGTCACATTGATTTCGGCCCGCAGAATCAGCTTGAAATCGAACTGCTCAAATATCTGATGAACCAGTACGACCACGTCAGTGTCGAGCGGATCGTCTCGGGGATGGGCATCCCGGTCATCTACGCGTTCCTGAAATCCATCGGCTACGCCGAAGAGTCGCCGGCCGTCGCCGCGCGGATGGCCGAGCAGGATCCGAGCAGCGTGATTTCGCAGGCGGCGCTGGCCGGCGATTGCGCGCTCTGCGTCAGAACACTCGATCTGTTCACGGCGATTTATGGCGCGACCGCGGGCAATCTGGCGCTGACGCTGAAAGCGCAGGGCGGGATTTACATCGGCGGCGGCATCGCGCCGAAGATCATCAACAAGATGAAGGACGGGACCTTTATGGGGGCCTTCCTGGCCAAAGGCCGCTTCACTTCCCTGCTGGCCGGCATCCCGGTCAGGGTGATTATGAATGACAAGACCGCCCTGCTCGGCGCGGCGCGTGTGGCTGCCAGCAGTCTGTAATGAGGACTGGCAGACAGACGGATAAGGGCCGCCTCCGACCGCCTGTGCTTACTCCCGGCTGACCGCCCCGGATTCGACAAGGTTCGCGATGGCCGTGATCAATTCGCCCGCCTCGACCGGCTTCGGCACAAAGAGATCGAACCCCGCCGACAATGCCTGCGCGCGATCCTCGACCCTGACGTACGCGGTCAGGACCAGAGCCGGAGTCTGCCTGCTGCTTTCCGCTTCGCGCGCCCTGACCTTGCCGATGAGCGAGTAACCGTCTTCATCCGGCATGGCCAGATCAGAGACCAGCACGTCGGGCCTGTACCATTGCAGGATTTCGAGCGCCTCGGCGGCGGAGGCGGCCACTTCCACCACGGCCCCATACTCCGTCAGCATGGCAGTGAGCATCTGAAGCGTATCCTGGTCGTCGTCAACCACCAGCACCCTCACACCTTCAAGCGAAGGGAGCGGACTGGCGGGTGTGCCGGAGTCTTCATCCGGCAACTGGCTCTCAGCGTCCTTTCTCTGGCTTTCCGCCTGTCCGGGGGCAGCGGCGAGAGGGAGCCTGATGGTGAACGTTGCGCCGCCCCCCTTCCCGGGGCTGTCGGCGCGGACGGTGCCGCCGTGAAGTTCGACCAGATGCCGCACAATCGCGAGGCCCAGGCCGAGGCCCCCGTGCCTGCGGGTGCTGGTGCCGTCGGCCTGACGGAAGCGGTCAAAGATGAAGGGGAGAAAATCCTGGCTGATCCCACTGCCCGTGTCGCTCACGCTGATTTGCAGGTCGGAGCCTGCGCGCTCCAGTCGCACCGCGACGCGCCCGCCCCGGGGGGTGAACTTGATGGCGTTCGAGAGCAGATTCCAGACGACCTGCTGCAGGCGGCTGGGGTCGCCCATGACGTGGCGGGCCGCCGGGTCGAGAGTCACCTCCAGATGGACGCCCTTTGAATCGGCCGCGAGCTGCACGGAATCAACGGCCGCGTTGATGACCGTGGCCACGTCAACCGGCCCGACGTTGAGCCGGAGTTTGCCCGTAATCACCCGCGACACGTCGAGGATGTCCTCGACCAGCCGGGCCTGCGACCTGGCGCTGTGTTCGATGGTCTTCAGGGCGCGCGCCACGGTCGCCTCGTCCGGATCCCCCTTGTGGAGCATATGACACCACCCCAGGATCGCGTTGAGCGGCGTGCGGAGTTCATGTGAGACCGTCGCCAGGAACTCGTCCTTCATCCGGTTCGCGCGCTCGGCTTCGGCCCGGGCCGCCTGCTCGCGGGCGAGCAGCTGTTTGCGCTCTTCCAGCTGGGCCTCCAGCTCGTTTTTCACCGCGCGGAGTGCGGCCTCAGCCTGCCTGCGCTCGGTAATATCGCGGGCGATTTTCGAGGCCGCGATGATCCTGCCGCCCCTGTCCCTGATCGGAGAGATGGTCAGAGAAATATCAACCGTCCGCCCGTCCTTTGTCACCCGGACCGTCTCGTAATGGTCTATCCGCTCGCCGCGCCTGAGCCTCTCAAGAATGCCCGGCTCCTCATCCGCCCTGTCGGGCGGGAATAGAATAGTGATCGGCCGGCCGACGACCTCTTCGGCCCGGTAGCCGAAGATCCGCTCGGCCCCTTTGTTCCAGCTCAGAATAATACCTTCCAGTGACTTGCTGATGATCGCGTCGTCGGAGGATTCCACGATGGCCGCGAGGTGCGCCGTGACCGCCTCGGCCTGCTTTCTCATCGTCACATCCCGCACGTTACATTGAATGACCTGATGGCCATTCGTGCGGTAAATGCTGGTCACCAGCTCCACGTCCCGGTGCTGCCCGTCTCCGGTCCGGAGCGGCAGATGATCGAAACAGATCGCCCCCTTCTCGCGCAACTGAATGAAGGCCTCGGCACTGGCTTCCCTGCTTTTAAGCAGGCCGACTTCCCACAGTTCCTTGCCCGTTAATTCCTCGCGCGCGGCCCCGAGCAGCGTGGTCATTGACGGATTGGCGTCGGTGATTTTGTGCGTCTCGGGGTCCACCATCAGGATCCCGTCACTGGCCGCTTCAAAGAGGCGGCGGTAGCGAATTTCGGAAAGTCGGAGTTGCTGCTCCACCTCCCTCCGTTCCGCGACCTCGGCCTCAAGCGATTCCGCCCTCTGCTGCAACAGGGCCACGGCGCGGAGCCGGTCTTCCGTGTCGGCCAGCGCGGCGTAACTCTCGGCGGGGATGACGCGGGAGTGGCTCGCGCAAACGTCGCTGAGCGGCCCGGCGAGCGCCTCGCCGCCAAAGCCATTGATCGGGTAGGCGCAGAAGAGCGAGAAGGAGTGAGTTTTGCCAAGGTCGTTCCAGAGCTTTTCGAGGCTGATCGCGGCGGCGTGGTTCCCACCCGCCCGCAGCAGCTCGACCATCTCCCCGAAAATTCTCACGTGCCGCCGCCCTTCCGCCGCTCTCGCAATGACGCCCCCAATGACCTCGGCGAAGCGGTCAGGCGCGGGCACGCCGTCGGCCATGAACTGCTCCAGAGTCCCGGCGGCATCCAGCGAAACATACTGGCCGCGGGCGCCGGCGGCGGCCACGTCAAGGCCGGATGCGTACAATCGTTTCTCAAGCCCCTCGCGGTGCGCCGGCGTCGCCACAACGATGCAGCCATCACCCGCGCCCAGGCCGGTGCCGATGTAGCCGCTGAGCGAATTCAGGAGGAACACGTCCGACTCGTAAAACTGGACGAAGTGTTCAGACTCACCCATTTCGCTCCAGTCCGAGCGCGGCGCGAGTTCCCGCACGGCGGGGCCACGGTTGGGGTGTTGCACCACCTCATAAACAGAATTGCCATCATTTATTGCTTTGACCATAGGAGCCTTCATCGCCAGTCGTCAGGTGTCAGAGTTATATTTCACACCCTGACACGGCGCGGCGCAGTTATTGACCGGTTGCGGCAGGCATATTGTTTACTGGGGGAGACCGGGGCCGGGGAGATGGGCCCTTTCAGATTCGTCCGGGTTACTGGCGCGCAGCCGTCCCGGACCAGCCATGTGTCGCATTCAGACCTGCGGACCGACACGCGCATTTTATACTCTCTTCCGATCCGGAATCCAGAACCCGTGACCGTTTTTGACCGCCGCGTCCTGTCAACTGAGGTCAGTTACCACGCGAATCTGTCCGGCAGACTCACGATGGTTATGACCGATTCGCCCGGCCCAAGCGGTTTGGCGGGGTGGATAAGATGGAGGCATGGCTTTGTCGTCGGAGACATCTTCAGGCGCTGTCGAGTTGCATCACCGCAGCGCACGCCCTCTCGCAGAGAGAAAAGTCTTCCACAACTTCACGAGTAACTCAGACAGCACTGCGTTCGCCCGGCGCTGCCGGCGCAGGTGTTCAATCCACGGCCTCATTGTGGCGTTGTTCTTCCACCGGTAATGGGGTGCGATCCGAAGTCCTGAGTACCCTGATTTTTCTCCGCAGGAATTTCCCCGGGCTTTCCCTTCAGGAATATTTTTGCGGCTGCAACAGGTGTGCCTCAGGCGATTCCAGTGAATCGGGGCCCTTCCGGCGCAGGTTTCGATCTGATCGGTGACTCGGGTCGGGCTAGCGGCGTGGCGATTTGCGACAGCAGTCTGAAGAACTGAACGTCGAATCTTTTCTGAGAGCGTTGTCGGGAAGTCCGCTTATGTCCCCGGAGGGAACAGATTCAATAGTGGAACCCACGGGGTACGCGGACACATCGGCCACCCCTGAAGGGGTTGTATTCGCGCCACCAATGCGACCCTTGTCAGGGCTGAAAGAGGTGCTTCTCAAAGTCCGAGCGCGGAGATGATGGCCCGGCGTTCAGCCGCGACCTGCAGCCACTGGCTGGCGTAGTTTGATTTGAGTGGAACCTTGTTTCCCCGGGGGTCGGTGAAGCCGAGTTCGCCGCGGTGATAACTGACCGTGTAATCGGGGTCTTTCAAAACGTGACCGGTGAGGATCGCGACCACGTCTTCGTCACGTCTGATGCGCCCGTCGACCGCCATCTTTCTGACGCCGGCCAGAGTCACGGCTGAAGCGGGTTCGCAGCCGATCCCCTCGCGACCGATCATCGCCTTGGCGTCGGCGATCTCCTGTTCGCTGACCTGCTCGACTTCGCCGCCGCTCGCACGCAGGGCGCGCACGGCCTTCGGCCACGAGACCGGCGCGCCGATCTTGATGGCGGTGGCCAGTGTGGTCGCCCCCTTCACCGGTTCGAGCGTCGAGGCTTCGGCCTTCCACATCTGATAGAGCGGGTTCGCGCCGGCGGCCTGAATGACCGTAATTTTCGGCAGGCGATCAATCAGGCCGAGGTCGAACAGTTCCTGGAAGCCTTTGCCAATCGCCGATGAGTTGCCGAGGTTGCCGCCGGGCACGACAACGCGTGCGGGTACGCGCCAGCCGCGCTGTTGCAGCAGCTCGAAAGCCGTCGCCTTCTGCCCTTCGAGGCGAAACGCGTTGACCGAGTTGAGCAGGTACAGGTCGGTTTCTTTCGTCACTTCGCGCACGACGCGCATGGCGTCGTCGAAATCGCCGTCGAGCTGGACGACGACCGCGCCGTAATCGAGTGACTGTGACAGCTTGCCGAGCGCGACCTGGCCCGACGGAATAAAGACGAAGGCTTTCATCCCGGCGCGCGCGGCGTAAGCGGCCATCGAAGCCGAAGTGTTGCCCGTGCTGGCGCACGCCACGCTTTTCGCCCCCAGCCGTCGCGCCTGCGTCACACCGGTCGTCATCCCCAGATCCTTGAATGACCCGGTCGGATTCATGCCCAGATGCTTGAACGCCAGCCGATCAAGGCCGGCGTAATCGGCGCAGCGCGGCGCGTCGAAGAGCTGCGTGTTGCCTTCGAGCATTGTCACGATCTGCGCCCCATCCGCTTCCGGCATCAGCTCGCGAAATCGCCACACGCCGCTCCGGTCAATCTGACCCTTTGAAGCCAGCCGGCCATCCCACAGCTTTTTCAATTCATCGGCTTTGAATGCACTCAGTTCGTAAATGACATCGAGCAGGCCGCCGCAATGCCCGCAGGTGTAGAGGCGCGCGGATGATTCAAACCGCGCGCGGCATTCCGGCTGGATGCACTGTAGTAAAGGCATGACGAGAGAGGCTGTCTCTTAGCGCAAAGTCAGGGGACCTGTTGTGAGAAGAGAGTTCACCGCAGAGGCGCAGAGAGAGCAGAGACAGCGCAGAGGTTGCTGTCTCTCTCTGCGTTTCCTCAGCGGACTCTGCGTCTCAGCGGTGAACGAAGTTTTCACAATACGTCCTTCGGTTTTGCACCAGGTTCAGGATCGCGAGGGCTGGTCGAGTTCAAAGGCGCGATGAATGGCGCGCACAGTTTCGGCGGCTTCTTTTGCCGTGACGATCAGCGAGATGTTCAGTTCCGATGACCCCTGCGAGATCGCAATCACGTTGACGCCGGCCTGCCCGAGCGCGCCGAACACCCGGCCCGAAATCCCCGGCGTGCCTTTCATCCGGTCGCCCACCACGGCCACAACCGCAATTGAGTCGTCGACCGTAATGTCCTCGACGTGTTGCTGCAGGATTTCGAGTTCGAGCGACGAACGCAGCGCCTTCGCCACTCTCTCGGCTTCAGATGAATTGACGACGAAGCAGATGTTGTTTTCGGATGACGCCTGGGAAATCATCAGGATGCTCGCGCGCCCGGCGGCCACCGTGTCAAAGGTCTTGGCGGCGATGCCGGGGATGCCCTGCATGCCCTTGCCACTGATCGCGATCAGGCTGACGTTGCGGATCGAGGTGACGGCCTTGACGCCCCGCGCCGACGGGTGACCCGTCGCCGTAATGCGCGTGCCGGAATTCTCGGGGTTGAAGCTGTTGAGGATGTGAATCGGGATCTGCTGTCTGACCGCGGGGAGGATCGTCTTGTGGTGCAGAACCTTCGCCCCGTAATAAGCCAGTTCGCTGGCCTCGCTGTATGAGATCTCGCGCATCGTGCGCGCCTCGGGGACTTCCGCCGGGTTGGCCGTCATCACGCCGTCAACGTCGGTCCAGATCCATATTTCGTCGGCGTCGAGCGCCGCGCCGATGATCGAGGCCGTGTAATCCGAACCGCCGCGCCCGAGCGTCGTCTGCACGCCATCCTTCGTCGCGCCGATGAACCCGGTGACTACGGGAATCTCGCCCCGCTCGATCATTGGTAACAGCGCGGCGCGGGTCTGCTGGCGAGTCTCTTCCATCAGCGGCTCGGCGTGGCCGAACTGATCGTCGGTCACGATCAGTTGCGTCGCCTCGACCGGCGTGGAAGCCTGACCGCGGGCCGCAATCGCGCCCGAGAGCAGCGGCGCGCAGAGCATTTCACCCAGCCCCGAAATCACGTCGAGCGTCCGCGGTGTCAGTTCGCGCACCATCGAAAGCCCCTTGCACAGGGTCTCGAACCGCTCCATCCGCTGCATCATCAGGTTGAGCGTCGAGAGCCGTCGCGGCGCGTCATCCGCGATCAGCAGGTGAACTGCCTGACGGTGCGGCTCATACAGTTCGTCGCCCACCGTCTTGTGCCAGTGGCCTTTGACCGCATTCTCCGCGGCGGCGATCAGCTTGTTGGTCACCCCGCTCATCGCCGAAGTGACAACGACCACCTGATGGCCTTCCCTGGCACTCTTCAGAACCAGTTCAGCCGCCTGCGCAATGCGTTCGGCACTCCCGACCGAAGTGCCGCCGAATTTCATCACCAAAAGCATAACTATCAGCTTTCAGCTTTCAGCTTTCAGCAAGTCAGTCTTCAGGCTGACGGCTGACGGCTGACCGCTATAAAAGATTCTTCGCCACCAGCAGTTCGGCGTTCAGCAGGGCCGCGCCCGCCGCGCCGCGGATCGTGTTGTGGCTGATCAGCGTGAACTTGAAATCGAAGATCGTGTCTTTCGCGATCCGCCCGACGACCGTCGCCATGCCGTTTTCGGCGTCGCGATCCAGACGCGGCTGCGGGCGATCCTTCTCAGTGCGCACGATCACCGGACGAACGGGAGCGGTCGGCAGTTTCAATTCCTGCGGCAGGCCGGTAAAGCCGGCGAAGGCTTCGGCGACCTCTTCAACTGTCGCTTTCCGGCCGAGCTTCACGCGCACGGATTCGAGGTGGCCGTCCTGCACGTTGACGCGGTTGCATTGCGCGCTGACGGCGAAGGGGGCGCTCTCGATCTTCGTGCCGGCGAAGCGGCCCATGATCTTCTGCGGCTCGACTTCGACCTTCTCTTCCTCACCGCCGATGTGAGGCATGACGTTGTCAATCATGTCCATCGAAGCGACGCCCGGGTAGCCCGCGCCCGAAATCGCCTGCATCGAGGTCATCATCACGGCTTCGAGCCCGAACCGCTGCTGCAAAGGCGCGAGCGCCATCACCAATCCGATGGTCGTGCAGTTCGGATTCGTGATCATGAAGCCGCGATCATACCCGCGATTTTTCTTCTGTGCCGGGATCAGGTCGAGGTGATCGGGGTTGATTTCGGGCACGATGAGCGGCACGTCTTCGTGCATGCGGAAGGCCGATGAATTGCTGATCACCGGAAAGCCTGCGGCGGCGAATGCGGCTTCGGCTTCAACCGCAATGTCGGAAGGCAGACTGGCGATCACGACATCGCAATCAAGCGGCGGTTTGCACGGATAGACTTTGATGCTTTTGACGGCATCAGGCATGTCAAACGGCAGTTTCCAGTTGCAGACATCAGCAAAAGGTTTGCCTTCCGAACGGTCTGAGGCGGCGAGCGCGGTCACTTCAAAATAAGGGTGTTCGCGCAGCATGTGAATCAGTCTTTGCCCGACCGTGCCGGTCGCGCCAAGGATGCCAACTCTTCTCTTTCTCTGAATACTCATGTTCACTTACCTGTTAATGTCGTTGTCACCGTAAGAGCCTGTGATGGTATTGGCAGCATATTTCAATGTCAACGATTATCATCGCCCGCCTCATAAACCATCGTTATAAAAATATTGCGGCCCCGGGTTAATCAGGACACTTTCGCGCCCTGCGGTGATGAAGCTCATTGTCCCGGAATTGACCTGTCACTTGTCAGGTTAAAGCCGATCAGTGATAGTTATTGTCTCTCAATACGGGCAGACGTAATCTTCCGACAGGGTTGAATGATGACCAGCGAGCATTTGATCAACGAACTGATTGACGGCAAATACCGGATTGAAAGGTTGCTTGGCAAGGGCGGCATGGGCGCGGTCTATCTGGCCACACACATCGGCACCGACCGCCCGGTCGCGCTCAAGGTGATCGCGCCGCAGTTTATGATGAATGATGAATTCGTCGCCCGCTTCCGCCGCGAAGCCAGAGCCGCCGGGCGGCTGCATCATCCGAACGTCGTCAACGTCACCGACTTCGGCTTCGCTCAGGTGGGATCGGGCCGAATCGCTTATCTGGTGATGGAATACCTGGACGGCTGCACGCTCGACGAGGTGCTGGCCGAAGAGTTGCAACTGCCGCATGACTGGGTCGTGGACATTATGGATCAGGTCTGCTCGGCGGTTGAGGAGGCGCACCGGCAGGGCATCATTCACCGCGACCTGAAGCCCGATAACATCTGGCTCGAACCGAATCACCGCGGCGGGTTCACCGTCAAGGTGCTGGATTTCGGGCTGGCGAAATTATCCGACCGAACCGAATCGTCAGCGGCGACGGGCGAGGCCGGGCAGACGCCCGGGACTCCGACCGCGATCTCACTCCCGCCACAAAACCCTTCTCTTTCCGGCGTGACGCTGCAACTGCCCGCGCGGCCCGCCGGACCATCTGAAACGGATACTCAGATTCTCCCCGGGCGCGGGAAATCTGTTTCGCTGGCGGATGAAGAGGCTGAACACACACTGATGCTCCCCGTGGAGAAGACGGAAGAGATCCAGCCCACGAACCACACCGGCCCGCCCGAGGGGCTGACGCGTGTCGGCTCGATTATGGGGACTCCGCCGTATATGTCGCCGGAACAATGCCTCGGACGGCCGCTCGATCAGCGGTCTGACATTTACAGCCTGGGCGTGATCGCTTACCAGATGCTGGCCGGCCAGACGCCATTCACGGGCGATGCCATGTCGGTGATCAGGCAGCAGATCGAAGCGCCCCCCCCGCCGCTCCGCGAGAGGCGCAGGAACGTTCCGAAAAGAATGGCCGCAGTGATTATGGCCGCGCTGGCAAAGAACCCCGGGGACCGCCCGACGAGCGCCGCGGCCTTTGCGAGCGCGCTCAGCGCCAATGCCGAGGGCACGGGCGACCTGCTGCGCCGGGCGTTCATGCTCTACAGCCAGCACTTCCCGCGGTTCCTGCGGCTCTCGCTGCTCGTCAACCTGCCGCTGGTCGTCATCAGCCTGCTCGGGCTGCTCAACGGCTCGCTGAAGGCCTTCATGCTGGCCCCGAGGGCGGCGACCACCATTGCCCAGGTCGTCTTCGGCCTGATTCTGTTCGTCGGCAACCTCGTGACCGGGCCGGTCATTTATGCGACGACGACCCGGCTGGTCGCGCAGTTGCAGGCCGCGCCGCTCAGGCCGGTCCGAATTCGGCCCGCGCTCCTCGCGCTCAAAAAAATTCTGCGCCCGTTCATGGTCACCAACCTGCTGGTCACGGTGATTACTTTCGTCGGGACGATTATGTGCTTCTTCCCCGGAGTTTATCTTCTGATCGCATATTCGCTGTATGCTTCAGTGGCGATGATGGAAGGCAGGTTCGGGCGCGCCGCATTGCGACGGTCGAAGGAGCTGGTCAAACGATCAAAGCGCACTGCCGCGCTGGTCACCATCATTCAATTCGTGATCCCGATACTGGTCGCCGGGATTCTGACCACGCTGGTGCTGCATCTGGGCGAGGGATTCAGAGATGCGCCGGTCGTTCCGTCGCGCGACATCAATATCAGAATCGGCACTTCGGGGAAGATGCACGAGTTTTCCGGCCTGATCTCTGAGCTGATCAGAAACGTGGTCAACATCTTCACGCTCCCCTTGGGCGCGATCCTCT
Source organism: Blastocatellia bacterium (assembly GCA_035652435.1). Classification (GTDB taxonomy): domain Bacteria; phylum Acidobacteriota; class Blastocatellia; order RBC074; family RBC074; genus DASRDU01. Next base: position 79,203 of record DASRDU010000077.1, read on the forward strand.
GCTCATTGCTTTATTTGAAGACGCGCCAGGCCGGCGGCGAGACGCTCAGGGAGATGCTGGCCCCGATTGAAGAGGAAGAGTTGCCGAAGAGCCAGTGGCAGCGCCGCATGCACGAGCGGCTTCAGCTCAACAGTGGTAACACCCGCAGCAGGCGCAGTGGTGAGTAAAGATAAGGCGAGGCCGGGTCAACGGTACTGCAACCGCACGTTCACCAGCAGCGCGGCGCCGGGTTTGGCGGCAAGTTTGTAGATCGTCTGCGGCAGCAGGTCGTCGGGAGTCAGCGATCCGGACGAGCCAGAGGCCGCGGCCTTTTCAGCTTTGGTGTAGAGCAGCCCGGGCGCGTTACGAACCTTGATTCGTTCGCTCGGCACTCCCCATTTCTTCTCCCAGGCGGTGAACTGTTCAGTCGCGAGCGGCGTGATCGGGTCGGGGCCGATTTTGAGGCTGAGCGGGGTGGGTGTGACGAGGAGGGTCAGGACTTCGCTGACCTGATCCGGCTTCGGGTCTGACGCGAAATAGCCTTCCCGATCAGGCGGAATTTCAATCAGCTTTCCGGCAGTCACTCTGTTGTCGGTGGCGAACGGGTTCGGGAAGATCAGGTAAGGCTCGCTCAGTTTGTTGCCAGCGAACTCCTCGCGATCAATCACGTACAGATAACCCGAGCGCGGCACTTCGACTCCCAGCCGCACGTTCTCGCCGGCCGGGATGGGCTTGCCGTCCTCGATGCGTTCGAGCGTCCATTCGACGGGCTCGGTGCTGCCTTTCTGTGGGCGCAGGATTCTGACCGCCTCCTTATCATCGCCGGCTCTGGCGACGCGCAGACGCCAGATGGTTACGCCGACCATCGCATCGCTGTCGGGCCTCGAGCCGGCCGCCGGTTTGATTTTTCCGACGGGCGCGCGCGTCGCAGTGTTCTTCCCTGCCGCCGGCGGTCGCTTCTGGGCGAAGACTTCCGGCCAGATGCCGCGCGAATTGTCTTCATCCTGCCCGGGCAAACCGAACGCGAGCAGCGTTCCGAAGCCGAGAGCCAGCACGATTGCCACGACAATCCAAAGGCGACGACGAAGACCTGATCGGTTCGACATAATATTCCTCACAGAGTTGATCAGATGTGTTTGAACTTCACCGGGACGACCAGCAAATTCCCGCCGCCTTTGACGGTGGTCAGTTCCTTCTGATCATCATTCTTCAGTTCGGGGCTCGTGGTGACGTTGTTCTTCAGGAAATCACGCACGGCAGTCTGGTCGGCGGCATCCTTGATCTCGCCCTGGTCCCTTTCATTCACCCATTTTTTCAGGGCTTCGAGCGCGGGGATGCTCTGCTCCGACCAGACGAGCCAGAGAGTCTCAGTCCCCTTCTCGCTGTCGAATTTGAAGCGGGGCAGTTCGAGCTGCTGGTTCGCCTCCACTCGCGAGGAGCCGCTGTTGACCATCGGCAGCGGGAATAGCGCGATGTAACGGGTCACGCCCGCGGCGGTCTGCGGCATCTCGTTGACGATGTAAAGCGAGCCGGATTGCGGGCTGCTGAGCGTGAATTGAATCCGGTCTCCCACTTCAAAGGCTACCGTCTCGCCGTGCAGCCGCGCCAGTTCCTGCAATCTGCCGTTGCGGTTTCTGAACAACGTCACCCAGTAATTGAGCGAGCGTTCTGCTGCCGGAGCAGGCTGGTTACTGACGGGCTGATTCGAGCCTGATGTCTGCCCACTGGTGTTTGATCGGGTGAGGAAAATGCCGAGCGTAATCAAAGCGGCCAGGGCAATCACCGCGAGCGCCGCAACCGGCAGCCAGTTTTTACGCGGCTGATCACTCCGCACAGTCGGTGAGACCGGGGCTTCGTTAGTGACCTTTGCCGCGACCGGAGTTTCGCGGACGACAGTCGGGGGATTAGTCGAAGACCTGCCGGTTGGGGTTTGACTGGCTGGAGGCCGTGAAGGCTCCGTCGCCCCTGTGACGCTCATCCCGGCGAGCAGGCGTGACAGCTCATTGCCGAAATCCCTGGCCCGCTGGTAACGCTGTTCAGGGTCGTAGGAGAGCGCTTTCAGAATCGCGGCCTGCGCTTCTTCAGTCAGCTCCGGGCGTAAATTGCGGGGCAGTGTGCTGACGCCGGCCTTCTGATGCTCAAGCAGTTCGTACCCGGTTTCAATTTGAAAGGGGTGCTGCCCCGTAATCATTTCATAAGCGACGACGCCCATCGAATACACGTCGCTCGAAACAGCGGGTTTGCCTCGCAGCTGCTCGGGCGACATATAGGGCAGCGTCCCGGCGGCCTTGGTGACGTTCTTTTCCGCCGCGATCTGCGAATCCCTGACCGTCGCGATGCCGAAATCAATCAGCCGCACCTGCTCTTCGCCGTCGCTCATCGGCTGGAGCATGATGTTCTCGGGTTTGACGTCGCGGTGATAGACGCCCTTCTCGTGCGCGGCGGTCAGCGCCTGCCCGACCTGACGCAGGATGTTCGCGGCGCGCTCAAGCGGCATCCCCCGGTCATCCATCACCGAGCGCAGCGTGACGCCGTCCACATACTGCATGACGAGATATGCCTTGCCGTCCGGCAGTTCTCCGGCGTCGAGTACGCCCACTACGCCGGGGTGATCAATGCGGGCGAGCGCCTCGATCTCCTGCCGGAATTTCTTTTTGAACCAGGCGTGGTTGTCGGATTCATCAACCTCATCGAGCAGCACTTTGATCACGACCGGGCGCGAGAGCAGCTGCTGATCATGCGCCAGGTACACGATGCCGATGCCGCCGCGACCGAGGCTCTTCTGAATCAGGTAACGGTTGCTGAGCAGCGAGCCGGGCAGCCCGGCCTCCTTCGACGGGGTCAGAGGGTCTGTCACCGTGGGCTGAATCTGATGCTCGTGCGTTTTTTCAGGCTGCTGATCGCGGGTTCCCATGCGCACCTCGTGAGGAATGCTTCGGGGCGGTTGGTTAGCAGATGTGTCAGTAGCCCGACCGTCAGGGAGGGCTTGTTATCATAATCAAGCCCTCCCTGACGGTCGGGCTACTGACACTTTACTGGCTGATCGAGACGGAGCGCAGGATGTTATCGAAGGCCCCCTGGTAATAGCGATACTGGTCATCAGGGGCCACGTTGATGATGTAAAACAGCGTGCCGTTGCGCAGCAGCGTGGTGTAAATCGTCACGCTCTCGCTCCGCCCCGTGACCGGAGACCGTCCGCCCAGAGCCCTGCCGAGCGCGCCCCGGCCGTCAATCGTCACCCGCCGGTAAGTTGATTGTGACTGCAGGTAGGGATTCCCCTGGAGCAGCGCGTTGATGAACCGGTCGGTCGAATCGCGCAGGTCGCGGCCCTCCGCCTGCGCGACGCCGATCTGCGAGCCGTGCGTGAAGACGTTGCTGCCCTGCACATTCCCGTAGGCGCCCTGCGGTGCGAAGGTGATGACATTCTGTTCGGCGTAATTGCGCCAGTTGTCGGGGACCTGGACGCGGAAGAGGTTGCCGCCCGAAAAATTGCGGTAGCGTGACGACGGCGCTTCGACGCTGCGTTCGATGCGCCCGGTGTTCTGAGTCTGCCCGCCACCGGCCTGGCCACCGCCCGTCTGCCCGCCGCCTCTCTGCCGCTCGATGTCGGCCATCGTCCCGGCCTGTGGCATCCCCTGCAACCTCGATTTGATCCGATTGAATTCGGCCACATTCTGGCGCGAGCTGGCGCTGTTGACCCGCAGCAGTGCGGCCTCCTGATTGATGCGCTCGTAACGATTCCCGGGATTCGGGTGACTGCTCAGCCATTCCGGCCCCTGGGCGCGGCCGCCGCTCTGCGCCTCGATGGTCTTGAACATGTTGGCGAGGTCGCGCGGGTCGTAGCCGGCGCGGGCCATAATCTGCGCGCCAAGGATGTCGGCCTGCGATTCATACTCGCGGCTGTATTTGAGGATGTACGCGCCGGCGCCGATCTGCGTCCCCTGGGCAATGACCTGCCCGAGCCCGCCGCCGATGACCGCGCCGGCAATCGCGCCGCCGAGGACTCCGGCCAGCACGCCCGGGCTGCTGGCCTTGGTCGCCTGCGCTGTCCCGTGGCGGAGTACGACGTGGCTGATCTCGTGCGCCATCACGCCGGCCATCTCGCCCTCGTTGCGGGCGGCCTCGATCATCCCGCGGTTGACGAACATCGGCCCGCCCGGCAGCGCGAAGGCATTGATGTCCTGGGCGTTGACGACGTCGAATGAGTATTCGAATTCGCGGTAATAAAATTCCTGCGGGATGGCCTCGACGAGCCTCCGGCCCACACTCTCGACGTACCTGTCGGCCTCGTCCCCCTGCGGGAAGATGGGCAGCTGCTGCCTGACCTCCTGAGCGCCCTTGCGCCCGACCTCAAGATCATCGGCGGGCTTGTACTTGTTTTTCGGCGGGGTGATTTTCGTCTGGGCTGAAAACTGTACGGGGACAAGCAGGGTCATAGTCACAGCCAGAGCTGCGGCGGTGAAACGTGAAATCGTGCGGTACTGAATAATGCTCATTTTCTCCTCCCGGTTGATCTCTTGCCAGATCAGTTGACGGTTGAGCGGGGCTGACTGCCGTACAAAAAACTGAAGTCGTTACTACCAGAAAGCGCCGCCTCATTTTCAATGCAAGTGCATTGGAAGTAAAGCATCACGTCCCGGGTGGTAACGACTTCAGCATGTCCTGCCAATCGGTACCGCGGGCGGTACCGATTCAGTCGCTCAAATCAGAAGACGAACTTGAGCGCCAGTTGTCCGACGCGGGCCGAACCCGGGTTCCCATAATCAGGGGTGTTGCGTGGGTCGCCAAAGCCGGCGCGCTGCGTCAGGCTCACGCCCGGGGTGTTCACGCCCGAGACGGTGTACAACTGGTCATCGAAGCTCAAGAAGTTCACCCGGTTGAAGAGATTGAAGAATTCCGCGATGAACTGCAGCCGATACTTCTCGGTGAAGTAGAAGGTCTTCGTGGTCCGGAAGTCGAAGGTGACCAGATTGCCCTTGCGGAACGAGTTGCGTCCGAAGCCGGGCGCGCGGTCCGAATCCCGGTTGCCGTCGTTGTTGAGGTCAACGCGGCCGAGCCGCGGCGAGAAGGGCAGGTTGCTCGATGCCTGGAAGATGCCGCTCACCTGCCAGCCGCCCACGATCACCCGCGCCGGCCCGGTCAGGCCCTTGAAGTAATCCAGATCCCACACGCCGCTCGCCACGAACCGGTGCGGCGTGTCGGCGTTGCCGAGGCCCCGCTCGTCGCGGAGCAGGAAGCTCTGCTGCGCCTGCTTCGCATCGTCGCCCGCGTTGGCGGTGACGACCGAGGTCGCGTCCGGGGCGTCATCAATCACCTTCGAGAAGGTGTAGGAAAGCAGGAACTGGTAATTCTGCGCGAACCGCTTGTTGACCTGCACGACGAGCGCCTCGTAATCCGACCGGCCGTTGCTCTCGAACTCGCTGATGCGCCCGAAGCCCGCAATCGGCCGCGTCGGGCTGGTCGTGCCGGGGTGGCGCAGGAAGGTTGACACGACCCCGCCCGCAATCGGCGTGGCCACCGGCGGCAGCAGGTTGATGTCGCGCGTCCGCTGCAGGTGGCGGCCCTTGACGGTCAGGTACGAAAGGCTGACGGCCAGATCCTTCATCAGGCCGTACTCAATGCCGAAGCTGCCCTGATGGGTGTAGGGCTGCTGATAATTGCGCTCGAAGACGAACAGGCTCGGCGTCGCCGCGGCCCCGCCTCTGGCCGTGATGTCGGCAAGCGAGGCGAAACGGAACGGGTAGACGAGTCCCGTCGGGTTGGTCAGTGTGAAGGTCAGGACGTTGATGCCGTTGTTGGAATGCGCCGTGCCGAGCGCGATTGACGGCGTGCGGCCGTAAAACAACCCGTAGCCGGCGCGGACGACCAGACGGTCATTGCTGGTCGGCTTCCAGGCGAGCCCAAGGCGCGGCGCGACGTTGTTGTAATCGTTATTGGCACGGCCGGTGTCAATCCCGGCCGCGGAGAGCGCCGCGCTCGGGTTGCGCGTCTGCGGCTGTTTCAGATGCTGCACGTCGTAGCGCACGCCCAGGTTGAGCGTCAGGCTGTTTCTCGCCCGCCAGTCATCCTGAAAGAAGAAGCCGTACTCGTTGAAATCAGGGTGCGTCTCCGCCCCCGAAGTACCCAGCCCGGCAAACGCCTGCGTGAAGCTGGTCACGACGTTGTTGTTGAAGTTGGCGTAACTCGAATAGCTGTAGCCGGCGCCGAAGAAGCCGGGGAAGAAGTTTTTGATCTTCTCGATGTTGAAATCCACGCCGCCCTTGAGGCTGTGCTTGCCGGCGATGAAGGAGACGTTGTCGATGAACTGATACTTCCGCTCGGTCGTCTCGCGGGGGCTGAAGTTGTTGCGGCCAATCGTCAGCGCCGTCAGGCCGCCCTGCGTGATGATCGCCTCGGGGGCGTCCGAGTTGGAGGTGCCGGGCTCGCGGTCGCGCGCCACCTGCGTGCGGAACTCATTGAGCAGCCGCGGGGAGAAGGCGGTGTTGAGCGTCACCGAAAAGGTGTCGGTCGTGACGAGGCTGTTGCCGCTGTGTTCCTGGGCATTGGTCACGCCGCCATTCTCAAGATTGGTCCCGGTGAAGTTCTGCCGGTTGTAGCGGAAGTTGAGCCGGTTGGCCGAATCAACCTGCCAGTCCACTTTCCCCAGATACACGTCCTGATTGAACTGGCGCACGTAGTTGTTAGCCAGCGACAGCAGCTTGTTCCGGCCGGCGACCGACGCCGGGTCGGCGGCGTCAGCGGGCGGGAGCGTGTTGACGATGTTGGGCTGCGTGTTGCGCTGCCCGTCGTAGTTGAAGAAGAAGAACGCGCGGTCCCGTTTGATCGGGCCGCCGAGGTTACCGCCGAACTGATTGAAGTGATAAGGCGGCTTGACCGGGGCCGGGGTCAGAAAGGTGCGTCCGCCCGAGACTGACGAATTCAGCCGGTTGGCGTTGAGCGACCGGTCGCGGTAGAAATCAAACGCGACGCCGTGAAAGTCATTGGTGCCGGATTTGGTGATGACGTTGATCGCGCCGCCGGCGGCCCGCCCGAATTCGGCCGAGAAGCTGTTGGTGTTGACCTGAAACTCCTGCACGGCGTCCTGGCTGAACTGGTACGGGGCGCGGCCCGACCCGGTGCGGCCGAGCGCCTGGCCGAAAAAGAGGTTGTTGTTATCCACGCCGTCAATCTGGACGCTGTTGAGCGTGCCCTTCTGGCCGCCGAAGGAGAGGTCGCCGCCGCGCGGGTCGCGCACGACGCCGGGCGTCAGCGTGACGAAGTCCAGGAAGTTGCGCCCGTTAACGGGCAGCTCGCGCACCTGCCTCTCGCCCACCGCGCCGCTCACGTTGGTGCGCGTGGTCTCGACCACCGGCGCGACATCTGTGATCTGGATCGTTTCGCTGACGTTGACACGCAGCGCCAGATCAAGGTTCAGTTTCTGCCCGACGGTGAGCGTGACGGTGCCGTAATTATTTTCGGCGAACCCCTGGGCGCCGGCCGTCAGTTTGTAGCTCCCGGGCGGCAGCAGCGCGAGGCGGTAGAGGCCGGTTTCGTCCGTCTGGATGGTCCGCACGAGACCCGTCTCAATACTCGTGGCTGTCACTTTGGCGTTCGGCACGGCCGCGCCACTCGGATCCGTAATGATGCCTTCAATCGTGGCGGTCGCCGCCTGCTGGGCCGCGACCGGGGTGGCGGCACACAACATCAGCAGGGCGGCCACGAGCGCCGCACCCCAGGCAGCACGAGGGCGAGGGTAATTTGTCATAAAGCTTCTCCTTTGGTAATTGATCATCAATTTTGTCTGCTTGTTTTTGTCTGCTTTCTCTGCTTACTCAGATGATACGGGACCCTGCGCGCGGGCAGATTGATTCTTCAACAAACCGGTGAGGCCGGAGGGCCGATTCGCATCATCCGCTCACTTGCTGTGGTTCGAAAGTTTTTCCAGCGAAGCTTTCGGGTGCCTGTCAGGTTGATTCTGAAATTTGATTTGTGCTTGTTGATTCAGGTAGGGGCGATGCTACCGTATTCGGGTTATCCTGGCAACCGACCCGGCAGGCGCCCCGGGAGTGATCACAACGGGCGTCCGTTTTTTTCGCCCCCTGCAATCCGCCGGCATCAATCAGCTCGTATAGCTCAGCGATTTCGTCTGACAAAATAAAACTACAGGACGACCGGGCAGGGTCCGACGGGCGCGGTTGACAATCCGCACGACCTGGGGCAGGCTGACCGCCTCAGTTTTTGCAAAGGCAGCATATCCCCCGACCTGATAACTCAGGTTGTATCCCCGTGGCGGGATCAGTGTGTTCACCCGCAAAGCGGCTGCTCCAGTTGTCTGGCACTCACGCGAGTCCAATCTCTTGACATCCCAAGTCCGACGGTTGAAAGGCCCGACGCGGCCCCGGCAGGCGGGTCTTTCTCTACTCAGGAGGAATTCTGCGATGAAGCGGCACAGAAGATTATTCAGACCGGCAGTTGTGACTACTCTTTGCGCAGTACTGATGTCCAGTTACTCGGTATTGCAGACCACTTCCCTGTTCGGCGTGCGACTCGGTCAGCAGTCAGCCAGCGCACAGGCACTCGTTGACCCGACCACCGCCGAAGGGCTGGTTTACGCAGTCACCACGAGCAACAAGCTGATCAGCTTCAACAGCGTCACGCCCGGCGCGCTTAACAGCAGCGTCACGATCACCGGGTTGCAGTCGGGCGAAAACGTCCTTGGCATTGACTTCCGCCCGCGCACCGGACAGCTCTTCGCGCTCGGCTCGACGAGCCGCCTCTACACAATCAACCTGGCGACCGGCGCGGCGACGCTCGTCGGCACGGGGGCATTCACTCCGGCGCTCTCGGGAACCGAGTTCGGCTTCGACTTCAACCCGGTGCCGGATCGCATCCGCGTCGTCAGCGAGGCCGACCAGAACATCCGCCTCAACCCGGACAACGGGACCGTCGCGGGCACTGACACGAATCTCGCCTACGCCACCGGCGACCCCAACGCCGCCGCCAATCCGAACGTCACCGCCGTCGCATACACGAACAACTTCGCCGGGACCGCGTCAACCACCCTCTTCGGCATTGATTCGAATCTGGACATTCTGGTGCGGCAGGGCTCAGTGGGGGGCACACCCACATCGCCGAACACGGGGCAACTGACGACCATCGGCCCGCTCGGCGTGAACACGACCGACCTGGTCGGCTTTGACATTTCCACGCTCGCGAGCGACACGGCGCTCGCCTCGCTCACGACGAGCGGCGCGACGACCTCATCGCTCTACACGATCAACCTGGCGACCGGCGCGGCGACGCTCGTCGGCGCGATCGGCGGGACCGAAACGGTCCGCGACATCGCCATCGTGCCGCGCGTCGAAACGATCTTCGCGCTGACGGCGAGCAACCGGCTCGTCAGCTTCAACAGCGGGACACCCGGCACGCTCGCCAGCTCAGTCGCGATCACCGGACTCGGCGCGGGCGAATCGCTCATCGGCCTGGATTTCCGCCCCGCCACGGGAGTTCTTTACGCCGTCAGCAACGCCAGCCGCCTCTACACGATCAATACGACGACCGGCGCAACGTCGCTGGTCGGCAATACATTCAGTCCGCCGATCAGCGGCACGGCAATCGGCTTCGATTTCAACCCGGTGCCGGACCGCATCCGGCTGGTGACCGACGCCGACCAGAACATCCGGCTCAACCCGAATAACGGGACCGTCGCGGGCACTGACACGAATCTCGCCTACGCCACCGGCGACCCCAACGCCGCCGCCAATCCGAACGTGGTGGCGTCGGCTTACAACACCAACTCCGCCGGCGTGCCGGCGACGACGCTCTACGGCATTGATTCGAATCTGGACATTGTGGTCCTCCAGGGCTCGCCCAGCGGCGCGCCCAATTCGCCGAACACCGGCCTGCTGACGACGGTCGGCGCGCTCGGCGTCAACACGACTGCTGATGTCGGCTTCGACATCGCCCCGCAGACGGGCGCACCGTTCGCGTCGCTCACCCCGCAGGGGGCAACTCAGTCGTCGCTCTACACGGTCAACCTGACGACGGGCGCGGCGACGCTCATCGGCACCATCGGCGCGAGCGAAATCATCCGCGACATCGCGATCCAGGTGCGCGTCGAACTCGTCTACGGCGTCACGGCCGGCAACAATCTGATCAGCTTCAACAGCCTCACGCCCGGCACCGTCATCAACACGGTTTCAATCGGCGGATTGCAGGGCGGTGAAAACATCGTCGGGATTGATTTCCGCCCGGCCACGGGGCAGCTCTTCGGGGTGAGCAGCGCGAGCCGCCTCTACACGATCAACCCGGTCAACGGCGGGGCCACGCTGGTCGGCCCCGCCTTCACTCCGGCGCTCACCGGCACGGCCTTCGGCGTGGATTTCAACCCGGTGCCGGACCGCATCCGCGTCGTCAGCGATGCCGATCAGAATCTGCGGCTCAACCCCGACACCGGAACGGTTGCGGGCACTGACACGAACCTCGCCTACGCCACGGGCGACCCCAACGCCGCCGCGAATCCGAATGTGGTCGGCGTCGCTTACACCAACAACGTCGCCGGGGTGACTTCGACGACGCTCTTCGGGATTGACTCGAACCTCGACATCCTCGTCAGACAGGGTTCGGCCGGCGGGTCGCCGACCTCGCCTAATTCCGGCCAGTTGTTTACCGTCGGCCCGCTCGGCGTGAACACCGGCGATCAGGTCGGCTTCGACATCTCCGATTCCAGCGGGACCGGCTACGCGTCACTGACGGCGACGGGCGCGGCCACTTCGCAGTTCTACACGGTCAACCTGCTGAGCGGCGCGGCGACGCTCGTCGGCACCATCGGCGTGAGCGAAGTGGTGCGCGACATCTCAGTTGCCACGAACTTCACGCCTTCGGCTTCGGCACAGGTCGGCAGCATCGCCGTCGTCAACGCGGCGAGTTTCGCGGGCGAGATGATCGCGCCGGACGAGATCGTCGCGATCTTCGGCACCTTCCAGACCACCAACGGGCAGCCGGCCGTGCCCGGTCCCGGCGGGCTGCCGACGACGCTGGGTGGCATCACCGTGACGATCAACGGGACTCCTGCCAGCCTGCTCTTCGCGAGTAACACGCAGGTCAACGCCGTATTGCCGGCCGGCCTCGCCGACGGTGATGCCGTCGTCACGGTCACCAGCGCCAACGGCGTGACTCGCTCGGGCATCATCCCGGTGACCCGCTCGGCGCCGGGCCTCTTCTCCGCCCGCGGGAATGGTCAGGGGACGGCCGCCGCCCTCACCACGTTCGACGGGATAACTTACACGCCAGTCTTCAACCCGGACGGGTCCGAGCGCGAAGTCAGCCCGGGGACCGCGGCGCGGCCGAACTTCCTGATCCTTTACGGCACGGGCTTCCGTCGCACGACGGCGCTCAATCCGAACGACGGGAACGGCGTCGCCGAGGCAGTCACCGCGACGATTCAAGGCATCCCGGCCACCGTCACCTACGCCGGCGCGGCGCCGGGCTTCAGCGGGCTCGATCAGATCAACGTGGTGATACCGCCGCAACTGGCCGGGGCGGGCAGCGTGAAGGTGCGGCTGAGCGCCGGAGGCAAGCCGTCGAACACCGTCACGATCAGGATCGGCGGTCAGACTCCGACGGTCACCTACCAGACGATCATCGCCGGCCAGCCCGTCACCAGCTCGCTGACCGCGGACGATCAGGTGCAGGTCAACAGCCAGGGCCAGTCGTATTTCTTCGACGCCTACCGCTTCACCGCGGCGGCCAACACGAGCGTGGCCATCTCGCTCAACTCGGCCACGTTCGACGCGCTGGTCGGCGTCGCGAAGATCAACACCGACGGGTCGCTGACTTACATCTCGACCGACGACCAGAACGGGGCACTGGGCAACGGCGCCGACGAAAATGACAACGCGCTGCTGCTCGCGGTGCTGCCCGAGGCGGGCGATTACGCCATCGTCGTGACCAGCGCCGAGAGCAACCCGGACGCCACGGGGCAGTATTCGCTCCTGCTGCGCACCGGCGTGATCCAGCCGATCAGTTACAGCGCGACGCCCATCAGCGGGACGATCACGCTCACTGACCTCCAGACCTCGGCGGGCGACTTCCTCGACGCCTACTCGTTCACGGCGGCGGCGAATGACACGGTGCAGATCGCCATGAGTTCGTCGGCCTTCGACGCCTTCGTCATCCTGGACGCCAACAACGGCGACCTGGTCGCCTTCGATGACAACACCGGAGGCGGGACGAACGCGCTGCTGACGACGACGCTCAAACAGGCCGGGACCTACATCATCATCGCGACCCCGTTCGCGCCCGGGCGCACCGGGGCCTACACGCTGACGGTCAACAAGCTCGGCCCGGCGCCGGCTGAGGAGGCCGTCGCACCCGAGGCGGCCCCGCAACCGGGACGCGAGTGGAAGAGCGAGGAGGAGCGGGCAGTCTCCGCTCACGAAAGCCTCTCGGCGCGTCGCATCGTTCCCCGTGACAAACAACCGAACTGACAACCTGATGATTGAATGAGGGCGGGGGCTTTCCGCCTCCGCCCTCCAATTCTTAACCATCGAGATAAGGAGAGAAAAATCATGTTGTTCATGAGCAAGCACACCAGAAAGATTGCGTTCGCGGCCCTCGCCCTCACTCTGGTGGTCGGGACGCTGCTGCTTCCCGCCCCCCCGGCCGGCGCGGCCGATCACGGGGATTCGCCCAACAACGCCAATGACCGGGCGGCCGATCTGGGCGACACGTATGCGTTCCTCGACCCGAACGACAACACCAAAGTCATCATCGCGACCACGGTCCAGGGATTCATCGTCCCGGGTGAGGCGGTCAACTTTTCGATCTTCGATCAGAACGTGCGGTTCCGCTTCGAGCTGGAGACCACGGGTGACGCCGTGCCGGATCATTTCATTGATGTGATGTTCACGGAAAAAGGCGTCTCCGCCGCCACCCCGCAGACGGCGATGATCAGCTCCTCGTTTTTCCCCTCGTTTACTGCCCAGACGACGGTGGCTAATTTCAACGACGCCGCCCCTGCCCCGACGATCACCACCAGCAACGGCATCCAGTTTTTTGCCGGGCCGGCGGACGACCCTTTCTTCTTTGACATTCCGGCCTTCGGGCGGTTCATCGCCTCGGTCAACGCGGGCAGCCCGAACCCGGCAGTCTTCCAGCGCGGCCGCGACACCTTCGCCGGTTACAACACGCTGGCGATTGCCTTCAGCATCCCGCGCTCGCTCGTTGACCCGCTGCTCAGCGGCGGTGCCGGCGGAGTCATCGGCGTTGACGCCCGCACCCAGCGGCGCATCCCCAACACCTCGGCCGTCAGCAGGCCGTTCAGGGGCGTCGCGCCCGCCGCAAATTTCGTCAACGTGGACCGCGACGGGAACCCGGCGGTCAACGTCGCCCTGATCCCCTTCGCGCGCAAGAGTGAATACAATCAGGCGACGACCGTTGACGACGCGCTCGGGCGTTTCGCGCCTGACATCATCGCCACGCTGACGCGGCTCGGCACGAATTCGGCGAACATCAGCGTGCTGGCGGGCGTGGCCGTGACCAAAGGCGATTATGTCCACCTCAACCTGTCCACCGCCAACTCCGGCACCGGGGGCGGAAACAATGCGGGCGCAGGTTTCCCGAACGGCCGCCGCCTCGGTGATGACGTGATTGACACCATCCTGACGATCATCGCCAACGGCACTCCGCTCGGCGATAACGTCAACAGCAACGACGTGCCGTTCCGCGACACATTCCCGTTCTTCGCCCCGCCGAACCAGCCTTACCCGCCGGGCACGACGGATGACAAGACGCGGAATTGAAGGCAATCAATTAACAATCATCGGCAGGCTGGCCGGTAAACAGCAAAGTCACCAGCAGACACGATGAATGAGGGCAGAGGCCTCGTGCTTCCGCCCTCCACCTCTCAACCAGTGAGATAAGGAGAGAAAGAATTATGTTGTTCCTGAACAGGCACGCCAGAAAAATCGCGTTCGTGGCCCTCGCCCTCACTCTGGCGGTCGGGACGTTGCTGTTGCCCGCCCCGCCGGCTGGCGCGGCCGATCACGGGGATGCGCCGATTGCCTCCAACGACCGGTCAGCCGACCTCAATGACCTGTACTTCTTCCTCGACCCGACTGACAACAGCAAGGTCGTCATGATCATCACCGTTCATGGATTTATCACCCCCCCGGAAGCGGTCAATTTCGGGATCTTCGACCCGGCGGTGCGTTACCGCCTTGAGTTGGAAACGACCGGGGACGCCGTGCCGGATCATTTTATCGACGTGACCTTCTCCGCCAAGTCGGGGGCGTCAACCAACCCGCAGACGGCGACAATTCGTTCGACCTTCTTTTCAACGTTCACCGCGCCGACGACCGTGCCTAATCTGAGCGGGACGCCCCCGACGCCCGTGATCACGACCGATTCGGCGTCAGGCATCTCGTTCTTCGCCGGACTCTCTGACGACCCGTTCTTCTTCGACATCCCGGGCTTCAATCGCTTCGTGGCCTCGGTGCTGGCCGGCAGCGCTGACCCGACTCAGCTCCAGCGCGGGCGCGACAGCTTCGCCGGGTATAACACCCTTTCGATTGCCTACAGCATCCCGCGCACGCTGATCAACCCGCTCTTGCAGGGCGCGGCCGGGACGACGCTCGGGCTTGATGTCCGGACGGCCAGGGGCGTCGCGACCGGCGCGACGACTCGTCCGTTCCGCGGAGCCACGCCGCAGCTCACTTACACCGACGTGGATCGCGCCGCGACCCCGGCAGTCAACGTGGCGCTGATCCCGTTCGCGCGCAAGAACGAATTCAATACGGCCTCGACGCTTGATGATCAGCGTGGCCGCTTCGCCCCGAGTATCGTGGCCACTTTAACGGCGCTCGGGACGAACCAGACCAACATTGACATCTTGGCAGGCATAGCGATCAGCAAAGGTGATTTCCTGCATCTGAACCTGAACACCGCCAATTCAGGCCCCGGCGCCGGCACCAATTCGGGCGCCGGCTTCCCGAACGGCAGGCGTCTGGCTGACGACGTGATTGACACCATCCTGTTTTTCATCGCTAACCAGACGACGCTCGGCGACAACGTCAACGCCAACGACGTGCCGTTCCGCGACGCCTTCCCCTTCCTCGCTCCCCCGGCGCAGCCGTTCGCGTCAGGCACAACTGATGACCGGACGAGGAACTGAGATCAGACAATCAACCCGGAGGCAACAATGAACCGGAGCGACGCTGAAAGAGACAGGGGGAGAGGGGGAGAGGGGACACGAAGACAGCGAAGAGAAGCTTATTTTCTTCGACCGGGTCGCCGTGTCTTCCCAGCTCCTTGTCCCCCCATCCCCCCCTCTCTCCCTCCGCTCTTCCTGTCGCTCTGGTTCACGCTTTTTTTCACCGGCTGCGGGATGCTCTCTTCAACGGCGCCGGCCTCGACTGCTGCGCCTGTCATTCCGCCCGCTACGGCACTCGCCGCGAATGCGGACGCGAGCGAGGCGGCGATCCGCTGGCTGGAAGATCGCGTGCGGAAGGACCCTGACGATTTCATCGCCCACAACAAGCTGGCGGACTATTACCTGCAACGCTTGCGCGAGACAGGCAACGTGCGGTGGCTCGAACTCGCGGCCCGGACGGCGAGGGCTTCACTCAAGGCCATCCCGGCGGAGCAGAATCCGGGCGGCCTCGTGCTGCTCGGGCAGACCGAATTCGCCTCGCACAACTTCGCCGCCTCGCGCGATGTGGCGAATCAACTCATCTCCTCAGGGCTGCCCGAGAAAGGTGATCGCAGTTACCCTTGGCAGCTGCTCGGCGACTCACTGCTCGAACTCGGCGATTACGAAGGCGCCGAAAAAGCTTACGACCGGGTGAGGAAATTCGGCGCGGGCGGCGCCGGCGTCGAGACCCGGCTCGCCCATTACGAAACGCTGCGCGGCAACATTGAGAAAGCAGAACGCCATTATGCTGAAGCGCTCTCGGCGGCGCTCAATCAGGTCCCGCCGTCGCGTGAAACCGTGGCGTGGATTCGCTGGCAGCTCGGCGAACTGGCCTTCGCGGCGGGCGATTACGAAGCGGCGGAAAAAAACTATCGCGATTCGCTGACCACCTTCCCCGATTACTTCCGCGCGCTCGCGGGTCTCGGGAAAGCCCGCGCCGCGCGTGGCGACATGGCCGGAGGGATCGAGCAGTACGAACACGCCGTCAGGATCATCCCCGAACCTTTATTCGTCGCCGCGCTCGGTGATCTGTACAAACTGACCGGGCGGGAGAAAGATGCGGCGGCGCAATACGCGCTCGTCGAGCAGGCCGGCAGACTCGGCGCGGGCAGTGGCGCGCTCTACAACCGCCAGCTGGCGCTCTTTTACGCCGACCACGATTTGAAGGCAGAGGAGGCTTACGCGCTCGCGGCGAAGGAGTATGAAGCGCGGCGCGACGTATACGGCGCGGACGCCCTTGCCTGGGCGGCGCTCAAGGCCGGGAAAGTCGGCGAGGCGCAGACGGCCATCAAAGAAGCATTGAAGCTCGGCACGAAAGACGCGCGGATGTTTTATCATGCCGGAATGATCGCGCGTGCCGCCGGAGACAAAGCGGCGGCGCGTGAGCATCTGCAACGGGCACTCAAACTCAACCCTCAGTTCGACCCGCTCCAGTCAGCGATGGCCAGAAAAGCACTTGAAGGTTGAGGGCATCACTCACCCTTCCTGCCGTACGGCCATTTCCAGTCACGCACTTCGGGCAGGTCGTCGCCATATTGGCGGATGTACTGCTTGTGTTCAAGCAGCTTGTCGCGCATCGCCTGCTTGACGTATGCCGCCTTTGACCCGAGGTGCGGCACGCGGTCAATCACGTCTTCGACCAGGTGGAAGCGGTCGAGATCATTCATCACCGTCATGTCGAACGGCGTCGTCGTCGTCCCCTCCTCCTTGTAGCCGCGCACATGAAGATTCTGGTGATTCGTCCGCCGGTAGGTCAGCCGGTGGATCAGCCACGGGTAGCCGTGAAAGGCGAAGATGATCGGCTTGTCGGTCGTGAAGAGGGAATCGAAATCCTTGTCCGACAGCCCATGAGGGTGTTCGCTCGCCGGCTGGAGCGTCATCAGGTCAATGACGTTGATGACCCGCACCTTCAGCTCCGGGAAACGCTGGCGGAGAATGTCCGCGGCGGCGAGCGTTTCGAGCGTCGGGACGTCGCCGCAGCAGGCCATCACCACGTCGGGCTCCGCGCCGGCGTCATTGCTCGCCCACTCCCATATGCCTACGCCGGCGGTGGTGTGTTTGATCGCCGCGTCCATGTCGAGGTATTGCAGCGCCGGCTGCTTGCCCGCCACGATGACGTTGACATAGTGGCGGCTCCGCAGACAGTGGTCGGTCACTGAAAGCAGCGTGTTGGCGTCGGGCGGGAGGTAGACGCGGACGACCTCCGCCTTCTTGTTGACGACGTGATCAATGAAGCCGGGGTCCTGATGGCTGAAGCCGTTGTGATCCTGCCGCCAGACGTGCGAGGTCAGCAGGTAGTTGAGCGAGGCGATGGGCCGCCGCCACGGGATGCGGCGCGTGGTCTTGAGCCACTTGGCGTGCTGATTGAACATCGAGTCAATGATGTGGATGAACGCCTCGTAGCAGGAGAAGAAGCCGTGCCGCCCGGTCAGCAGGTAACCTTCAAGCCACCCCTGGCAGAGGTGTTCGCTGAGGATTTCCATCACGCGCCCGTCCGGCGAGACATGGTCATCGCCGGGCAGAATCTCGCCCGTGAAGACCCGGTCGGTCACCTCAAAGAGCGCGTTCAGGCGGTTCGAGGCCGTCTCGTCCGGCCCCATGACGCGGAAATTGCGGCTCTCAAGGTTGAGCTTCATCACGTCGCGCAGGAAGTTACCCATCACGCGCGTCGCTTCCGCCTGAACGGTTCCCGGCTCCGGGACTTCGACGGCGTAGTCGCGGAAATCAGGCATCCTCAGATCCCTGAGCAGCAGCCCGCCGTTGGCATGCGGGTTGGCGCCCATGCGGCGCTCGCCCCGGGGGGAGAGTTCCTTCAGTTCCGGCCTCAGAATCCCACTCTCATCGAAGAGTTCTTCAGGCTTGTAGCTGCGCATCCACTCTTCGAGCTGCCTGAGATGCTGCGGCTTTGAAGCCAGTTCGGCCAGCGGAACCTGGTGTGAGCGGAAAGAGTTTTCGGTCGGCTTCCCGTCCACCTCCTTCGGCCCCGTCCAGCCTTTCGGCGTGCGCAGGACGATCATCGGCCACTGCGGGCGCTGCCTGAACCCGTGTTCACGCGCGTCCTGCTGGATGGCCCGGATTTCAGCCAGTACGGTGTCGAGAGTCGCGGCCATCAATTGATGCATCGTGGCGGGATCGTCGCCCTCGACGAAGTACGGCTTGTGACCGTAGCCGACGAAGAGGTTCGCGAGTTCATCGCGACTCACCCGCGCCAGCACCGTCGAGTTGGCAATCTTGTAGCCATTCAGATGGAGGATCGGCAGGACCGCGCCGTCGTGTACCGGGTTCAGAAATTTGTTGGAGTGCCAGCTCGCCGCGAGGGCGCCGGTCTCGGCTTCGCCGTCGCCGATCACGCAGGCGGCAATCAGATCGGGATTATCGAAGACCGCGCCGTAGGCATGCACGAGCGCGTAGCCGAGTTCCCCGCCCTCGTGAATTGATCCGGGGGTCTCGGGCGCGGCGTGACTCGGGATGCCGCCCGGGAAGGAGAACTGGGCAAAGAGCTTCCTCATCCCTTCGGCGTCCTGCGAAATGTCGGGATAGAATTCGCTGTAAGTCCCTTCGAGCCACGTGCTGGCGACAAGCCCGGGGCCGCCGTGGCCGGGGCCGCAGATGTAAATCACGTTCAGGTCATGCCGTTTGATCAGGCGGTTGAGGTGAACGTAAATGAAGTTGAGTCCCGGCGTCGTCCCCCAGTGGCCGAGCAGGCGGCGCTTGACGTGTTCGAGTTTGAGCGGCTCGCGCAGCAGCGGATTATCGGTCAGGTAAATCTGCCCGACCGAGAGGTAATTCGCCGCGCGCCACCACGCGTTCATCTTCTGTACTTCTTCATCCGTCAGTGATCGCGCTTCCTGCATCTTTTCGACGGCCATCTTTATTCATCACCTTTCTTCAGCGAAAATTGTCCACCAGCATAATGTCCTTGCCACTCTGATCCATCTGCGCGACGAGCAGCCATCTCCCGTCGGGTGAGACGGTGAGGCCTGGGGTTGTTTTGAGCAGCGGCTTGTCGAGCGTCGCCACCTGCGTCACCTTGCCCGTCGCGAAGCTGTAGAACTCGATGAGCGGGTGCGCCGGCGTCTCGGCCGTCGCGAACCAGATGCCTTTGTCCGTCACCGCCCAGTAGCGCCACATTCCCGCGCGGTGATGATCGAGTACGGGCGTCTCCTCGCCGCCCCCGACCGGTGCGCGCCAGATGCCGGGCACGGCCCGGCCCTTCGTATAGTAAAAATATTTGCCGTCTGTGGATTCGAAGCCCTCGAAGCCGCCGTGGCGGGTGACCTGCACAGCCTCGCCGCCTTCGGCCGGTATCTTCCAGATCTGCATGCTCCCGCCGCGCGTCGAGCTGAAGTAGATCCACTTCCCGTCACGCGACCAGCTCGGCGTGACGTCCTCGGCGGGGTTGTTGGTCAGGCGGCGCGGCTTGCCACCATCGGCGCTGATCACATAAATATCGGCGTTGCCTTCGAGCCACGAATTAAAGGTGATCTGCCTCCCGTCGGGCGACCAGCGCGGGGTGCCGGTGAGCGGGCCGCCGATGCTGGTCAGCTGTCGCGGGCGGGAGCCGTCGGCCTCGCACACCCAGATCTCGAAACTCCCGGAGCGGCGGGAGACGAAGACAATCTTTTTGCCATCCGGCGAGTATTCGGGGCCGTCTTCATCCTGCGTCGAGGAGATCAGTTTGACGGGCGGCTCACTGGCAGCCACCGAACCATTCAACCCGATGCGCCAGATGTTTTCGTCGAGCAGCGATTGCGTGTACGCGAGGCGATTGCCCTGGCGTGAGACCGCCGGGCTGTAAGCGTCACGTTCGCTGATCATCAGTTGCTCTGGCGTCCCGCCGCCGGCAGAGACCTTCCAGAGGTTATAGGTGCTGCTCCCGCGCCGCGAGGCGAAGACGATCTCGCGCCCGCCCGGCGTCCACGCGAGGCCCCGGATCGAAATATTATCGAAGGTCAGCCGCCGCGGCTCTCCGCCCGTGAGCGGCAGCAGCCAGATGTCTGCCGTCGCAATACTGACCGAGCGGACGAAGGCGAGCGTCTTCTGGTCGGGTGAGAAGGCGGGGAAGAAATCACCGACCGAACCGGCCGGCGGCGAGGTCAGGCGCGTCTTCTCGCCCGTCTCAATTGAGATCAGGTGGATGCCGAAAGGATCTTCCTGCGAGTGCTTGTCTGGGGCGGCGAGGGATTTGCCGTCCGGCGAGTAGCACAGCGTGTTGCCGATCACGACCGGCCGGTAAGGGAAGATGTCGGCCAGTTTGCGCTCGGGGCCGCCCAGCGACGGGACCAGAAAGACACCGCCGTTTTCCGCCGACTGGCGCAGGAAAGCGATCTGCCGGCCGTCGGGCGACCAGGCCGGGTCGGTTTCAGGCGCCGGGTGAGTGGTCAGTCGGAGCGGTGGTTCGGCACCGATCAGCCTGACGTAGATGTCAGGGTTATCTCCCCTGTCGCCATCCCAGACGAAGGCCACCTGATTGCCGTCGGGTGAGAAAGCGCCCTGATCTTCGGTGCCCGGGAAACTGGTCACGGGGATGATCCGCAGCAGCGAGACCGGCGCTTTAGCGGACGGGCGCAACGCGATGAACCAGACGGCAACACTGAGGGCCACGCCCAGCACCAGACAGGCGAGCGGCACGCTCAGGCGGCTGGCCAGGATTGATCGCCCGATTGAATCTGTGCCGGGACTCGTCGGGTCGGTAGGGGTGAAACCGGGCAGACGGTTCATTCCGTTTTCAGCCCTGACCCCATCCTGCTCCGCACTCTCTCCCGCGACGACGGGCCCCGGGGTCATCCCATTCGGCCCGGGCGGCGCGGCTTTTTCCACCCGTACCTCTCTCACCCCCATGACAAAGCGATAACCGCGCTTCGGGATGGTCTCGATGTACTGCTCTCCGCCCAGGACCTTCCTGAGTGAATAGATGTTTCTGGCGAGGTTGATCTCCTCGACGAAGGTATCGGGCCAGACCTTCCTGATCAGTTCATCCTTGTCAATCACGTGCCCGCCGTTCTCGACCAGCGCGAGCAGCGCCTCAAAAGCCTTCGGCGTGAGCGGCACATGCTGCCCATCGCGCAGCAGGAGGCGTTCCGTCACATCCAGGCGGAACGGCCCGAACTCATAAAAGTGGCTCTCTGTCCGGCCCATAAGGGATGAGAAGACTATGCGAAAACCCGGCGAGAACTTTCCGAAAATTTTCCCAGGCCTTTGGAAAGACTTCCGGCGACGACCATGCGTACTCTTGCCCCGAAAGGGGAAAGTCGGAAAAAACAGGTTCCGGGAACTCTGTCGCCCGACTTCTCTTGAAAAACGCCAGGTAAAAACTTAAGCTGAGATAGTAACACGATTACCATGAATGCGGAGTGACCGGTGCCCCCCGGGCCACCAGCCCGGCGCACTCAGGATTTTAAGCACTGCCGCACTTGCCTGAATCGGTGTCTTGAGAAATAAGCCTTGCGGTGCCAATCTTGCGCACCCCGGGGCGCTGGGATGAAGACACGGAAGACTTACCTCATCAAGGTAACACTCAGTAGCGATCAATAAAACCTCGGAAACGGGAGTAAGCGACCGGGCGGTGCCCCGCCTGTCGGCCGCCGGCATGATCACCTGCCTCTGACCGGTAACGCAACCTCACGGGTCGGGACATGGCCGGGAGGGCGCCTGCTGATTCATTGCCTTGATGAGGGATGTCTTCCTGATCACCCGCTGATTTCGTCGGCTGGTCCAACGGTTATGTTTCCCCATCTCTACCCAGGAGGAAGAATTATGTCTACCCTTAAGCTTAAGTTGCTCGAACTCATCTCCCGCCAGCGCAGACCGCGCTTTTCACCCTGCGTGGTCATGCTGGTACTCGCGGCCTCGCTGCTGGGCGCGGCCGGGGTCGCACGCGCCCAGGCCGTCAAAGGCTCCCTGCTCGGCACCGTCACCGACTCCAACGGCGCGGCGGCGGCGGGCGCGACCGTCACCATCACTGAGACGCGCACCAACATCACTGGCACAACCACGACCAATGCGGACGGCAACTACGTCTTCGCCAACGTCAAGGACGGCGTCTATCGCGTCGAGGTCGCGCAGAAGGGCTTTAAGAAAGTCGTGCGCGAGGGCGTAATTGTTGACGTCAACACGACCGTGCGTATTGATCTCACCCTGACAGTGGGCGAGGTGACCGAATCGGTGACCGTCGAAGCCGGCGCAACGCCCGCCCTGCAAACCGACCGCGCAGACACGGGCCGGTTGCTCGAAAGCAAGCAGGTCGCCGAGTTACCGCTCGGCTTCAACCGCAACTTCCAGGGATTGCTCGTCACTGTGCCCGGCGCGACGCATCCGACACGCGAGCACTCCGCATTCTTCAACTCCCAGGACAGTCTGGCAGCGAAGGTCAACGGCCAGTCACGCCTCTCCAACAACTTTCAGATTGAGGGCGTGGACGACAACGAGAAGACCGGCCTGCTTCAGGTGCTGATCCCGGCGGCGGACGCCATCGAAACGGTCAGCATCTCGACCAGCAACTTCGATGCGGAGTTCGGGCGGGCAGGCGGCGCGGTCTCGAACGTGACGCTCAAATCGGGCACGAACGCCATACACGGCAGCGTCTTCTTCTTCGGTAACAACAACAACACGCAGGCGGGAGATTACTTCACGCACGGCACTTCGCCGACGCACTACCGGCAGGTCGGCACCACCATCGGAGGCCCGATCAAAAAGAACAAGCTCTTTTACTTCGGCGACTATCAGTACACCAATGACAAACTGGGATTCGTCAACCGGATCACGGCTCCATACCCTGAATGGTTCGGCGGCGATTTCAGCAAAGCGCCGACGAAAATCTACGACCCGGCGACGGGCAATGCTGACGGCACGGGACGCACGCAATTTCCCGGCAACATCATTCCGGCCAACCGCATCAGCCCCATCGTCAAAAAGCTCCTGGGCTTCCTCCAGGCTCCTAACATCGCGGGGGCTCCGCTCGGCACGCCCAATTTCATTTTCAACGAGGTGCGCGTCAAGAAAACACAAGCCTTCGACACCAAGATCAACTACAACATCAACGAGAAGAACGTCCTCTCGTACCGCTTCAGCTTCCAGCAACCGAAGGTCTTCGACCCCAACGCCTATGGCATCTACGGCGGCCCGAACTCCGGCGGCGGCTTCGGCGGGACTGGCACCCAGAACACCATCAGCACTGCGGCGAACTACACGCGCACTTTCAGCCCGACCCTGATCCTGGAGGCGCGGTTCGGCGTGAGCTGGTATCACAACGTAGCCGTCTCCCAGGCTGACGGCTTGAAGACCTCTGAGGAGGTCGGCATTCCGGGTGTCAACCTGGACAACTTTTCGAGCGGTCTGACGACGATCAATATCAGCGGGTTCACCGGCCCGGTGCTGGGTTTCGTCAACAGTCTGCCCTGGGATCGCGGCGAGAAGACCTACCTGGGCACCGGCATCCTGACCAAGCTGTGGGGCAACCACTCGTTCAAGGTGGGTGAAGAGATTCGCCACAACCGTGACCTGCTGCTCCAGATTCAGGACCAGGGCGGCGTCCGCGGGCAGTTCAGCTATAACGGCGGACGGACAGCGATTCCGAGTGATACGGCGGCGCAGAATGGGATTGCCAACGCCTTCGCATCGTTCCTGCTTGATGTGCCCAGCGGCTACTCACGCGACCTCAAAGTCCTTGACCAGGTCGGCACACAGCATTATGCCTACTTCACTTTCTTCCAGGACAATTGGCAGGTCACACAGAAGATGACGATCAACCTGGGGCTGCGCCACGAATACTACAGGCCGCTGGTCGGTCTGGTGGACAAAGGCGGGTTGTCCAATTACCACCCCAGCGACAACACGGAGCAGGTTGCCGGATACGGCAGCATTCCGCAGGACGTGGGCGTCAAGGGAACCTGGAAGAACTTCGCGATACGCAGCGGAATCTCCTACCGCCTCAACGATAAGACCGTAATTCGCGCCGGGTATGGAGAGACCATCATTCCTTTCCCGGATAACAGCTACGCCTTCAACTTCCCGGTCAAGCAGAACAACCAGTTCACTGCGGCCAACAGCTTCGTGCCCGTCGGATCGCTGGCAACGGGCTTTTCAACACCGAGCGTCTTCGCTATTCCGGATAGTGGCATCATTGACGCCAGCCTAGCGATTTTGAAGAATTCGGCCCTCTATTACGCGCCGCCTGATCTGAAAGAAGGAAAGCTGCACTCTTACAATGTGGCCTTCCAACGCCAACTGCCGGGGAATTTTTCGGTGGATGCGGCCTATGTCGGAAACTTCGGACGCGGTATCCTGGCTACCATAGATCTGAACGCCGCCAATACTTTGGGAGGGGCGACATTCAACACCGCCACCGGCGCCTATAACGATAATCCCGCTCGCCCGTTCTTCAATAATTTTGGGCGCACGGCTTCGATCACAACCAGGGTGCCCACCGACACCCACTATAATTCGCTGCAAATCAAAGTTGACCGCCGCTTCTCGAAGGGGCTGCTGGTGACGAGCAACTACACGCTCTCCCGGGCGATCAGCGCATCGGGCGACGACAATGGCAGCATTGATACGCCGGCCAATCCCAAGTTGAACATCGGGCGTACGGGCTTCGACCGGACACACTCGTTTAATACGAGTTTTGTCTGGCAAATTCCATTTGCCCAACATCTACACGGTGTCGCCAAATGGGCGCTCGATGGCTGGCAAGTGTCGGGCATCTTCACCAGATTGTCAGGCACGCCAATCGACTTCGTCACCAGCGGCACAAATCTGCATGCCCCTGGCAATACGCAACGCCCGAATATCAGCGGCACCCCGAAAGTCTTCGGCAACGTTGGCCCAGGGCAACTCTGGTTCGACACTTCGGTCTTCACCACACCGGCAACGTCCATACAGTTGCCCGGTACAACAGACCCTCGTGCGCTCTATGCTTCATTCGGGCAACTGACGCGCAATGGCTCAATCAACGGCCCCGGCTACTTGATGCTTGATAGCACGATCATCAAGAGGCTCAAGTTCACCGAGCGGATTGGCGGGGAACTCCGCGCGGATATTTTCAATGTCCTCAATCATCCGAATTTCAGCAATCCGGACAGGACCGTAACCAGCACGACCTTTGGTCAGGTTACCGGCACCCAGCCGTTTAACAACTACATCAACCCACGGGCCATGCGCTTCGGCGTGCGGGTCACTTTCTAGCTTTTGTCTTTTGTCAGCGGTCAGTCGTTACTCGTCTGCGAACGAGTAACGACTGACCGTCAGTTCTTATGAGAGGGAATAAAATGGCTATCAAAGATAAGGATCGTCGCGATTTTCTGGCGTCCTCAGCCCGCGGCGCCGTCGGCGCGGGGTTGACACTCAGCGCCGCCAAATGGAGTTCCGTCCTGGGCGCGAACGACCGGGTGCGACTCGGCATCATCGGCCCCGGCGCGCGCGGGCAGGAGCTGATGAGGGAGGCCCTGCGCCTGCCCAACGCCGAATTCGTCGCCGCCGCCGATGTCTACACGCGGCGGCACGATGAGGCAAAGAAGCTGGCACCCGGCATCAAGACCTTCAGCGATCACCGCCAGCTTTTAGACCTGAAGGATGTTGACGCGGTCCTCGTCGCTTCGCCGCTCCACTGTCACGCGCGCCACTTCCTCGACACCATCGCGGCTGGCAAGGACCTCTACAGCGAGAAGACCATGACGTGGTCCATCGAAGAGGCCGAGGCCTGCCGCGAGGCCGCGAAGCGTTCCGACCGCGTCGTCACGATCGGGCTTCAGCACCAGAGTTCCGGTGAACTCGCCGACGCGAAGCAGTGGATCAAAGACGGTCTGGTCGGCAAAATCACGCACATCGAGACCTGGATGAGCCGGAACACGCCGCGCGGCAAGGGGCAGTGGGTGCGCCCAATCCCTTCGGATTGCACGCCCGACAACGTGAAGTGGGATGCCTTCCTGAACGGGCGTCCGAAGCGACCGTTCGACGCGAACAGGTTTATCAACTGGCGCCTGTTCTGGGAATTCTCCGGCGGGAACGTGACGGAGAACATGGTTCACCAGATCGCCTGGAGCATGCGCGCGCTCGACCTGCCGGTGCCCACCGCGGCCTATATGTCGGGCGGGGTCTTCTCTGAAAAAGACGGGCGCGAAGTGCCCGACACCATCGCCGTCACGCTCGATTTCCCGAACGATCTGGTGCTGACCTGGCAGTCAACTTTCAGCAACAGCCGCTACGGCATCGGCGACCGCATCCTTGGCTCGCACGGGACGATCGAGCGGCTCGCCGGCTCGACCGACATGGTGACGGGCAAATCGCAGACGGGCCTGCGTTACTACCCGGAGAAGGCGAATCGCTCGGACGGCGCGATGCTCGAAGGTCAGACGAAGGATCAGAATCACATGGCCAACTTCGTTGACTGCGTGCGGTCGCGCAAGGAACCGAACGCGCCGGTCGAGATCGGCTACCGCTCGGCCGTCGCCGCGCACATGGCGAATCGCTCCTACCGGCAAAAGCAGCGCGTGACATTCGAGACGGCGAAGCAGTCGGCGATGAAGTAAATCCCCCCAGCTTAATCCACTCTCAGGACAACACGAGACCGCCCGCGCCGGTCGAAGGCAATACGCTTCGACCGGCGCGGGCGGTTGTGTGTCTGCCAGCTGCGACGCCGCAGTGTTCAGAGTGTGTGAAGGCTGATGCCTTGAGATTGACCTCGTGAAGGTAATAGTCAGGCTGACAAAGCGGCGCTCTTTCAGCGAAAATTGTCCACCAGCATGATGTCGCTGCCGCTCTGATCTGCCTGGGCGACGAGCATCCATTGCCCGTCGGGTGAGACGCTGAGGCCGGGGGCGGTCCTGAGCAGCGGCTTGTCGAGCGTCGCCACCTGCGTCACCTTGCCCGTCGCGAAGCTGTAGAACTCGATGAGCGGGTGCGCCGGCGTCTCGGCCGTCGCGAACCAGATGCCTTTGTCCGTCACCACCCAGTAGCGCCACAAACCCGCCTGGTGATGATCGAGTACGAGCGTCTCCTCGCCGCCCCCGACCGGCACGCGCCAGATGCCGGGCATTGCGCGGCCCTTCGCGTAATAAAAATATTTGCCGTCTGTGGATTCGAAGCCCTCGAAGCCGCCGTGGCGGGTGACCTGCACAGCCTCGCCGCCTTCGGCCGGCATCTTCCAGATCTGCATGCTCCCGCCGCGCGTCGAGCTGAAGTAGATCCACTTCCCGTCACGCGACCAGCTCGGCGTGACGTCCTCGGCGGGGTTGTTGGTCAGGCGGCGCGGCTTGCCGCCGTCGGCGCTGATCAGAAAGATCTCGACGTTGCCTTCAAACCAGTAATCGAAAGCGATCTGCCTCCCGTCGGGCGACCAGCGCGGGGTGCCGGTGAGCGGGCCGCCGATGTTGGTCAGCTGCCGCGGGCGGGAGCCGTCACTGTTACATAACCAGATCTCAAAATTCCCGGAACGGCGGGAAGCGAAGACAATCCTCCGGCCGTCCGGCGAATAATCGGGGCTGTCTTCATCCTGCGTCGAAGAGGCTATCTTGAGGGGCGGCTCACCGCCGGCCGCCGGGCCATTCAAGCTGATGCGCCAGATATTCCTGTCGAATAAGGATTGCGTATACGCGAGGCGATTGCCGGTGCGTGAGACCACCGGGCTGAAAACGTCACGTTCGCTGACCGTCAACTGTTCAGCCGCGCCGCCGGTGATGGAGACTTTCCAGAGGTTATAGGTGCTGCTCCCGCGCCGCGAGGCGAAGACGATCTCGCGCCCACTCGATGTCCACGCGAGGCCCCGGATCGAACTGTTATCAAAGGTCAGCCGCCGCGGCTCTCCGCCCGTGAGCGGGAGGAGATAAATGTCTGTCGAAGCCAGGCTGCCGGAGCGGACGAAGGCGAGCGTCTTCTGGTCGGGTGAGAAGGCGGGGAAGAAATCACCGACCGACCCGGCCGGCGGCGAGGTCAGGCGCGTCTTCTCGCCCGTCTCAACCGAGATCAGGTAGATGCTGAAAGGCTCCTCCTGCGAGTGCTTGTCTGGGGCGGCGAGGAATCTGCCGTCCGGCGAATAGCTCAGTGTGTTGCCGATCACCACGGGGCGGTACGGGAAGGCGTCGGCCAGTTTGCGCTCGGGGCCGCCCAGCGACGGGACCAGAAAGAATCCGCCGCCTTCTGCCGACTGGCGCAGGAAGGCAATATGTCGTCCGTCCGGCGACCAGGCCGGGTCGGTATCCATCGCCGGACTCGTGGTCAGTCGGAGCGGGGTTTCGGTGTTGATCAACTTGACGTAAATGTCACTGTTGTTCTCATTCTCACCATCCCAGACGAAGGCCACCTGATTGCCATCGGGCGAGAAAGCCGCCTGGTCCTCGTTGCCCGGGAAAGTGGTGGCGGGGACGACCTTCAGCAGCGATGCCGGCGCTTTGGCGGCCGGACGAAAAGCGAAAAACCAGACCGCGAAACCCGCGGCCACGACGAGCGCCAGTAAAACCAGCGGCAGGCCTGAACGACTGGTTGATGGTCGCTGGATTACATCCGTCCCGAGCGAGACGGGGCTGGGAATTTCAGTTGCTGCGGGGACTGGCTCCGGACTCACTCCAGTCTCGTTCCGATTGCCATTTTCCTCTTCGCGCGCTTCCCGGCTCAAAGGAGCAGGGGTTGTCCCATCCGGCGCGAAAGTTGTGGTCTGTTCCCCACAAACTTCTCTAACCCCGGCGACAAAGCGGTAACCCCGCCTCGGGATCGTCTCGATATACTGTTCCGCTTGCCCCCCGCCGAGAATCTTTCTTAAGGAATAGACGTTCTTGGCGAGGTTCACTTCTTCGACAAAAGTGTCCGGCCAGACTTTCCTGATCAGTTCGTCTTTATGCAGTACGCGCCCGCCATTTTCGACCAGCACGAGCAGCGTCTCGAAGGCTTTCGGAGTGAGTGGAATATGTTGTCCGTCGCGTAACAGCAGGCGTTCCGTCGCATCCAGGCGGAACGGCCCGAATTCATAAAAGTGCTTGATTTGATGGATCATAAGGAGAGGAAAAATTCTGCCAAAACTCTGCGAAAACTTTTCCAGAACTTTCCCAGGGCTTCGGAAAGACTTCCCGCCTCTTCACAGCTCATTCTCCACACGACAAGGGAAACCCGAGAAGACTGTTGACAAACCCTGAAGCCGGGTTCAATCTATACCAAAATATTGACCGGAGCAACGGTAATCAGTTCACCATTCAAGTGCTCCTGCGCTGGCTCTGCTGGGATTAAAGCATACCTACAGTTAATGGACATACTTCACGTCGGGTGAAGGCATGGGCGGATGCAATTTCTGTCCCCTGCCCTTTCCCCGGATGGTGTCGTTGGCAGCAGCTATTAACGATGACCGACGTGAGGCTGCTTTCGTCTTACGTCCCCTATTAAGATCAGAAAGGATGCAATGAGCAGAACCATTAAAAAGCTGATTGGAAGGAGTCTGAGCCTCGGACTGGTTTGCGCACTGTGGCCGGCTGTCTTCATCGTCGGGCTGGCGCAATCAGACAACACTCAGATCTCAGGCTTCGTCAAGGACCCGAATGGCGCAGTCATCGCCAATGCCAAAGTTACGGTCAGGAGCGAAGCCAGAGATTTCGAGCGCAATGCGACGACTAACAGCGAAGGCTATTATGTCATCACTCAGCTGCCTTCGGGACTCTATACAATTTCGGTCGAGGCGCAGGGCTTCAAGCTCCACAAGGAAACAGGCAAGAAACTCGACCCGAATGTGCCCGCGACAGTGGATGTTCTGTTACAGACCGGGCAGGTGACCGAGGTAGTCAATGTGACGGCCTCGACCTCGACGGTACAGACCGAGACGGCCACGGTCGGCAAACTGGTTGACCGCCAGCAGATCGAGAACATCCAGCTTAACGGACGCAATCCGCTGTTCCTGGCGCTGCTCAAGCCGGGCGTCAACGGTGGCGCGCTGGGGCAGTTCAGCTTCGGGTTGACCACCGGCGGCCTGAACATCAACGGCTCGCGCACACAGGACAACCTGATCACCTTTGACGGCGCTGTGGCGGTCCGCACGCGCTCGAACGGCACCAGCATTGGCGTGGCCGATGCTGACTCGACACAGGAAGTGCAGATTCTGACCGCCAACTACAACGCCGAATACGGGCGCTCGGCAGGCGGCCAGGTCCGCATCGTCACCCGCAGCGGGACGCGCGATTTCCATGGCACCGCATACGAGTTCATCCGCAACTCGGCGCTCAACGCCAACAGTTTTTCGCGCAATCATCTGGCGCTCGCCGACTGCGGTGTGAACCCGAAGGCCGACAACTGCCGCCCGAGTCCGTTCCGCTACAACCAGTTCGGCTACAACCTGAGTGGCCCTGTGCTGCTGCCATTCACCAGTTACAACAAGGATCGCAACAAGATTTTCTGGCTCTTCGGCCAGGAGTGGGTCAAGCAGCGCGCCGCCAGCACAACCATTACTACCGTCCCGTCGCTCAAGATGCGCAACGGTGACTTCAGCGAACTGCTCGACCCGACCAACCGCTACTACGGCAAGGTCGTAACCATCACGGATCCGACCACGGGGCAGCCCTTCGCCGGCAACATTATCCCGGCCAACCGGGTCAGCGCCAACGGACTCGCCCTGCTGCGCGCTTACCCTGAGCCGACCGCCGGTTTCGTCGGTCCCGGTTCCGCGAACTTCACACAGACGCGCCCGACGCGCACTGACCAGCGCAAGGACACCATCTCGATTGATTTCTACCCGACCGAGAAGCATCAGATCCGGTGGCGCGCGCAGCTCTATCATTTCGTTGATGTGAGTGCGTTCCGCGCCAACACCGACCGCGCGCCGCAGATCATTGACCGCCCGAACCAGACGACCTCGCTCAACTGGGTCTGGACGATCTCCCCGACCTGGGTCAACGAGTTGCTGGCCACAGCCAGCCGCGATCAGGTCTTCATCGCGGTGGATACAGCCGGTAACACCTATCAGCGGAGCAAATACGGGATTAACTATCCGTACATCTTCCCGAACAACAAGGAGATCTTCGACAAGATCCCGACGATCAATTTCGGCGGCGTCTTCACCGACCTCGACGGCGGCCCGTACCCGTCCAGTTCGAAGGGGCCGATCTACGATATCTCGGATAACGTCACCAACATCCGCGGCAATCACACGATCAAGGCTGGCTTCGCCTTCGAGCGGGCCGGCGAGAACGACTTCGACCAGATCAACGTCTCCGGCGTGCCGGGCGGGACCAACAACCAGAACGGGCGCTTTGAATTCCGCAACGGCGTCGGCGGGACCGGGCTCGACATCGCCAACGCTGCCATA
Source organism: Blastocatellia bacterium (assembly GCA_035652435.1). GTDB lineage: Bacteria > Acidobacteriota > Blastocatellia > RBC074 > RBC074 > DASRDU01. The sequence continues at coordinate 110,624 of DASRDU010000077.1, forward strand.
GGGGTTTTCAGTTCCTACGCCGAAATTGATAACCGCTCCTACACGCCCTACCGCGGCCACATGTACGAGTGGTTCATTCAGGACGGCTGGAAGGTGACGCCGAAGCTGCGCCTCGAACTCGGGCTGCGGCACACCATCATTCAGCCGTACTACAGCCTGTGGCGGAACATGGCGGTCTTTGATGAGAAGTTCTACGACCCCTCGATTGCCGCCGTACTCGATAAGGCCACCGGCTTTATTATCAGCGGCGACCTGAAGTCGCGCTACAACGGGCTGGTCATTCCGGGTGACGGGTTCCCGGATTCGGCCAAGGGACCGGGGCGCGTCCCGGTGGCCAACACCGGGCAGTTCGACTTCCTCTTCCGCGGCGTGGACAAACAGTACTCCGAGATTCATTACAATAACTTCCAGCCGCGCATCGGGGTGGCCTACGCCTTCAACCAGAAGAACGTGCTGCGCGCCGGCGCCGGTCGCTTCATCACGCGCCTCGGGGTGAGCGACTCGGTATTCCTCGGCGGCAACCCGCCGTTCCAGCCGATCGTGTCAATCTCCAACGGCAAGGTGGATAATCCGGGCGGCGGAACCAGCCGCGCCTTCACGCAGAACATTACGACTCAGGACCGGATCTTCAAGAACCCCGAAGCATGGGCCTGGAACGTGACGTTCGAGCGTGAACTCGGATTCGACACGACCGTCGAAGTCGCTTACGTCGGGCGGCGCGGGCTGCACGGGCAGCGCGAGCGCAACATCAACCAGCTCCCGGTCGGCACCTGCCCGAATGGCAACTGCCCATTCATTGACCCTGCGAATACGTCGCTCGGGCGCATCAACCCCGACTTCCTGCGGCCGTTCAAGGGGTACAACACGATCCGCCGCACCAACAACGAGGCAAATTCTCGTTACAACGGCCTGCAGATCGGCGTCAACCGACGCTTCACCAAAGGGCTGCTGTTCGGCGTGGCCTACACCTACTCGAAGTCCAGTGATGACGGGTCGGCACAGCGCGATATCATCCCGAACGCGTTCGATGCGAGTAACCTGTACGGGCCTTCGGACTTCGACCGTCGCCATGTGATGGTCGTCAACGTCGTCTATCAGCTGCCGTTCTTCAGGGATCAGGCGCGGCTGTCGGGCAGGCTGCTGGGCGGCTGGACGCTCAGCGCCGTGTCGCAGTTCCAGACCGGGACGCCATTCTCGATTGGAACGGGCGATGACTTCGCCGGAGTCGGACCGGGCAGCGGCGCCCAGCTCTGGATCCTCAACGGCGGCAACCCGCAACTGGATCGCGGCGACCGGAAGTTCTCGCTCACCAACTCGGATTCGAACCAGTGGTTCCAGGTCTGTACCACGGGCGGCCCGCTCTCGAGTTGCCCGACTGCCAGCAGGGTCTTTACCGAACCTGCGGCCGGCACGATTTCGAATCAGAGCGTTCGCAATCTGCTTTACGGGCCCGGATTCCAGAATCACAACATCGGCCTGCTGAAGGATTTTGCGATCACTGAACATCACAAGGTTCAGTTCCGCGCCGAAGCCTTCAACTGGGTGAATCACCCCAACTGGAACGGCCCGAATACCAACCCGCGCAGCGCGGCGTTCGGGAAGATCCAGGACAAGAACAGCGAACGCACATTGCAATTCGCACTCCGCTATCAGTTCTAGTCGCGGATGCGATGTTCATGGGTGAATGAGATGGGAAGGGGTAACCCTCCACGCCGGCCTTGGGGAAACCCGGGCCGGCGTGAGTGAAACTCCTTCTCCGTTTCAGATCATCAATGGGCAGGCGTCCGCTGGTCAGAAAATCCCCCCCGAGATCAGCTGGCTTCATAGTACTTATCAAGTGATCTGGCTACGGCTCTGCCGACGTTCGGCGGCGTAGCGGGTCCGGAGGAATCTATGGCTGAGAAGAAAACGAGAAGAGACTTTCTGAAGCAGGCGGGCACGGGCGCCGCGGCGGCGACAGTCGGCGGCGCGCTCCTGCCGAAGGTGGCGGCGGCACAGGGCAAGGCGAAGCACGTCTTTGCGACGGGCCGCGTCATCGGCGCGAATGACCGGATCAACGTCGGCTTCGTCGGCTGCGGCGGACGGATGGGCACGCACATCGGTTACCTCGTCCGCCGCGCCAAAGAGAAGGGCGATGTGCAACCCGTCGCCGTCAACGACATCTACGAGAAGCGCAAACAGCACGCGCGCGAGGCGACGGGCGTGGATGAGAAATCGGTCTACCACGATTTCAATGAGCTGTGCGCCCGCAAGGATATTGACGTCGTCGTCATCGCCTCGCCCGACCACTGGCACCACCAGCACGCGATGGCGGCGCTCAAGGCCGGCAAGGATGTCTACCTTGAGAAGCCGATGACCTACACGATTGATGAGGCCAGAGAGATCGCCGAAGCTGTCAAAGCGAGCAGGCGCGTCCTGCAGGTCGGCAGCCAGTACACCTCGATGGATCATTTCCACAAGGCGAAGCAGGCGATCAGGGACGGCCTGATCGGTCAGGTCGTCTGGGCCTCGGGCGGCTTCGGGCGCAACGTCAACAAGCGCGGCGAGTGGAACTACACGATTGACCCGGAGGCGAACGAGAAGAATCTCGACTGGAAAGCCTTCCTCGGCCCGGCGCCGAAGCGCCCCTTCGACCCGGCACGCTACTTCCGCTGGCGCAAGTACTGGGACTATTCGGGAGGCATCGCGACCGACCTCTTCTATCACACGATCTCGCCGCTGCTGCTCACGATCGGGCCGCAGTTCCCCGAGCGCGTGACTTCCTCGGGCGGCATCTACATTCAGAAGGATCGCGAGGTGCCGGACACTTTCTTTATGAACGTTGATTACCCGACGTTTACCATCCAGCTGGCCTGCTCGGTCGCGAGTGGCGTCGGCGCCCCGCTCGTCATTCACGGCTCCGAGGCGACGATTATGGTCGCTGACGACAGCGAACGACTGGGCAACACCACAATCCAGATCATCCCGGATCGGCCTTACGCCGAGGATTTCAAAAAGAAGACCGGGAAGGAAAAACTTGAGATCGAGGTTCACCCGCACCAGCGCGGTGGTCACCCGCACATGGAGAACTTCCTCGAAGCGGTGCGCAGCCGCAAGGAGCCGAACTTCCCCGCCGATCTGGGGTACAAGGCGATGGCGGCCATCCGCATGGGTGTTGACGCATACCGCCAGCACGAAGTCCTCCACTTCGACCCGCGGCGGGAGAAGACATCGTCGCGCCCGATTGCGAAGGTCTGAAGGCGCGGGCAGGCGGTGACTCGGGGGTTACCGGTGCCCCGCAGGCCGGCCCCCGTGATCATCGCCTGCTTACCAGTAACGAACGGTCCATTCAAAACTATGCCCCTGAAATCATTCATCACCAGCTCTGCCTGCGTACTTTCGCTTCTGATTTCCACTTCACTGACGACCTCAACGTCTGCCTCATCACAAACACAGGCGGGCGATGCGCCGCGCTTTCGTCTTGGCATCATCGGTCTGGTTCACTCGCACGCGTGGGGACACCTGCGCAACATCGCGAAAATGCCCGGCGTGGAACTGGTCGGGATCGCCGAGCCGAACCAGGGGCTCCGCGACGAGGCCGCGAAGGCCGCGCCCGGCGTGCCGCTTTACGAGGATTACCGCAAGCTGCTCGACGAGAAGAAACCCGAAGGCGTGTGGGCTTTCGTCGAGAATGACCGCCACCTTGAGATCGCAAAAATCTGCGCCCCGCGCGGCATCCACCTGATTTTTGAGAAGCCGATGGCCGGCACTTTCGAGCAGGCCAAAGAGATGCTCTCGCTCGCCACGAAGCACAAGATCAAACTGATGACCAATTATCAGATGGCGTGGTGGCCGGAGAACTATTCGGCCTATGACTTCGCCAGAAGTGGCGAGATCGGCAAAGTCTGGCGCGTGCGCTCGATCATCGGACACGGCGGCCCGGCCCCGAACGACCCGAACGACGCGCGGGGGCAGGCGTTCTGGAAGTGGCTTAACGACGAGAAGCGCGGCGGCGGCGCGCTCGTTGATTTCGTCGGCTACGGCGCGGTCTGGTGCCGCTGGTATCTCGGGATGCCGAAGAGCGTTTACGCCATCACGACGCACACGCGGCCCGACGTCTACCACACCAACACCAACGCCACGGTGATTCTGCAATACGCCGACAACGGCGTCGGCATCATCGAAGGCTCGTGGGACCTGCCGCGCAGTTTTCAGGACGTCGAAGTTTTCGGCAACAAGGGCAGCGTCTACATGGCTCGCAACAAGATCGAAGCGCAGGCCGGGCGCGAGCGTAAGGAAGTGGCCATCGCCCCGCTCGCGGAAGATCGTCGCGACCCCGTGGCCTACTTCATTCAGCGCATCCGCAGCAATCAGCCGCTCGACGGTATGGTTTCCCCCGAATTCAATCTGGACGCAATGGCCATTGTCGAAGCGGCGCGCCGTTCGGCAGAAACCGGCAAGCCGGTGAGCCTGCCATTGCCATAACTCAGAAAAACGGCCCCGTGCCGGCCATGTCCCCTGCCGGACAAGCGGCGCTGTGAAAGGAGATCAGGATGTCCACTCAACTCACTCGCATCGCACTCGTGCTGTTCGCATTCGCCGTCGGCGCGTTCGCCCAGGACTTCCGGGCCACCATCTCGGGCCAGGTGACGGATCCGAGCGGCGCCGCGGTTCCCGGCGCGGTCGTCAAGGCGATCAACGCCGAGACCAATGAAACCAAGGAAGTGAAAACGACCTCGGACGGGCACTATACGATTCCGTACCTCAACCCCGGCACCTGGAACATTGAAGCGACAGCCAGCGGCTTCCAGGTACTCAAGCGCGAAGGCATCGTACTCAGGGTGGCCGACAAGCTGAACCTGCCGCTCGAGATGACGGTCGGCAACGTCAACGAGACGGTCACAGTCACCGGTCAGCAGGAGGTGATCGAGACCGGCTCGGCCGACCGCGGCTCGGTCTTCGACCCCGTCAAGGTTCAGGAGTTGCCGCTCAACGGTCGCCAGACCTACATGCTGATGTCGCTCACCCCCGGCGTCATCTTCACGCAGGAGCAGTTCGGGTCGAGCGGCTTTTCGGGCACGCGCGGCTGGGACGTGAACGGCTCTTATAAGATCAATGGCGCCCGCGCGGGCGAGAACCTGTTCCTGCTCGATGGCGCGCCGATCAGCAACAGCACCGGCACGTGGCAGGTCGCGCCGAACGTCGAGGCGGTGCAGGAATTCAAGGTGCAGACCAACACCTACGACGCGGCCTACGGGCGGTTCGGCGGCGGCGTGGTCAACACGACGCTCAGGTCCGGCACCAATGACTGGCACGGCAACGTCTTCGAATACTGGCGCAACCGGATTCTCGACGCCAACAGTTTTCAGAGCAACTTTGCCCACCGGCCGAAGGATTACCACAACCAGCACCAGTTCGGCGGCATCGTGGGCGGCCCCGTTCGCAAAAACAAGGACTTCATCTTTGCGAGCTTCGAAGGCTGGCAGGAGGTGATCCCATTCCCTGCCCTTTCGAGTACCCCCCCGGCATTGCTCCGGGACGGCCAGCACTTCACCGATTTTGGCATCAAGGTTTACGACCCGCTGACGACGCATGTCTGCGGGACGAAACCGGGCGAGACATCGGCGGTCTGCCAGGGCCAGACCTACATCCGCGACCAGTTCCCCGGCAATGTGATTCCGGCCAACCGCATCAGCCCGGTCGGGGCGAAGATTCTTTCTTTCTACCCGGCGCCGAACATCGCCGACCAGAAAGCGCTGAATAACAACTTCGTCGGCAACTCGCATGGCCGCTATTACTACGAGCAGCCGATGGTGCGCTGGGATCATGTCATCGGCGATAACGACAAGTTCCATGCGGTGTATACCTATCAGCGCGGCTACGAATATCGCGACAGCACCGGCTTCGGTAAGCCGGCGGCCCAGGGCAACACGAACAATGAGCGCCGCGATATCAACGCCATTCTTTCGTGGACGCACATCCTGTCACCGACCTCGGTACTCGATGTCCGGGGCTCCTTCGGGCGGTTCACCCAGATCACTCCGGGCTACAGCGATCTCAGCCTTAAAGCTTCATCGCTCGGAATGACACAGCTGATCCAGTCGCCGTCGGCCCCTTACGACATAGTGCCGCGAATCAATGATAGCGGCCCTTACACACGAATTTTTTCAAGCGGCAGCGTAATCTCAAGGACCCCGTTCAGCCAGTGGAACTTCACCCCCAGCCTGACCCTGACTCGCGGTCGGCACACGCTCCACACCGGCTTCGAATTCAACTACCAGGCCCGCGGCGACTACAATTCCGGTCTCACTCAATTCACCTTCAACCCGGACTGGTCGCAGCAGCTTCCGGCCCGGCGACAGGGTGCCCTTGATGGGAATGGGGTGGCTTCACTCCTGCTCGGCACCCCTACCAGCGGGAACATTGACTACAACGACTCGACCTATCGTACCCGCCCCTACTACGGGTTCTATGTGCAGGACGACTGGAAGGTGAACTCAAAGCTGACGCTGAACCTCGGACTGCGCTATGACATTCAGGTCCCGTGGAAGGAGCGTTTCAATCGCCTGAATCGCGGCTTCGATCCCAGCGTCAAGAGCCCGCTCAGTGACCAGATCATCGCCGCCTGGAACCAGAAGAAGGCGGACTATGACAAAGCCAACCCCAATGCGAAATATCCCTACCCGGCCCCGCCGGCGGCGATCTATGGCAGCTTCCTGTTCCCCGGGGTCAACGGTCAGCCCGAACGGATCTACGACACTGACTACACCAACATCGCGCCTCGCATCGGCGTCGCGTGGCGGGTGCGTGAGAAGACAGTCATCCGCGCGGGCGCCGGCGTCTACTACCAGTCAACGACGCAGTTCGGCACCACCACCGGATTTTCCGTGAGTACGCCTTATATCACTTCGCTCGATGGCATCACCCCCTCAGCCGGGCTGACCGGGCCTTATTCGCTCGTCAACCCGTTCCCGAATGGGATTTTTCAGCCTAAGGGCGCAGGCGGTGGGGCGCTGACCGGCATCGGGGGGGGCATCAGCTTTGACCCTCCCAGCTACAGGGTGCCGCACACTTACCAGTATTCCTTCGGCATCCAGCAGCAACTGTGGCACAACATCCTGCTGGAGGTTTCGTTCGCCGGCAACTACGAAAACCACGTCCCATTCGGCTATGACATTAACCAGCCGGGCCTGGCCAACCAGAATATCGCGATCGCGGATCCGAGTTACTACAACCGCACGCTGCCGAATCCGTTCTTCGGCATTCTGCCGACCACTACTGGCCTCGGCGCCAGCGCAACGACCAGCGGCACCAACCTGCTGAGGCCATTCCCGATCTTTAGTGGCGGCGTCACCAACAACCTGATTCAGCAGGGCAAGTACCGCTCCGACGCTCTCCAGCTCAAGCTCGAACAGCGTGCGTTTGGCGCTGCAAACAGCTGGGGCGGCGTCATGACCTGGAACGTCTCGTACACCTTCGCCAAGGCTTATGAGCAGAACCATCGCCTGAACAGCTGGAACGCGGCGGAGCCGCTCATCCGCGAGTTGGACAACACCGACAAGCCGCACAGCCTCGCCGTCTATGGCGTGTGGGATCTGCCTTTCGGCAAAGGCCGTCGGTTCCTGAACAACAACCGGTGGGCCGAGGCGTTCCTCGGCAACTGGCGTTTCAGTCCGATCTTCACCTACGTCTCCGGGTACCCGGTCGGCTGGCCCAACCGCATCAACACCTGTGGCGACTGGCACGCAAGTGCTATTGCTGCCCCTGTCCCGAACAAACAAACCGAGCTTACCTGGTTCAATAACGACAACGGGCAGACACTGCCCGACGGGACGAAGAGAAGAAGTTGCTACGCAAATTTCCCGACCAACAGCCTGCGCACGATCCCGGATCGGTTCCCCGACATCAGGGAACACCAGGCTCCGCAGCTGAACGCCGCCATTGAGAAGACGTTCAGTATCACTGAGCGCTACCGGCTGCAGTTCCGCGTCGAGGGCTTCAACGTCACCAACACGGCGATCCGCGGCGCCCCGGACACGGACCCCAACAGCGCGACGTACGGGCAGCTGCCGAAGGCGCAGCGCAACTTCCCGCGCCTCTTCCAGCTGGCCGGAAAGTTATATTTCTAACGCGGTCGGTGAAAGCAGCTGGGACGAGGAGGTGGATATCTCACATCGCGCCTGACACCCAGGTGTCAGGCGCGATGAACTCGATGCCGACTCGCTGACAATTATTTCCATCGCAGAGTTTCTGGCGTATAGTTTTGTGGCAGCCGTGACCCGGGCTGCCTGACATTTTATGGCTCAGTAACAAGGGCGCGAGAAATTGACAACCGGCGTGGCGATTTAAGGCAACTTGCTCCACGTAAAAAGACTGCTAAAGAGCCGCTGGGATTCCAGAGAGTTTTCGAGAACCCCGCGCACTCTTCCGGGCGCGGGGTTTTTTATTTTCCACGCCCGCCCGGGATTTCTGCCTCCAGAATCGCCACGCGAACCCATAACTCAACACCAGGGGGGAAAGGACAAGACATGCAGGCACTGAAAAAGATCAGGCTGGACGAGGACGGGCTGGCGATGGTTGATCGCGAACCGGAACCGGCGGTCAGCCACGGCGAAGTGAAAATCCGCGTGATCGCCGCTTCAATCTGCGGCACCGATCAGGCGATCTACCAAAGCTCGGTTCGCCCGGGCATCCGCCAGGAAATGCTCAACCACAATGGCGGCGAACTCAGCCGCTACCGCCCGATAGTGATCGGGCATGAATTCTGCGGCGAAGTCGTCGAAGCAGGCGAGGGGGTGTCGGAGGCGCTCGTCCGCGTCGGGGATTACGTCACCAGCGAAATGCACATCTGCTGCGGCCATTGTCAGCAGTGCCTGACCGGGCAGCAGCACATCTGCCAGTACACCCGGGTCAAGGGTGTGCATCTCGACGGCGCCTTCGCCGAATACGTCACGGTCCCTTCGGCCAACGTCATCAACCTCGAAGTGGTCGGAGGCCGCCGCGCCATCCCGCCGAGCCTCGGGGCATTCCTTGACGCGCTCGGTAATGCGGTGCATACGGTGATGGAGGGGAGAGTGACGGGCAAGACCGTGGCGATCCTTGGCTGCGGGGCCCAGGGGCTGATGGCGACGGCGGTGGCGCGGACGATGGGAGCTTCGAGGATTTACATCACGGATTTCTCAAACCCCAGAAAAGGGATCGAAGGCGACCGGCTGCGCGAGCGTTTTGCACTGGCGCATGAAGTGGGCGCCGACTTCTCGTATGACACCAACACGGAAGCTTCGCCGGGGCAGAGAGAAGAGTTCCTGCAGCGGGCGCGCGACGAAAGCGGCGGCGGCGTGGACGTCGTGCTGGAGATGAGCGGCTCGGAAGCCGCCTACCGGGACGCGGGTGAGATCGTCAAGAACGGCGGTCGCATCGAGCTGCTGGGCATCCCGGCCAGGCCGCTCAGCTCTTACGACATCGGAAAATACATCGTCTGGAAAGGCGTCACGGTTCAGGGAATCTTCGGACGGCGGATGTACGAAACCTGGTTCGCGATGCTCGACCTGCTGGCTTCGGATAAATCCGGGTTGAAGCAGAAGCTGCTCCGTCTGGTTTCGCCCGAAGTCGTCACCCTGTCCGGATTCGAGCGCGGCTTTGAACTCGTCCGCTCTCACCAGGCGGTCAAGCAACTGCTCGTCCCCGACAACGCCGCGGAGAAAGGAGAGCTGCTGGCATGAACCCTGAAGAAATATACCGCCTGCTGGGTCGCGAACTGGAATCGTTCCGGGAGGCGCAAACCTTCAAATACGAAGTGCCGCTCGAAAGCAGGCAGGGCGGCAGAGTCAGCGTGGGGGGGCGCGATTCGGTGATGCTGGCTTCGAACAACTATCTGGGCCTCGCCAATCACCCGCTCATCCTCGAAGCCGCGCACGAAGGGCTTGACGAGTGGGGGTACGGGCTGGCTTCGGTGCGTTTTCTCTGCGGGACGGAGCCGATCCACCTGGAACTTGAGCAGCGCATCGCCGCTTTCGTCGGCTGCGAAGCCGCGATCCTGCACGGCTCCTGCTTTGCCGCTAACGAAGCCTTCTTCGCGGCGCTGCTCGCGAACGATTTCGGCGAGGCCGATTATCAGGACGTGATCTACAGCGACCAGTACAACCACGCCAGCATCATTGACGGGGTCCGGCTGTGCCGCGCCATCGCCAAACAGGCCGTCTCGCGGTTGTATCAGAACCGCGACGTCGCCCACCTCGCCCGGCTGCTCGAAGAGGACAAGGACAAAAACTACCGGTTCAAAATCATCGCGACCGACGGGGTCTTTTCGATGGAAGGGCACCTCGCGCCGCTGCCCGAGCTGGTCGAACTGGCGCGCCGCCATCAGGCGATTCTCTTCGTGGATGAATCACACGCGACCGGCGTCCTTGGCGTGACCGGTCGGGGGACGCCGGAAGAACTCGGCGTTCACGGGCAGATTGATGTCATCACGGGGACATTCGGCAAGGCGCTGGGCGGCGCGTCGGGAGGCTTTATCGCGGGCCGCCGCGAACTGATCGAATTTCTGCGCCAGAAATCGCGCCCCTACACCTTCTCAAACACCATGCCGCCGGCGGTCGTCACGGCCTCGATTGAAGCGCTCAACCTGATCGAGCAGGACGCGACGATTGTCGCGAAGCTGCACGACAACACGGCGCACTTCCGCCGCGAAATCGTGCGGGCCGGTTTCACCATCCTCGAAGGCACACACGCCATCGTCCCGATCATGCTCGGCGAAGCCGCCACGGCCCAGGAGATGAGCCGGCGGCTGCTTGATGAAGGCGTCTATATCAAGGGACTCTGGTACCCGGTCGTCCCGAAAGGCGCGGCGCGGCTCCGCGCGCAGATTTCGGCCAGTCACTCCGTCGAAGACCTGGATTTTGCCATCGAGGCCTTTTCCAGAGTCGGACGTTCTCTCGGGGTGATCTGAATGTGAAGAGACGAACCGTTCCCGGGCGTGTTTCTACAGTAATGCCATAAGTGGGCGGCGCGGAGGGAAAGATACTCCGCGCCGCCCACTCGCGTTGACGGCGACGCTGACGAACCTGTTCCCCATTGACGCCGGGCGAGCGTCGGCACCGGCTGAATGAAGGCTGTGCCCGGCATCATTATCCATCTCTCCCCAGGCCCACCCCGCCACAACCTGACGCAATCCTGAAAAAATGCTGCGCCCTTGACCCGGTCACACACCCTATGTAGAATCCTTGTTAGATAGGATTCTATTCACTTAAAAAGGGCACGGGGAGTTCACCATGGGCAAAGGGTTTCTCACCTATTCGACGGCGGTCATCCTGCAGGCGGTGGCCAACGGCTACCTCTACGGGTTTGACATCATTGACATCACGGGGGTGCCGGGCGGGACTGTCTACCCGGCGCTCAGGCGGCTCGAAGACGCGGGCTTCGTCATCTCCAAATGGGAGTCGCAGAAGATCGCGCAGGCCGAGCAGCGCCCGGCCCGCAAGTATTACGAACTGACGCGCGAGGGCCGCGAGGCGCTGGCCGAAGCCGTCAAACGCTACCGGCTGCTCGAACAGACGCAACTGAGCAAAGAGCGTGACCCGAAACCGTCACGCACGTGAGGGGGCAACCATGCCACTGCTCGCCCGCTGCAAACGACTCTTCGCCAGACCGCACCTCCGGCTGATCGCGCTCGTCGGCGTGATCGTGCCGCGCCGCCTGCGTGCCGACTGGCGGCAGGAGTGGGAGGCCGAACTGCGCTACCGCGAAGCATTGCTCGCCGAGTGGGACAGGCTCGACTGGCGCTACAAACTTGACCTGCTCCGGCGCAGCACGAGCGCCTTCCGGGATGCGCTGCTGTTGCAACCGAAGAGACTGGAGGACGACATGTTCCAGGACCTGCGCTTCGGCGCGCGGATGATGTCAAGGGACAAAGGCTTCGCCGCCGTGGTCGTGATCACGCTCGCGCTCGGCGTCGGCGCCAGCACGGCGATCTTCAGCGTGGTCAGGTCGGTCCTGCTGCGCCCGCTCCCTTATGCGCAGCCCGACCGGCTGCTGCAATTCCGCTTCTATTACCTGCCTCCTGTCAATCACGAGCAGACCTGGGTCGCGATCCGCGACGTGGTGGATTGGCGGGAACAGAGCCGGAGTTTCGAGCGCATCGGCGTCTATGGCTACGCCGTACTCAATTTCAGCGAGGACGGTTTGCCGGAGGCGGTCTACGGCCTGCGCGTTTCCGCCGACCTCCTGCCTGCGCTCGGCGTGCCTCCGGCAATGGGGCGCTATTTCTCGCCCGAGGAAGACCAGCCGGGGCGCAACCACGTCATCATCCTGAGTGATGACCTGTGGCGCCGCCGCTTCGGCGCAGACCCCGGCATCGTCGGCAAAACCGTCCGCGCGAATCAGGAGAATTACACCGTCGTCGGCGTCATGCCGGCGGGCTTCAACTTCCCGCTCAGGATGGCGACGACTGTCCGCCTGCCATCACAGCAGATGGGTTATTGGTATCCGCTCGGCCTGGACGCGCGCAGGTCGAGCCGCGCCGAGGCTGGCTACGGTGCCATCGCGCGGCTCAAACCCGGCGCCACCTTCGCGCAGGCGCAGGCCGAGATGGAGCAAATCGCGGCCCGGCTGGCCGGGCAGTATCCGCAGACGAACGCCGGGCGCGAGTTGCGAATGGTCCCGCTCAAGGATCAGTTCGTCGGCGACGTGCGGCTGACGCTCATCATCCTGCTCGGCGCCGTCGCGCTGGTCGTACTGATCGCCTGTGCCAACATCGCCAGCCTGCTGCTCGTGCGCGCCGACGGCCGCCGCCGCGAGATGGCGATTCGTCAGTCGCTCGGCGCCGGTCGCCTGCGACTGGTGCGGCAGGCGTTGACCGAGAGCATGCTGCTGGCGCTTTCGGGCGGCGCAGTCGGAGTGCTGCTCGCCCGCTGGGCGCTGCCGACCCTGTTGCGCCTCAGCCCGCAGGCGATTCCGCGACTCGCCGAGACGCGCGTTGACGGAAGCGTACTCGGCTTCACGCTGGCCGTCAGCATCCTTGCCGGTCTGATCTTCGGCCTCGCGCCGGCGTGGGCCGCGGCGAAGGGCGGCCTGAATGAAGTCCTGAAACAGTCACCCGGGACGTCGAGCGGGAAGCGCGGTGCGGGCGGCAGGGCGCTGATCGTTGTTGAGGTGGCGCTCACGCTGATTCTGACGCTCGGCGCGGGCCTGCTGCTCAACAGCTTCATCCGCCTGATGAATGTTGATCTCGGATTCCGCGCGGATCAGGTGCTGGCGGCAATCATCCTGCCGCCGAATTCGCGGTATCCGAACGTCAAGGCGAAGGTCGAATTCTATCGCCGCGTGATTGAGCGCGTGAAAGGGTTGCCCGGCGTCGAGTCAGTGGCGGCGTCGGACACCCTGCCATACAGTGGACAAAACGGGACCGATCAGGTGCGCATTGAAGGCCGCCCGCCGGCAGATGGCATTGACCCAAACCTCTATTGTGAGGGGAGTACGGTCACCAATGATTTCCGGCAGACGATGGGCATCCCGCTCGTGCGCGGCAGATTCTTCAACGAACACGACACGGCAGACGCGCCGCCGGTCATCGTCATCAGTGAAGCGGCCGCCGAGCGCTACTGGCCCGGCGAAGACCCGATTGGCAAACGCATGGCTTTCAGCGCGGACGGTTATCGGGTCTGGCGTCAGGTGGTCGGCATCGTGAAGAGTACGCACAACCTCGGTCTCGATCAGCCGCAATTTCCGCACTTCTATTTACCCGTTGAGCAGTGGCCACTGCCAGCCAACTTCCTGCTGGTGCGCTCGGCGCTGCCATCGCAAAACCTGGCCGGTGCGGTGCGACAGGCGGTGGCGGCGGTCGACCGGGAGCAGCCGGTCTTCCTCGCGGCGCCGCTCGAAAGCTGGGTGGCCGACTCTGTCGCCGGGCGGCGCTTCGGCCTGCTCCTGCTCGGCCTCTTCGGTGCGCTGGCGCTCGCGCTCGCCAGCGTCGGCATCTACGGCGTGGTCTCGTATGCGGCAACCCGGCGGACGCGCGAGATCGGCATCCGCATGGCGCTCGGCGCGCAATCGGGAGATGTCCTGCGCCTCGTCATCAGGCAGGGGATGAGACCCGTTTTGCTCGGCGTGGCCGTCGGTTTGCCGGGCGCGGTCGCGCTCACACGACTGCTCAGGAGTTTGCTCTTTGGCGTGAGCGCCACTGACCCGCTGACATTTATCCTGGTCGCGACGTTATTAGGGGGTGTCGCCTTACTGGCCTGCTGGCTGCCCGCGCGCCGCGCGGCGAAAGTCAGCCCGCTGGTTGCCCTGCGGCACGAGTAACCCGACGGCGGACGGCAGATTTCGGAATGCGGAACGGTGGAATTCATCTATGGCTCATTCGCCTGCTCGGCGTAATCGTGCCGCGGCGGCTGCGCGCCGACTGGCGGCAGGAGTGGGAAGCCGAGTTGCGCTACCGCGAAGCAATGCTGGCCGACTGGGACAGGCTGAATTGGCAGAGCAAACTGAACCTGCTCGGGCGCAGCACGAGCGCCTTTTGGGACGCGCTTCTCTTGCAACCGAAGAGACTGGAGGACGAGATGTTTCAGGACCTGCGTTTCGGCATCAGAATGCTGCTCAAGAACCCCGGCTTCACCGCCGTGATCGTCTTGACGCTCGCGCTCGGCATCGGCGCCAACGCGGCGCTCTTTTCAGTGGTCAACGGCGTACTCCTGAGTCCACTGCCCTTTCCGCAGCCTGAGCGGCTTGTGATGCTCCACCAGAGCAAGCCGAACTTCGAGCAGGGCGCGATCCCCTATCCGAATTTTCGTGACTGGCAAAAAGATAACCAGACGTTCTCCGCGATGGCCATTATGCGCGGCTTCAGCTTCAGTCTGACGGGCGCGGGCGAACCGGAGCGCGTGAGTGCGCGGATGGTCTCAGGGGAGTTCTTCTCTGTCCTCGGAGTCAATCCTGCATTGGGGCGGAACTTCAGGCCGGACGAAGATCAGCCTGGCGCTGACCCCGTGATCATCATCAGCGAGGCATTTTGGCAGCGCAAATTCGCGGCGGCGCTGGATGCGGTGGGCAAAAGCCTGCGCCTGGATGACAAGAGCTACACGATTATCGGCGTCCTCCCGGAGGACTTCGCGTTGTTTCGCACCAGCGATGTTTACGCGCTGATCGGCCAGTGGAATGGTCGCCCCTTGCAGAGTCGGAGCGCAGGTCTGGGCCTGCATGGCGTGGGCCGGCTCAAACCGGGCGTCACGCTTGCGCAGGCTCAGGCTGATCTGGACAGAGTCATGCGGGGTCTGATCGCCCTCTACCCCGAAGCCAACCGGGGCAATGGCGCGAAGCTCGTCCCGCTCAAGGAGCAGTTGGTGGGTGACGTCCGGCTGACGCTGCTCCTGCTGCTCGGCGCGGTCGGGTTCGTGCTGCTCATCGCGTGCGTGAATGTCAGCAATCTGCTGCTCGCGCGCTCGACGGGGAGGACGCGCGAATTCGCCGTTCGGGCAGCGCTGGGCGCGGGCCAGTGGCGCCTGCTCCGCCAGCTGTTGACCGAGAGCATGCTGCTGGCACTGGCTGGCGGAGTGCTGGGGTTGCTGCTTGCTGCCTGGGGCACACGAGCCGCACTCGGCGTGCTGCCGACGGCGCTGCCACGCGCACACGAAGTCGGGCTGGACGGCCGCGTGCTGCTCTTCACGCTCGCCATTTCTCTCGTCACCGGGGTGCTGGCGGGGCTGGCTCCGGCGCTGAAGCTTTCGCAGTGGCGTTTGTCTGAAACGCTCAAAGAAGGCGGGCGCGGCGGCGGCAGCCGTCACCGCGCACAGGGCGTGCTGGTCGCAGTAGAGATGGCGTTGGCGCTGGTCCTGCTCATTGGCGCGGGCTTGATGATACGCACACTCAGCGCGCTCTGGCAGGTTGATCCGGGTTTTCGTCCGGACAACGTATTGACCTTCGCGTTGAATTTCCCGCCCTCGATGAATATGGCCAGCCCGGAGGCGGCGCACGCCAATGCGCGCGACCTCAGTGACCGGCTCAACGCCATGCCAGGAGTCAAGGCGGCTTCATTCTCGGCGGGCGCCTCGCCCTTGCAGGGCGAAGACGATCTCTGGTTTTGGATTGAGGGTGAGCCTAAGCCGGCGAGTACGAGCCAGATGCACATGGCGCTCGTCTATCGGGTCGAACCCGCCTATCTGACGGCCATGGGCATCCCGCTCAAGCGAGGCCGCTTTTTCACCAATCAGGATGAGGTTCAGTCTCAGTCGGTGGTCGTGATTGACGAGGTACTCGCCCGCCAATATTTCCCGAACGCAGACCCTGTCGGCAAGCGCATCAACCTTGGGGGCGACCGGGGCTGGTTGCAGATTATCGGAGTAGTCGGACACGTGAAGCAGTGGGGTCTCGGCGCGTCGAATGACCAGGAATCGCTTCAGGCTCAGCTCTACGAACCACTCAGGCAAGTGGAGGGCAGCTACGCCAGCTTGAGCGTGGTGGTGCGCGCCGAGAGCGCAACCCCGGCGCTCTGGGCTGCGCTGCGCAGCGTGGTGCAGAGCCAGAACAAGGAGAACATCATCTCCAGAACGCAAACGATGAACGAGGTGATTGCCGACTCGCTCACCCGCCAGCGCTTCTCGATGATCCTGCTCGATGCCTTCGCCGCGGCGGCGCTGCTGCTGGCGAGCATCGGCCTCTACGGCGTCATCTCGTATCTCGTCGGCCAGCGCACGCACGAACTCGGCGTTCGCGTCGCGCTGGGCGCGCAACGCCGGGACATTCTGCGTCTCGTCCTGAGTCACGGCCTGAAGATGGCGCTCGGCGGCGTGGCGCTGGGACTCATTGCCGCGCTGGGGCTGACCCGGCTGCTCGGAGGGATGCTTTACGGCGTGAGCGCGACCGACCCGGCGACTTTCGCTGGTATTGCCCTGCTGCTCGTGGCGGTGGCGCTCGCGGCCTGCTTCATCCCCGCGTGGCGGGCGACGAAGGTGGACCCGCTGGTCGCGCTCAGATACGAGTAGCCTGCGGCACGCAGTGAAATTGATGGCCGGTTCAAAACAAACAACGCGCTTCCGGCTCTGGCTCTGGCTGATTCGCCTGATCGGTGTGATCGTGCCGCGCCGGTTGCGTCCGGACTGGCGGCAGGAGTGGGAGGCAGAGTTGCGCTACCGCGAACGGCTGCTCGCCGAGTGGGGCAGGCTCGACTGGCGTTACAAGCTCGATCTGCTCCGGCGCAGCACGAGCGCCTTCCGGGACGCGCTCTGGTTACAGCATCTACGATTGGAGGACGAAATGATTCAGGATTTGCGACTCGGCGTGCGACTGCTCATCAGGCAGCCCGGCTTTACGGCAATCGCGGTACTCACCCTGGCCCTCGGGATTGGAGCCAACATCACGATCTTCAGCGTGGTCAATGCCGTGCTGCTGCGCCCGCTGCCTTACGCGGAGGCTGATCGCCTGGTCTTTCTCTGGTCCGAGGCGCCGAAGCAGAATGTCAGGGAGAGGGCTTCGGCCTGGGCCAACATTTCGGACTGGCGCAATCAGAACAAATCGTTTGAAGATTTAGCCGCCTTTGATCCGACCTGGGTGACTTTGACCGGCGCGGCCGAGCCGGAACAGGTCGTGAGCGTGCGCGCCTCGGCGAATCTTTTCCAGCTCCTGGGCGTGGCGCCTCTGCTTGGCCGCACATTCACGGCTGACGAGGGGCAACAGCAGGTTCGGGTCGTGGTCCTGAGCCACGGCCTGTGGCAACGCCGCTTCGGCGCGTCGCCGGGCGTCCTGGGCCAGACGCTCGAAATTGACGGCGTGAGTTCGCAGGTGATCGGGGTGATGCCGGAGCGCTTTCAATTTCCCGATAAGGAGACTCAGGTGTGGGAGCCTGTGCCGGTTCCGAGTCTGGAGGGACAAAAGGCGCGGCGCGGCACCGGCTCGTGGCGTGTGGTCGGGCGGCTCAGGGCGCAGGTCCCGCCCGACCAGGCGCAGGTGGAAATGAACACCATCGCGCAGCGGCTGGAGCAGGCTTACCCGGACGCAAACAAGGGCCTGGGTGTCAATCTGGTCCCGTTCGATCTTCAGCTCACCGGCAGCAGCGTGCGCCGGGCCCTCTGGATTCTGTTCGGCGCGGTTGTTTTCGTGCTGCTCATCGCGTGTACGAACGTCGCCAGTTTAATGCTGGCGCGCGGCATTGCGAGAGAACGTGAGATGGCCATTCGCACGGCGCTCGGCGCGGGCCGGCTGCGGCTCGTTCGACAGATGCTCGCGGAAAGCGGCCTGCTGGCGCTGCTCGCCGGGGCGCTCGGTCTGTTGATAGCGAGCTTTGGCATTCAGGCCCTCCTTCGCCTGAGCCCGCCGAACCTTCCCCATCCGGACAGCGTCGGGATGGATGCCAGAGTGCTGGCCTTCACCACCCTCGTTTCCTTACTGACCGGCCTGCTTTTCGGCCTCGCTCCGGCCTTGAAGATTTCGCAGGCGCAGCCCGGCGCGGCGCTGAAAGAAGGCCGGAGTGCGAGCGGCGGCACGAGTGGCCGCCGCCTGCGCGGGCTGCTGCTCATCACGGAGTTCAGCCTGGCGGTGCTGCTGCTTGCGGGCGCGGGCCTGCTCCTGCGCAGCTTCAGCAGGCTGCAGGCGGTTGACCCCGGGTTTGACCCGACACGCGTTCTGCTCATCCAGACTGCCCCCGCGCGAAACAGCACTCCCGATCAATGGCGGGCCTTTTATCAGCAGGTGACCGAGCGCGTCGCGGCGCTGCCGGGCGTTGAGGCTGCCGGTCTGATCAATGACTTTTTGAAGACTGGCAATCCTGACGGCCTGCTCACCATCGAACGCGGCTCACCGGATGGCTCGGGACAGGTGCGCATTCCATTAAGTGGGGATGAGATCAGCGGGGGGTTATTTCAGACCCTGCGTGTTCCCCTGCGGGCGGGGCGCTTCTTCAACGCGCAGGACAATCAGGGCAATGTCCCGGTAGCCATCATCAATGAAACGCTGGCGCGCCGGCTCTGGCCGGGTGAGGAGGCGCTGGGCAGGAGATTCAAACAGGGCCCGCCGCAGTCACCTGCCCCGTGGCTGACGGTGGTCGGAGTCGTGGGCGATATGCGCCGCCAGAGTCTGGAACGCGAGCCCTTCGCGCAAATCTTCCGGCCCCACCTGCAAAGCCCGGTGCGCAGCATGAATCTGTTGATCCGCACGACCGGGGAGCCGGCCCGGCTCGCGCCGGCCGTGCGCAATGAGATTCGCGCGATTGATAAGACCGTCCCGCTCCATCAAATCACGACGCTCGGGAGCCTGCTCGCTGAGAGCGCGGCCCAGAGGCGTTTCCAGACCTGGCTGCTCGCGCTGTTCTCCGCGCTGGCGCTCGTGCTGGCCGCGGTCGGCATCTACGGCCTGATTCATCAATCAGTCGCCCTGCGGACGCGCGAGATTGGGACACGCCTGGCGCTCGGCGCCCGAGGCGCGGACGTGTTGTGGCTGGTAGTCGGTCAGGGAATGCGCCTGGCTCTTTGCGGCGCGGGGATTGGCCTGCTGGCCGCCTTCGGCTTAACGCGAGTTCTGTCGGGTTTACTGTTTGGCGTGACGGCCACTGACCCGGCGACTTTTATTGCGGCCCCTCTGGTACTCCTGCTGGTGGCACTGCTGGCGTGCTATCTGCCCGCACGCCGCGCGGCGCAGGTGGATCCGATGGCCGCGTTGCGGCACGAATGACGCCGATGGCCGATACGAAGCAAACAACGCGGTTTCGTTTCTGGCTCTGGCTCGTCGCGCTCGTTGGCGTGATCGTCCCGCGTCGCCTGCGCGCCGATTGGCGGCAGGAGTGGGAAGCGGAGTTGCGTCATCGCGAAGCACTGTTAGCCGAGTGGGACCGGCTCGATTGGAAAAACAAACTTGACCTGTTGTGGCGCAGCACGAGCGCGTTTTGGGATGCGCTCTGGCTGCAACCAAAACGATGGGAGGACGAAATGGTTCAAGACTTACGTTATGCCATACGGATGCTGCGCAAGCACAAAGGCTTCACCGTTGTTGGGGTGATTACGTTGGCGTTGGGCATTGGCGCGAACACGGCGCTGTTCACGGTCTTTGATGCGTTGGTACTCAAACCATTGCCGCTCAAAGAGCCGGATCGTTTGGTGAGTTTGAGTGGCATAGACCAAAGCGGAGGGCGACACAGGCTTTTCTCGTATCTCGACTATCTTGATTATCGTGATCGCGCCACAACGCTCACCGGACTGGTGGCGTGGAATAAGGCCGCCGTTGTGCTGGGGGATGCGCCAGCGGGGCGTGACGACCTTTCTGTGGCAGGCGCGAATTACGTCTTCGGGCAGATCGTTTCTGCGAACTACTTTGAATTGCTGGGCGCGGGGATGGCGTTGGGGCGAGGCTTTTTGCCAGAAGAAGACCACTTGCAGGGAGCGCAACCGGTGATCGTGCTGAGCCACCATTTCTGGCAGCAGCAATTCGAGGGTGATCCGTACATCGTTGGAAAAACGATTCGATTGCAAAGCCGACCGTTTACTGTGATTGGCGTAACCGCGCGCGAATTTATCGGCACGACGCCGGACACGCCTGCGTTCTGGGTGCCGTTGATGATGCGCGATCAAGTCATTCCGCCTGGCTTGGGAGAACAGCGCCAGGCTTGGCTGACCGAGCGTGACGCCGACTCGTTCCTGCTGCTCGGGCGTTTGAAGCCAGGCGTAACACCGCAGCAAGCGCAAGCGGAGATCAGCACGATTGCGCAGCAACTGGCGCAGCACTCTTTCGGCACAGAGCGCAAGACTCGTGTTGTGACGAAGAGCAGCGCGAGCTTTATCAACCTTGATGCCAGGCAAGTGCCGCTGCTCGTGCCGCTCCTGTTGGCCTTCGGGTTGGTGCTGCTCATTGCATGTGCAAACGTCGCGAACTTGTTGTTGGCGCGCGCAGCCCGACGACAGCGCGAATTCGGCGTGCGGCTGGCGCTGGGGGCGAGCCGCCTGCGACTGATTCGACAATTGCTGACCGAAAGCGTATTGCTTTCAGCCGTCGGCGGATTGGCTGGGTTACTGATCGCCTCGTGGGTGCTGCGAGTGTTGTACGTTGCTTTGCTCGCGCGCCTGCCGGAGCTGCCGCCATCGCTTAATCTTGATCTCGACTATCGCATCTTTGGTATTACGTTGTTGGCGGCAATGATCGCGGGCGTTGCTGCCGGGCTTGCTCCTGCACTGCAAGCGTCTCGCCCTGATCTGAACGCCACTTTGAAAGATGAAGGCTCGGCGTTCGGGCAACACTTGAGCCAGTCGCGGTTGCGCAACGGACTGATCGTAACGCAAATCGCCGTATCGCTCGCGCTGCTCATCGGCACTGGTTTGCTCGCGCGCAATCTGCAAAGCGCGCAACAGATGAATGTGGGCTTTGACGCTCGGAATCTTCTTTCGGTAGCCATCAATCTGAACACGGCGGGCGCGCAGTCAGCGCAGCAACAGGAAGAACTACGCCGCGTACTCGCCGCGCGCTTGCGTGCGTTGCCGGGCGTGAAGTCTGTCAGCCAGGCATTTCGTCAACCGTCATCAGGTCAACTCGCTTCGACACCGATCAACATCGCCGGACGTGCGTCCACTGATGACCGTCCCATGCGGGCGAATTACAACTTCGTTTCCCCTGAGCATTTTGAAACGCTGGGCATTCGGATTGTGCGTGGGCGCAGCTTCACCGCACAGGAAGCGCACGCGAATGCGCCCGTGGTCGTCATCAGCGAAGCGACCGCACAAAAATTCTGGCCCGGTCAAGACGCCATCGGCCAACATCTGGGCATTGCCGCCGCACCTGGCTCCGAGCGCGATGCGGTGCGCGGGACTTCAGCAGCGACGATCTTTCCTTCTTACGAGGTCATCGGTGTTGCGCGCGACACGCACAGCGGATGGGTTTGGGAAAAAGATGAGACGTATCTCTACGTGCCGCTGACGCCTGAAAGTCGTCTCAATAACTATCTCATGGTTCGCATTGAAGGTGATGCGCAACATGCGCTGACCGCTGTGCGCCGCGAAGCCGAAGCGATTGATCCGCGTCTGAGCGTCGTGCAACGCACTTCCGATCATGTGGACGATTCGCTCATGCCATTTCGCCTGTTGGCACTCCTGGCGGGTATGTTGGGCGCAATCGCATTGTTGCTCGCTTCCATCGGGTTGTACGGCGTGATGTCGTTTGTCGTGACGCAACGCACACGCGAGATCGGCGTGCGCATTGCCTTGGGGGCGCAAGGTAGCGAAGTCCTGCGACTCTTTTTGAAAGAAGGAATGCGTCTCACTTCCATCGGGCTTGCGGTTGGCTTAGCGGGAGGCATTGGGATTTCACGGCTGCTGGCGACTGTGCTGATTGATTTGAATCCGCTTGACCCGCTGACCTTTGTTGGCGCCCCAAGCTTTCTGGTGTTGGTCGTGTTGCTGGCGATCTGTTTGCCTGCGCGCCGTGCCGCGCGGGTTGATCCGCTGGTCGCGCTACGGCACGAGTGAAATCTGATGGTTGATTCAAAGCCTGCAACGCGCTTTCATTGCTGGCTGCGGCTGATTCACAGCATTAGTAGCAGGGGGCTTGGCCGCAATGAGAGAGGCGCCCGGTCGAACAATCAGGAAAGGAAATCACATGCGACTATTTTTACACGTTGTCTGCCTGGCGTTTGTCACTTCATTAGTTACGAATACGGCGTGGCCACAAACCGAGCCTGCGCTGATTCCGCGCAAGGCGATCTTCGCCAACTCGGACAAAGAGCAGGTGATGCTCAGCCCCGATGGCAAATGGATTGGTTATCGAGCAATGAGCGGCAACACGATGAATCTCTGGGTCGCGCCGGTCAGCGAGCCTGCGAAGGCCCGCGCCGTCACCAGACAGAGCGGCGCGCCGGTCGTAGATTATCGCTGGACGAATCTGGGCGGGCGCGTCCTTTATCGCGTCCCGACGGATGATGGCGTGCAGGTCTTTCTGCTGAATCTCGAAAGTGGCGAATCAAGCGACCTGACGCCAGGCAAGGGCGTTGTCGTGTTCATTGAAAGATTCAGCCCCGACCGCGTGGAAGAGGCGCTGCTCCGCGTGAAGGGACCGGCGCAGGCCAACTTTGATTATCGCCGGGTCAACTTGCGCACGGGGGCGGCGGAGGTCGTTTTCAAAAATGACCAGGGCTTTGAGCGCGTTCTTTTCGATGACGATTGGCGACCGCGCGTGGCGGTGAGCCGGAAGCTGAACGCGGGTTATGAACTGTTGCAGCCGAATGGCGCGCGCGGATGGGTTTCCTTCGCCAGCTTTCGTGATGGCACGGAGGCGAACGGCTCGCAACCAATCCTCCTCGACAAAGCCGGGAAGACGCTCTATTTGACCGACAACCGGGGCCGTGACAAAGCCGCTTTGCAGAGCATTGACCTAGCCAGCGGTAAAGAGACGCTGCTCCTCGAAGACCCTTTTGCCGATGTGTTGCCGGCTCTTCTTTTTCACCCGCAGACAGGGCGCGTGCAAACGGCCTCGACTTATTATGGTCGCCTGCGCAGGCATTTCCTTGACCCCACGATCATTCCCGATTTCGATTACCTGCGCACTGTGCAGCGCGGCGACATCGGCATCCTGTCGCCCTCAGGTGGCCGCAGTCTGGATGATCGCACATGGCTGGTTGTGTTTATGGATGGCGGGCCGACGCGCTATTACGTGTATGACCGCACGGCGCGGCGCGCGACGTTTCTGTTTACAGACAATCAGGCGCTCGACGCTTACACGCTGGGGCGGCGGCATCTCGAAGTCATCACCGCGCGGGACGGGATGGAGCTTCCGGCTGATCTTTACTTGCCGAAGACTGCCGACTTGGATGGTAACGGACGCCCCCGACGGCCTTTGCCCTTGTTGATCTACGTTCACGGAGGCCCGTGGGTCGCCTATCCCTGGAACGACTGGTATACGAACCGCTTGCTGCAACTATTGGCGGATCGCGGCTACGCGGCGTTGCGGGTTGAGTTCCGCGCCGCGAGCGGATTGGGACGAAAAGTAGGTGAAGCGGGGACGCGCGAGTGGGGCGGCAGGATGCAGGACGATTTGATAGATGCCGCCGATTGGGCCATTAAGCAAGGGATCACGACGCGCGAGCGCATCGGCATTTGGGGCTGGTCGTATGGCGGTTATGCAACGCTCGCGGCGCTGGCGACCTCCGACCGGTTCGCCTGCGGGCTGGCGATGTACGCCCCGACGGAGTTGGATTCGTTTATCGCCGAGGCCAGTCCGAGCGCCCAAACTGCCTGGCGCAAACTGATCGGCGATAACACGACCGAAGAGGGCCGCGCCTTGCTCAAAAAGGTTTCTCCCTTTCATCACGCTGAAAGCTTTGCTAAACCCGTACTCATTGCACAAGGAGGCAAAGATCAAATCGTGCCTCAGAACCAGGCCGACCGCTTCGTTGCGGAGCTGCAGAAGTACAAAAAGCCGGTGACCTACCTGCTCTACCCGAACGAGCCGCACGATTTCCGCCAATCTGAAAATTGGGCCTCGCTTTTCGCCGTCGCGGAACGCTTCTTTCACGATCATCTGGGTGGACGCTACGAACCAATCGGTGATGATCTGCGCGGTTCTAGTCTGGAGGTTCGCGCAGGAGGTGAGTTAATCCCCGGCCTGGTGCTGGCAATGAATCAGAAACAATCCCAGCGCCAAAATAAGCGACCCTGAGTCAGCGCCGAAGCCCCGCTTTGTCGCGGAGGTGTTGTTACTGGCGCTGGTGGCGTTCGCGGCGGGCGGCATGGGGCGCGTAACGCCGCATGAAACTTAATCCGCTTAATGGCGACGACATCACTGAAATCGGTGATTGATATGAGCAACCAACCGCGCTTTCGCTTCTGGCCCTGGCTGATCGCACTTGTCGGGGTGATCGTGCCGCGCCGCTTGGCGGCAGGAGTGGGAAGCCGAACTGCGCTACCGCGAAGCGCTGCTCGCAGAGTGGGAGCGGCTTGATTGGCGTAACAAACCGGACCTGCTCTGGCGCAGCACGAGCGCCTTCCGGGATGCGCTTTGGTTACAACATCTGCGATGGGAGGACGAAATGATTCAGGACCTGCGCTTCGGCTTACGAATGCTGCTGAAAAATCCCGGCTTCACTTTTGTCGCCGTCATCACGCTGGCCCTGGGCATCGGCGCGAACACGGCCATCTTCAGCGTCGTCAACTCGGTGCTGCTGCGCCCATTGCCCTACGCGCATCCGGACCGGCTGGTCTGGGTGACCGGACTCTTCCCGAATAACCGGGGCGAGATGACGCTCAGCTCCGATTACCTTGGGTGGCGCACGCAGGCCGGCGTCTTCGAGCAGCTGGCGGCCTTCGAGATGGGCTCCGCCAACCTGACGGGGAGCAGCGAGCCGGAGCGGCTGACGGCAGTGGGCGCGACGGCGAATCTGTTCCCGACGCTGGGGGTCGCGCCGCTGCTGGGCCGCGTCTTCACGGCGGAAGAGGATCGTCCAGGCGTCGCCGTCGTCATCCTGAGCCACGGCCTCTGGGCGCGGCGGTTCGGCGCCGACCCGGACATCGCGGGCAGGATACTGACACTGAGTGGCGAGCGATGGCAGGTCATCGGCGTGATGCCGGCGAGTTTTCAGCTTCAGCCCGAGGCCGACGTGTGGATACCACTGGCGTTGAATGAAAGCGGAGATTCGAGGCGTGGGCCGGTCGTCAGAGTGATCGGGCGGCTCAAATCCGGCGTGACGGTCGAGCGCGCCCGGTCGGAGTTGAATCTCATCGCGCGGCGGATCGAACAGACGAACCCGGGGCAGACGCCGGGCGCGCAGGTGATCGTCCTGCCGCTCGATGAAAAGGTGGTGGGGAACCTGCGGCAGGCTTTGTGGGTGCTGCTCGGCGCGGTCGGCTTCGTTTTGTTGATCGCGTGCGCCAACGTCGCGAACCTGCTGCTCGCGCGTTCGTCGGCGCGGCAAAAAGAGATGGCGATTCGCGCCGCGATGGGCGCGGGCCGGCCCCGCCTGATCCGGCAAATGCTGGTCGAGAGTTCGCTCCTCTCGCTGCTCGGAGGCGGCTCGGGGTTGCTGATCGCGGTGGGAGGCGTGCGGGCGTTGACAGCCATCAGCCCTGATGACCTGGCGCGCGTGAAAGAGAGCGGCATTGATGGCCGGGTACTCGGTTTCACCCTGGCGGTCTCGGCCCTGACCGGCGTGATCGCGGGATTGATCCCGGCGCTGCAAACTTCACACCTCAATCTCAACGAAGCACTGAAGGGAGGGGTGCGCAACACTCCAGGGAGCGTGTCGGGAGGCGCGCGGCGGACGCTGCCGATGCTCGTGATAGTCGAGCTTGCATTGACCGTGGTGCTGCTCGCCGGCGCGGGGTTGTTGATGAAGAGCTTTCTGCGCCTGCGCGCGGTGGACCCCGGCTATGACCCGAAGAACCTGCTGACGGCGGTCATAGAGCTGACTGGCTCGAAATACCCGGACGGTTCGCCGCAGCAAAGGACTTTTTATCGTGAACTGCTCCCGCGCGTCGAGGTATTGCCCGGCGTCGAGTCCGTGGCCATCAGCAACTCGCTCCCGCTGACGCCCAAGGCACTGCGCACCAGATTGACGATTGAGGGCCGCCCGCCCGTCCCCGATTCCGAGAGGCCGTTTGTCGAGCTGAGCGACGTCAGCAGGGATTACTTCCGCACGATGGGCGTCCGGCTGCTCGCCGGGCGGTGGTTCACTGAGCAGGATGACGAGTACACACCCGAGGTGGTTGTGATCAACGAGACGCTGGCGCGGCGCCATTTCCCCGGCGAAGACCCGGTCGGCAGGCGCCTCGTGGCCGGCCTGAATGTAGTCGGCCTGCCTCCGGCCACCGTCATCGGCGTCGTGGCGGACATGAAGCGTTACGGGCTGGACGCTGACGGGAGGTCGGAGGTATACCGGCACTGCCTCCAGCCGTCGGCCGTTCTGTCACATATGAAACTCGTGATCCGAACTGTCGGCGACCCGCTCGCACTGGCATCGGCGGTAAGGAAGGCTGTGCTGGCCGTAGATCCCGATCAGCCGGTCTGGAATGTGATGACGATGGAACAGCGGTTGTCCGATTCGGTCGCGGCGCGCCGCTTTCAGATGCTGCTGTTCGGCCTCTTCGCGGCCGTCGCGCTCGTCATCGCCGCCGTCGGGGTTTACGGCGTCCTCTCGTATGTCGTCAGCCGCCGCACGCACGAAATCGGCATCCGGATGGCGCTCGGCGCACGGCCTTTCGACGTGTTGAAGATGACCCTGAAGCAGGGACTGGTTGTGACGCTGGCCGGCGTGGCCGTCGGGCTGGCGGCGTCATCAGCGCTGACGCGCGTGCTGAAGAGTCTGTTGTTCGGCGTGAGCGCGACTGACCCGGCGACGTTCGCGGGCGTGGCTTTGCTGATCGCAGCCGTGGCGGCAGGGGCCTGTTACATCCCTGCGCGCCGGGCAGCAAAGGTTGATCCGCTGGTGGCCTTGCGGCACGAGCAGGCCTGATTTTGTCATCCCTGACGACGTTGATTTCACCCGCGCCCTTCTTTTGCCCGGGAAGCGCCCAGGCAGTACCCTGACGCAACCCACAAACCAGGATCCACTTGACAACCCTATGTAGATAATTATACATATAGGCATCTAGCCAACGAGGCACCCTTCTCTGAAAAGGAGCGAACGAATGGGCAGGAACTATCTGTCATACACGATGGCGATGACTCTGCAGGTACTCGACAACGGGTACCGGTACGGGTTCGAAGTGATGACGGTCACGGGGCTCGCGAGCGGGACTGTCTACCCGGCGCTCAGGCGGCTCGAAGACGCGGGCTTCGTCATCTCCAAATGGGAATCGCAGAAGATCGCGCAGGCCGAGCAGCGCCCGGCCCGCAAGTATTACGAACTGACGCGCGAGGGCCGCGAGGCTCTCGCGGAGGCGCGCAGTCGCTTCCGGCTGCTCGAACAGCTCGAACCGCTGGTCCCGAACAAGCCCGCGCCCGAGAAGGGCTGAGGGTGAGCCTGATGCGCGAACGAAACGGAAAAGGTCTGTGGCTCTGGCTGATCACGCTCATCGGCGTGCTGGTGCCGCGCCGCCTGCGCGTCGAGTGGCGGCAGGAGTGGGAAGCCGAGTTGCAGTACCGCGAACGGCTGCTCGCCGAGTGGGACCAGCTCAACTGGCGAACAAAACTCGATTTGCTCTGGCACAGCGCG
>DASRDU010000078.1:0-12224 GCA_035652435.1 Blastocatellia bacterium
CCGACACAGATAACGCTGCTTCCCGTTTTTCGTCAGGCCGTGCCTGACGATGTTCTCGCTGCCGCAGTGGTAGCACTTGATAATTTTGGTGACCATACGGGGTGAGCCTATCATCTCTCACCCGTTTGAGCCACTACCCCCCATCTTTTTGTCGCGAGCTATTTGTACGAGATTCCCTTCGGCAAAGGCCGGAGGTTCCTCGCCAACGCCCCGCGCGCCGTTGACCTCATTCTCGGCGGCTGGCAGGTCAACGGCATCACAAACCTGCGCAGCGGCTCTCCGCTGGTGGTAACCGTCGCGACTTCGCAGTTGAATACTGGGACGGGCAATTATGCTGACATCACCTGCTCAGACGTCTCGCTCCCCAAAACAGTCGACCGCTGGTTTGATACAGCCTGTTTTGCCGCACCCGCGCAATTCAAGTTCGGCAACGGGGGCAAGAGTCATGTGCGCGGCCCGGGTGTCATCAATCACGATCTCTCTCTGTTCAAGAAATTCGCGATTGGTGAAAAGCGGGCGATTGAGTTCCGCTCGGAATTCTTCAATGCCTTCAACAGCCCGCACTTCTCCAACCCCAATACTACCCAGGGGAACAGCAGCTTTGGCAGGATCACCAGTACGGCTCTCCCGTCGAGAGAAATACAGTTCGGGCTGAAGCTGACTTTTTAGAGCGGTTTTCAAATCAGTCTGAGGAAGAACGAAGGCGGCGGATCAGATCCGTGCTGATCCGCCGCCCTCAGCCAGGGTTACCAAACAGACCATCGAAGGCTACGCCTCAACCCCCTTCTCGCGTTTCGCGTCCCAGGCCATATACCGCTTCTTCCGGTACGATTCAATCGCCAGGCGCACGGCCACCACGCCGTAATAGCCCGTCATCACGTCGCACTTCAAAGCCTCGCCGTTGCGAATCGCGTTCTGGAGATTGCGGTGATGCAGCAGTATGTCTTCGCCGCCCGTCTTTTTGTGGACGATCTCCTGCTTGTCGCCTTCCCTGTTGAGGCGCTCCTGCGGCCTGATCACGAAACCTTCGCGCGTGAATTCCAGCGTGGCGAAATGCCCGCGGATGACGTGCGGGATCGGCGTATCGTTCGCCATTGAGGAAAGCACCACGACCGACAGTCCCTCGGGGTAATCAAGCATCATGTCGAACGTGTCGGGGATTTCCGCCGGGCTGTCTCTGAACTCCCACTTGCCGCCGACGGCCACGACGCGCTCGGGGAATTTCAGATCGAGCGCGCGGATGATGCGTGTGATCCGGTGGACGAAGAGGTCGGTCGCAATCCCGCCAGAATAATCCCAATACCGCCGCCAGCTGAAAAAGCGGTCGGGGTCGAAGGGGCGCTTCGGCGCGGGCCCGAGGAAGGCATTCCAGTCGAGATTGACGCCGGGTTTGACGTCGGGGTCCATTTCGTTCACCCAGAAATCGCGCTTGTGATTGCGCGAATAATCAATCTGCGCCTGCACGGGCCGGCCAATCGCCCCTTCCCTGATCAGATGCTGCGCGGCTTCGTATGAATCGTCGGACATGCCCTGCACGCCGACCTGCATCTTCACGCCGGTCTGCTGAATCTTTTTGACGACTTTTTTCGCCTCGTCAATTGACCAGGTCATCGGCTTCTCGCAGTAGATGTGCTTGTGCGCGTCGGCGGCATCGAGCGTCATCCGGGCATGCCAGTGTTCCGGGGTGACGATGGCCACGTAATCAATGTCTTTCTGATCAAGCAGCGCGCGATAGTCCTTGAACGGCTTTGCGCCGGTTAGTGTGACGGCGTTGTCGAGCCGTTTCTGATACACGTCGCACACCGCGACGATCTCGACGTTGTCTGAATCCTTCATCTTCAGCAGCGACGGCATGTGCGCATTGGTGGCCAGCCCGCCGCAGCCGATCACGCCGACGCGCAGGCGGTTGTTGGCGCCGGGAACCCTGTTCGCGCTCGCCGCGGTGATCAGGACTGAGGCCGCCGACGCGGAGACGAACTCACGGCGGCTGAGATGATTATCGTTTTTCATGTTTCACCTTTATGAATGTATTGGACTACGAAGTGCGTGTGCAGTTTACAAAGGCGGGATTGAGATTGCCAGACTACAAGGCTTTCTAACGTTTATTTGCCCACAGTGCTTTCAGACTCTATACTTCGGTTTCACGACAGCACCGCTGAGACTTACAAGCAGGTCAGGCTGGTTTATGAATTTCTCTTTTACCACCGCGGGCGAATCACACGGGCGCGCACTCGTCGCCACCATCGAAGGACTGCCTGCCGGGCTGCCGATCAGCACTGATTTCATCAATCACGAACTCTGGCGGCGTCAGCAGGGTTACGGGCGCGGCGGGCGGATGAAGATCGAAACCGACACCGTGCAGATTCTCGCCGGCGTGCGGCATGGCGAAACGCTCGGCTCGCCCGTCGCGATTATGGTCGAGAACCGTGACTTCAAAAACTGGCAGGAAGTCATGGCCGTCGAGCCGCCCGCCGAAGAGATCAAACGCGAACGCAAGGTCATCCGCCCGCGCCCCGGACATGCCGATCTGGTCGGCGGGATGAAGTACGACCGGCGCGACCTGCGCGACATCCTCGAACGGGCGAGCGCGCGCGAAACGACCATGCGCGTCGCGGTTGGCGCGTTCGCGAAGCTGCTGCTGCGCGCTTTCGGATGCGAAATCGCCAGCCACGTCGTCGCGCTCGGCGAAATCTCACTGGCGGATCAGGAGGTCGGGTGGGACGCGATTAAAGCGGTCTATGACAACGACGTGCTGCGCGTGGCGGATAAGGAGGCTGAGAAAAAAATGGTCGCGCGCATTGACCAGGCTGCGCAGGAAGGCGACACGCTCGGCGGCATCTTCGAGGTCGTCGCGCACGGCTGTACGGTCGGGCTGGGTTCGCATACGAGCTGGACGACGAAGCTCGACGGGCAACTCGCGCAGGCGATTATGTCCGTCCACGCGGTCAAGGCGGTCGAACTCGGCGACGGCGTGTCGAATGCGCTGAAGCCCGGCTCGCAAGTCCACGACGAAATTGTTTATAATCCCGACGAACGACGCTTCGGTCGCACCTCGAACCGCGCCGGAGGCCTGGAGGGCGGGATGACCAATGGCGAGGATTTGCGCGCGCGCGGTTATCTGAAGCCGATTGCGACGCTGAAAAAGCGGATGCGCAGCGTCAACATTGAGACGAAAGAGCCGATGGAATCTGATTTTGAAAGGTCAGACGTGACGGCCGTCCCGGCGGCGGGCGTGATCGGCGAGGCGATGGTCGCAATTGTGCTGGCGCGCGCGATGCGCGGGAAATTCGGCGGCGATTCGCTCAAAGAGATGCAACGCAACTTTGATGGTTACATCAAACAGCTTGCGGAATATTGAAGGCAAAAACCAAAGTATGAAATTGAGAGTAGTCAAATACGGTGACCCGATCCTCCAGCAGGAAGGCGAAACGGTCACGCAGTTCGATGGCCGGCTGGCGGAACTGGTCGAAAACATGTTTGAGACGATGTACGCGGAAAAGGGCTGTGGCCTGGCCGCGCCGCAGGTCGCGGAGGCGAAGAAGCTCTTCGTGATGGACGTGAGCGCCGGCAAAGACCCGTCGCAGCGCATCGCCCTGATCAATCCACAGATCGTCGAAACAAAGGAAGTGCAGGTCGGCGAGGAAGGCTGCCTGAGTTTCCCCGGAATTTACTTCGAGGTCGAGCGGCCGCGCATCGTGACCGTCACCGCGCAGGACGTACACGGCAGGGAATTCACGATGGAAGTGAACGACCTTGCCGCGCGCTGCGTGTTGCATGAAACGGATCACATCTACGGCAAGGTCTTTATCGAGTACCTGAGCGTCCTCAAGCGCGACCTGATCAATCGCAAGATCAAAAAGAAGATCAAGCTGGGCGAGTGGGAGTAATCAATCCCCGGGGCCGGAATCTCAGGGGCACGAGGAGAGCGGGTGTTCTCTTTGTGCCCTTTCGTGTCCCGCCTCTTTCACTGACATCAGGGCGGTCCCCGGCCCATCACCGTTTCAGGCATGAAGAAGAAGTCTCTGAATGAGCCCTGGTGTCTGGTCGCTGAGGGCAGCTATGCGACGCTCGAAGAGGCGCGGCATGCGCTGCTCGACCCGTTCATCGAAGACTGGACGGAGCGCACCGGGCGCTTTCGCATTCACCAGATGGACTCGATTACGGTGGCCCCCGGCGTGATGCTCGGCCACCTTGGCATCGAGCAGGTGGACGATAATCTGTTTATGATCACCAGCACTGACGCCGAACACCCGCTGACCGAACGCAAGGCGGCGGCGCTGGCGGAAGCGCTCAGGCGGCAGGATATGTTCGAGAACATCACGTCAGAGCCGCTGCTGGAAGACTCATAAAGGTCACTATGAATCTGATTTTTATGGGAACGCCCGAATTCGCCGTGCCTTCGCTGAAAAAGCTGATCGAAGCGGGGCACACGATCAGGGCCGTCTTCACTCAACCCGACAAGCCGGTCGGGCGCAAACAGATCATCACCCCGCCGCCAGTCAAAATCCTCGCCCAACAGCACGGCATCACCGTCCTTCAGCCCGAGAAAATCAGGAACGCCGAGGCGCGTGCGCAGTTCGAGCCGTTATTCGGGGAAGTTGATGCGGTGACGGTTGCGGCCTACGGCAAGATTCTGCCCGGCTGGATGCTCGCCGCGCCCCGCCGCGGCTGCATCAACGTTCACTCGTCGCTGCTGCCGAAGTACCGCGGCGGGGCGCCGATCAACTGGGCGATGGCTCAGGGCGAGACCGAGACTGGCGTGACTATCATGCAGATGGATGAGGGAATGGATACCGGACCGATGCTCCTGCAGAGGGGGCTGACGATTGGCGAAGACGAAACCGCTCCGCAGTTGACCGCGCGACTGGCAGAACTGGGGGCAGACTTGCTGATTGAAGCGCTCGTGAAGCTGGAACGCGGCGAGTTGAAAGCGATCCCACAAAATAATGATGAGGCCACTCACGCGCCAATGCTCAAGCGCGAGGACGGGCAGGTCAACTGGTCGCTCGCGGCGCAGGAGATTCGCAACCGACTGCGCGCGTTCACGCCGTTCCCGGGATGCTACACCTTTCTCGACGGACAGCGGCTCGAAATCATCACCGCCTCGGCGGAAGCAGCGGCTGAGGGTCACCACGAACCCGGCACGGTCAGTGAAATCGCGAAAGACAGCTTCGCCGTTGCCTGCGGCGGCGCGACGCGGTTGCGGATCAAAGAGGTGCAGCCCGCGGGCAAACGTTCGATGTCGGCCCGCGATTTCCTGAATGGCGCAAAGCTCGCGGTCGGAGTGAAGCTCGGATGAAAGTTTCAGCGGCGCGGCGGGCGGCATTTGAAATCCTGCTGCGCGTCGAGGCGGAAGATGCTTATGCGGGCAACCTGCTCTCGTCCGCGCGCTACAGCGGGCTTTCACGCGAAGACCATGCGCTCGCCCAGGAGCTGACGCTCGGGGTTCTGCGCTGGCGGGCGCGGCTCGATTTCCTGATCGAACATTACGCCCGGCGCAAAATCAGCAGACTCGATCAGGCGGTCGTGATTGCCCTCCGCCTCGGGCTTTACCAGCTTCATCACCTGACTCGCGTCCCGCCACACGCCGCCGTCAACGAATCGGTCAACCTGATCAGGGAGCAGAAACTCAAAAGCGCCGCGCCGCTGGTCAACGCCGTGTTGCGCGCCGCACAGCGAGAAGGCCACGCGACAACAGGCGACCTGAGTTCGTCAATCAAAGACCCGCTCGTCAGATTGAGCATCGAGACCTCGCACCCGGCGTGGCTGCTGGAGCGGTGGGTGAAACGTTTCGGCGAAGATGAAGCGCGGGCGCTTGCCACGGCCAATAACTCTCCGGCGCGGGCCGCATTCCGATTCAACCCGCGTCGCACCCCTGAAGAAAGTACTCGCGCCTGGCTTGCTGAACACAGCGTGGGCATTCGTGATTCTGCGATTGCGCCTCATGCCGCTGTCATCGAAAGCGGCAGTCTGACGGCAAATGCTGAGCCCGTGCAGCAGGGCTGGATTTACTTCCAGGACGAAGCGTCACAGCTCGTGGCGCATCTGGCAGCGGAAAGTGGGCATCCCGCCCGCACTCCCAGGGCGCTTGACCTGTGTGCCGCGCCAGGCAGCAAGACGACGCTCATGGCTTTACTGTTGCCCGAAGATACGTTCATCGTCGCGGGCGACCTGCACCTGCACCGCCTGCGCACGATGAAGGAGTTGATGGCGCGATCCGGGGTCAGTGGCATCAACCTGATTCAGCTTGATGCGGCGAAAGAGCTGCCATTCGCCGACGGGCAGGGCTTTGATCTCGTGCTGCTCGACGCCCCCTGCTCCGGCCTCGGCACGCTCGAGCGACACCCGGAGATCAAATGGCGGATGAATGAGGAGAAGATTCGTGAGCTGGCGGCGCTTCAGAAGCAGTTGCTCGCCAATGCCGCACGGCACGTGCGCGCCGGGGGGCTGCTGACTTATTCCGTCTGCTCGACTGAGTTCGATGAGGGGGAAGAGGTGATCGCGTGGTTTCGCGACTCGCATTCGGAATACCGTGACATCACACGCGAGCGGCTGACCGAACTCGGCCTTGATCCGGTCGGATTATTGACACCGACATTCGGCGCGCGTACTTTCACACACCGTCACGGCACCGAGAGTTTCTTTGCCTGCGTGATGTGGAAGCGGCGTTGATGTCCGACAAGCTGGCCAGCTTGTCGAAGTCTTTCTTCAACACGACTCTGCCCGCTGAATAACCCGACCGGGAAACCAGCGACAAGCTGGCAGCTTGTCGGACATTTTCTGAATGCGCTATACACCACGAAAAGGGCTGAACGTCCCGATGATCACGGTGCTGGATGACGCCGGGCGCGTGATCGCCGACGAACAGCGCCGCGTCATCCGCCACGTCATTCAATCCGGCTTCGGGGCCGATGTCATTTTCGGCAACGGCACGACCGGCGAGTGGAACCGCCTCGTCAACGCCGAACGGCAGCGCGTGATTGAAATCACGGTTGATGAAGTGCGGAACGTGAACGCTGAATTGCAGTCGCAGGGCCGCGGGGGGGTCGAAGCCTGGGTCGGCGTCAACGGCTCAACCCGCGCCGAAGTTCTCAGTAATCTCGATGCCGCGATCCGGCTCGGCGCGGACGCGGCGGTGATCGCGCCGCTCGCGATTGAAGACCTCTCCGAAACTGACATCGTGCGCTTCTTCCGGCGCGACCTGAGCGGCCTGATCGAAGCGGCGCCGCGCGAAATTCCCGTTTTTCTGTACGACAACACGGACATCAACGCGCCGGGGCGCACGCCGCACATCCGGACGCGCATTGTGAAGGATCTGAGCCGGCTGCCCTGGGTCTGCGGGATCAAGGTTTCGGCCTCGCGCAAGGTGCTGGGCAACTACACAAAGGCGGCGCTGCACTTCAAACAGCCGGGCGAGTTCGGCATTTACGTCGGCAATGCGATGCTGATCTTTGAGTGGTTCAAGCCGAAGCGCGGGATCGTCGGGCGCCTGCGCGAAGGGTGGAATGAGTGGCTGATGAATGACGCGCTGCCGGTCGGCGTGGTGGCCGGCCCCGGCAACGTGCTGCCGCGCGAATGGCAGAAAGCCTGGCGCGCGTGCTGGTCCGGCGATGAAGAGATGATGGATCAGTACCAGCGCCTGTTCATCGGCTTCGAGAGGTTCTGCGTCTTTGACGGGCCGGGAAAAAGTCAGTACGCCGGCAGGATGATTGCGTGTTTGAAGTTCGCGCTTGAACTTGACGGAGTGATTGCAACCAGTCTGGTGGCGCGCGAAACGCCGGCACTTTCAAGTGAACAAAAGGGGCTGTTTGCGGATCGTTATCGCACTTTCCCCGGGAGCGCGCGCGGCCCGCGTGCTGAGCCTGGGACAGTGACCCAATTGCGGTGAAACTCCGGGTCATCGGAATCAGGCACGCGGGCCGCGCGCGCTCCCGGGAGTGAACGAAGTAGTTTGATGACTAGCGAGGGTCTTGAAATGAACGACCAGTGGAAAAAGCGAGTAGTCGTCCCAAAGGCAAAAGCCGGACGAACCGGCACGCCGCGCCGGTATTCACGCGGCTACCTGCCACATTTCAGCGGTGAAGAGGTCACACAGACAGTAACGTTCCGGCTTGTTGATTCCATGCCACAGGTGGTGCTGGAACGTTGGCGCGAAGAACTGAAGCACCTGGCGCAAAAAGACTATGATCGTGAACGGCGCAAACGCATTGACGCTTATCTGGATCAGGGCTACGGCAGTTGCTTTATGAAGGATGATCGAATCGCCGCCATCGTGCAGGAAAGTCTGTTGTACTCAGATGAGGATCGCTATCAACGGCATGCGTGGTGTGTGATGCCGAACCACGTGCATGTGTTATTTACCCCGCGGCCCGGATGGGAAATGGGAAGGATCGTCCAGACCTGGAAATCTTATACGGCGCACCAGTGCAACAAAGTCTTGGGGCGAAGCGGCGAGTTCTGGCAAACCGAGCCATTTGACCGTTACGTGCGGGATGAAAATCATTACTCCGACGGAGTAAGGTATATCGAAAATAACCCCGTCAGAGCCGGCTTGTGCGCATCCACGCAGGATTGGAAATGGAGCAGTGCAGGTTAGCGTCTGAAAGAAAGATGAAGGCCCATCCCCGGGAGCGCACTCGGCCCGCGTGCCTGATCCCGAAATCGGGTCACTGCCCCAGGCTCAGCACGCGGGCCGCGTGCGCTCCCGGGAGAGCCATTGAGACCGGGCTGCAGTTTCAGTCTCCGCTTACGCCATCCGCTTTGTTCAGGCGATTCGCGTACAGCGGGAATTTCGCCGTCAGCTCCTTCACCTTCCCGCTCACCCGACTGCGCACTGCCTCGTCCTCCGGCGCGGCCAGCACCTCGGCAAATAACCCGGCGATCACCTTCATCTCGGCTTCCTTCATCCCGCGCGTCGTCACCGCCGGGGTGCCGAGGCGGACGCCGCTGCCGACCATCGGTGAGTTGGTGTCAAACGGGATCGTGTTCTTGTTGACCGTGATGTGTGCGGCGTCGAGGGCCTTTTCGGCGACCTTGCCCGTGATGCCTTTGCTGAAGACGTCAACCAGAAAGATGTGATTGTCCGTGCCGCCCGAGACGATGCGGAAGCCGGCTTCCGCGATCCCGTCCGAGAGCGCTTTGGCGTTCTTCAGGATCTGCTGCTGGTACGCTTTGAATTCAGGTTGCAGGGCCTCTTTGAAAGCGACGGCCTTGGCCGCAATGATGTGGACGAGCGGGCCGCCCTGCACTCCGGGGAAGAGGGTCTTGTCAATGTCTTTGGCAAACTGCTCCCTGCACATAATCATCCCGGCGCGCGGGCCGCGCAGCGTCTTGTGCGTCGTCGTCGTGACGAAATCACAGTGCGGCACGGGCGACGGGTGCAGGCCCGTGGCGACGAGGCCGGCGATGTGCGCGATGTCGGCCATCAACAGAGCGCCCGCCGATTTCGCAATCGCCGCGATGCGCTCGAAATCAATCACGCGCGAATAGGCCGAGGCGCCGCACAGGATCAGCTTCGGCTTGTGTTCGTGCGCCAGCCGCTCCATCTCCTCGTAATCAATCGTCTCGTCGTCCTTCCTCACGCCGTACGGCACGATTTTGTAGCTCTTGCCTGAAAAGTTGAGCGGGTGCCCGTGCGTCAGGTGCCCGCCGTGCGAGAGGTTGAAGCCCATCACCGTGTCGCCGTAATTGAGCGCCGAAAGGTAGACGGCCATATTCGCCTGGCTGCCGGAATGCGGCTGGACGTTGACGTGTTCGCAGCCGAAGAGCTGTTTCGCGCGCTCGATGGCGAGGCCTTCGACCACGTCCGTGAATTCGCAGCCGCCGTAGTAGCGGCGGCCGATGTAACCTTCGGCGTACTTATTGGTGAAGACCGAACCGGCGGCCTCAAGTACCGCTTCGGAGACGAAGTTTTCCGAAGCGATCAGCTCGAGCCCCTCGTGCTGGCGGCGCGTTTCATTCTGAATGGCTTCGGCGATCTCAGGGTCAGCTTCGGCGAGCGGGCGGTAGTGATTTTCTGTCATCGTGATTTCCGGCCTGTGTTATGGATTCTTCTTTTCGAGGTTCGCGATCTTTTCGATCCGCTGGGCGTGCCGGCCCCCGGCGAATTCGCTGGTCAGGAAGGCGCGGACGATCTCATTGATGGTTTCGGGCGCGGTCGTGCGCCCGCCGACGGCGACGATGTTGGCGTCGTTGTGCTGCCGGGCGAGGCGCGCGGTCTCCTCGTTCCAGGCGAGCGCACAGCGGACGCCGTCAATCTTGTTAGCAGAAATCATAATCCCGATGCCGCTCCCGCAGACGAGGATGCCGCGGTCAACCTCGCCGTGCGTGACGGCCTGACCGACCCGCTCGGCGAAATCGGGGTAATCAACCGATTCTTCCGAATGCGTGCCGAGGTCTTCGTACTCAACGCCCATCTCGTCGAGCGTTTTTTTGATTGCTTCTTTCCCCTGAAAACCGGCGTGGTCACTGGCAATGGCGATCTTCATATGATTTCCTCCGCGAGGGTTGTGGTTGGGACAGCGTGGCGGTAAAGCGTATGCTACATCAGGGCGCGAAAATCTGACAACCGATTGCGGATTGCGGATTGCGGATTTAACAGCGCCCCGTTAAATTCAGCAGTCTTTGATCAGCACGAACCGCAAAGCCCATGTCGAATCGCTCGTTCAATCCGCAATCCGCAATCCGCAATCCGCAATCGGTTAATACCGGCGGTGGTGCTTCTTGTGGCGATAGACCAGATAGCCGCCACCCGCGCCGGCGCCCGCGCCGATCAGCGCGCCTTTTTTGCCGCCGATCAATGCGCCGCCGACCGCGCCAATCGCCGTGCCGACAGCGATGTGCTTGGTCTTGCTCGGGCCGCGACGATAATAGCGATGGTGCCGTTGCGCCGAGCTGATTGGCGCAATCGTCAGTACCATAAAGATGACTGCCAGCAGCAACGCCAGGACGTTTCGTTTTTGAACAACACGTATCATTTTCACTCCTCCTGATAGATTAAACTCTGCCTCATCATTGATTACTTCAACTGCCGTTCCACAAGGCGGCGCGCAGGGCGATTTGCAAAGCGCATGGCGGCGCTGTAGCATACTTGGCGAAATCTGCGCACGGGAGAAGTTATGTCGAACCAGGTCAATCGCCGCGACTTCATCAAAGAGTTCAGCCTCAGCCTTGCCGCGCTGGCGCTCGCGCCGAATGTGGCCAGGGCGACAACGCGCGGCGGCCTGACCTTGCAAGGCGCGCCGCAAACGGTCGTCATCCTCGGCGGCGGGTTGGCTGGACTTTCCGCCGGTTACGAGTTGAAGAAGGCCGGCCATCACATCACGATTCTCGAAGCGCGCAAATTTCCCGGCGGGCGCGTGCAAACCCTGCGCGATTTCGCTAACGACCAGTACGCCGAGGCCGGGGCCTTGAGCTTCCCGCAAGAGCACGGCTTCACCTATGGCTACGCGACCGACTTCGGTTTGCCGCTGCGGCCCGTCGCCGCCTTCGGGCTCGACTCTATCGCTCACATTCGCGGCAACCGCTTCCGCATTGACGGCGGCGGCGGCGCCAACGTGCCCTTTTCGCTGAAGTCGAGCGAGCGCACAGCCGGCGTCTACGGCCTGATTCCGCTCTATCTCGGCCAGTACCTGAACGCCGTCGGCAACCCGCGCCGCGCCGGCTGGCCTTCGGAAACCTTGAGCGCCATTGATGCCGTGTCGCTCAGGGCGCTGCTGGAATCGCAGGGCGCGTCGGAGGGCGCAATAGACATCATCGCCGCGACGCAGTTGGGCCTGCTCGGCTACGGCATCGATTCGGTGTCGGCAATGGACGGCGTGGTGACGGAAGCCATCGCCTCGTCGGGGGCTTTTTACGAGATCGCCGGCGGCAATGATCAGTTGGCTTCGGCGCTCAAGAAGAAGGTCAAGAAATTCTTCCGCAAGCAATCGCGCGTCACGCGCATCGAGCAGAACGCCACCGGCGTCGTCGTGACTTTCGAAAACAGCGACGGCCCGCAGACCATCACCGCTGACCGCGTCATCTGTGCCCTGCCCTTCTCGGTGCTCAAGAACATTCCCATCACGCCGGCGCTTCCCGAAGACAAGCAGCGGGCGATTAACGAAATCAAGATGACGCCGGTTACGCGCACCTATCAACAGTTCAACCGGCGCATCTGGGAAGATGACCGGCTGAGCGGGTATGGCATCACCGACCTGGCGATTCAGAATACGTATTCGCCGACG
>DASRDU010000079.1:0-6597 GCA_035652435.1 Blastocatellia bacterium
TTGGTCAGGGTGTAGTTGATCTGGCTGACCAGCAAGTATTGACAATAGTCGAGTCGGCTCACGGAATCGCTCATGAGCCGAGACTGTACCCGGTTTTCAATGATCAAGCGACTCTTAACGTCGCCTCTGCGTAAGTCCTAACATAAAACACTCCTTTGTCTGTCAGGTTGATGATTGAGCAGCGATTGAAACCGAAGCGGCTCCGCGTGTTCACCGGGATGGCCGGCGCCGTGGCGTCGCCCGGCGAGTCGGTTCTTTCACTGCCCTCCCGGTTGAATGAGTCAGGCGGATCGCGAGGCGCTCACACGACCCGAAGATTTTTTTCGGGAGGGTGAAACACTTCGCCGCCGGTGGCGCTCCGCGCTGGCCCTTCACAGGTATTGACGACAGGGGTTCGGTTTCCCTCTCGCCCGAGGCGGAATTATTGTGGGCGAAATTAAAATGGTCGGAATTCGCTTCGAGGCCATCGTCCGCTAACAGCGGACGTTCACTATCCCAGAGTCAGGTGAGGTTAGCGATAGGACCCTGAAATTATTAAAGGCAGGCGTGCCCTCACGCCTGCCTTGTTCGTTGTTATTCTCCATTGCCCGGGTTATTGACCGGGCGGCTCAGGCTTTCCCTGCGCTTTCTGGCGCCGCACCTTCATCTGCCGCATCAGCTCAGGCTGTTCACCCGGCAACCTTCCTCAAAATCTCGCGCGGAGAAAGCGCGGCGCCAGACCGCTTCATCTCGGCCCGATGGCGATGAAATGAAAGGTCGTATCGACACCTACGTATGTGCTTATCCAAAAAGGATACGGAATTTCTCCAAGCAACACGACCTTGGCAGTGCTGCCAGTAACATAGTCTGAAGAAGGGTATTCTGCTATGTCCTGTCCGACTGTGACCGTGATGCCTGGAGGGGCGGCGAAGGAGGTATTGAACTGGATGTAGTAAACCCCATCGTTATTGTGGACTACACTAAAGCCAGTCCCTGCAAGAATGTTTCCGTTCGCATCAACGGTGCCGCGCACGATGCGCAGATTCTCTTCGCTGCTCGTCGCCCGGGATCCACCGCTGGCGCCCAGCCGGATGTCGCCGCGGACTTCCAGGCTTGATTGCGGCGTGGTCGTCCCGATCCCGACGTTCCCGTTGTCCTGCACCGTCATCAGCACGCCCGTCGTCCCAGTGTTCGGCGGCGCGCCTGAGAGCTGGCTGCCCTGCGCGACCGCCCGATGTGGAGCTTCCAGCCCGTCCGGTCGCCGAAGCGGATGTAGCCCGCGTTCGGGCTTATGTCGGTCGGTTCGAGCGTAAACAGCGCGTCGCTGCTCGGCCCCAGCTGGAGCGCGCGCAGCGGGCTGGTCGTCCCGATCCCGACGTTGCCGTTGCGCAGGATCGTCATCCGCGCCGCCGCGGCCAGCCCTGCCTCCGAATTCATGTCGTTGACATTGCGGATGCGGAATTGCATCCCGGTCGCGTTGTTGCCTGCGATTGACATCATGAACTCGGCGCTGTCGGTCAGCTGCACCTGCGAGGTCGCTCCGGTCGCCGCCACGAATCTCAGCTTCGACCCGGCGCCGGCCCCGACCCCGGTGTTGAAGATCCGCTGGAGGATGTCTGAGCTGCTCGCGCGTTGCAGGTCGAACGCGCCACCCGGCGCCGTGGTCCCGATCCCGATGTCGCCCGCCGGGGTTTCAGTGATGGTCGAATCAATGAGCGTCACCCCGTCTGATGCGAACTTGGCAATCCGGTCGCCCGTCGCGCTGGTCGCTGTGGTCGTTTCACCCTTCATGCTGCTGGTTCTGGTCGTATCCTCACGCCCG
The DNA here is from genome assembly GCA_035652435.1 of Blastocatellia bacterium. Classification (GTDB taxonomy): domain Bacteria; phylum Acidobacteriota; class Blastocatellia; order RBC074; family RBC074; genus DASRDU01. The sequence goes on from DASRDU010000079.1 coordinate 1,802, forward strand.
GCCGCGGTGCGTGGATCAGACTGTGAGCTGCTCGGGCGCTCGCGCGGGAGTTCTGCGCCGCCGACGGTCGTCTCTCCACCACCGACGACCGTCACCTTCCGGGCCTCGCTCGCGGCACCGACGCTCAGCTCCGGGTTGCTCGTCACCCAGACCCGGTCGGCGCTGCTGCCCGCACGGTCTATGATCAGGTGGCCGCGCTGCGTCCGCGCCGTCTCATCGGTCGCGGCTTTGGTCGTCAGGGTATAAGCATAGAGGCCGCTCGCGACCGCTTCGCCCTTCAGATTCTGGAGCGGCCAGTCGAGCGCTTCACCATTGACGTATCCGCTGTCGAAGATCACCTCGCCCTGCTGGTCGGTGACCATGAGGTGCCACTCCAGCGCTTCGCCCTGGATGGTGAAGCGGACGAGCTGGCGGTCAATGATGATGCTCGTCCGGCGCGGCTGTTCCTGCGCGCCCGGGGCCGTCTGTGTCTGAGCCGGGGCGATTCAGCGAAACCACCATGACGAAGAAAAGGCACTGAGCGATTCGACTGAGCATAGACTTACTCCTTCTGATAGAAAGTTGATAATCAGCGAGCGGGTCAGCCCCTGACCGGGAGACGGGTTGGAGCCGAGCCTCTCTGCGCCGGTGGCGATGGAATCGCCGCCCTGAAAGCTCGCGGTCCTGCTTTTTCAACGGGACGGAATAAACTCCGGCTCGGGTGGAAGCTGGAGACGAGAATTTACTCTCCCGGCCAAAATTCAATTCCTGGATGTCGAAAGGGGAAGTTGCCGAACCGGCTGCCGTATTACTGACCGCCCGAATTTTTTCTGGAGGGGAGCGGGCGCGGTCCTCACCCCCAACGGAGAACACCACGTCAACCCTCATCATCTGTGCCGCCCGCTGCCTGGTTTACGGGTTGGGCGGCTGAGCCTTTTGCTTTTGTGCCTGCTCGCGCCGCTGCTTCATCTGCCGCAGCAGTTCCGGGTGTTGCGCCCACTCGACGCCTTTCTCTTCGGGCTGTCCGAAGGCTTCGGGTGTGAGGTAGGTGCCGCGCTCGCCCGCGGGTTTGTCCTGTTCCGCCTTGAAGGGTCGCTGCAGCATCACGGCATCGGACCGCACTCCGGTCACCTGCCACGAGACTTTCATCCCCGGAACACCACCTGCAATCCTGAACTGGTTCTGATTGATCTCCTCGGCGATGTAGAGGCCCTGCGCGGGAGCGCCGATGGCTGTGAGCTGGTAACGGAAATCGCGATTGAGCGCCTCGAACCAGTCCGGCAGCGTTACGAGCCCCATGCCATCCGGGCCAAGCGAGACGTTGCCGCTGTAGACATTGAGTACCTCGGAGGATTCGATGGCGGCGTGGATGAGATACTTATTTTCGGGGTCCAGCGGGTGATCGATCTTGAAATTCTTGGAGCCGGTCGCATATAAATTGCCCACCACAGTGACATTGCCCTCCATATAAACAGGGCCCGCGAAGTAGCCGGCCCAGCCATTGCTGCTCCCGGTGCTGAAATCGGCAAATCCGGCTTCCGCATACAATCCGATCCCGCTATGGGCGCCGTTGCTGCCGTAGCCGCCAATCGCATGCACGCCGGTGCCGCCGGCGCCGTCAGGGTCGGAGCTGGCGCCGCCTCTGGCCGAGATGGCAGCCGTGGGGTAGACATCATTACTCTGGACGTCGAGCTTCGCCGCGGGCGCGGAGGTGCCGATGCCGACGCTGCCGTTTTCTTTCACGATCAACCTGCCGCCCACCACATTCACCGCATCAATTTGAAAATCCCCATTCCCCCCAAAAGATGCCACCGTCCCGCCCGCGCTGCTGGTCTGCACTCGGAGCCCCGTGTTCGCCGGATCAACCACGTGCAATCTGAAGCCCGGGCTCGTCGTGCCGATGCCGACGCTGCCATTGGGCAAAAAGGTCATTTTGTAACTGCTGCTGTCGCCAATGCTGAACGCGTCTTTGGCTACAACGCTGCCGCCCGTCCCCAGAACCCACGGATTGGTGTTGCCGGCGTTGGCATTGGTCAGCGCCAGGGCCACGCCATTGAACGTGCTGACGTTGCCCTGGATATCCAGCTTGGTGCCCGGACTCGCCGTCCCGATGCCAACCTTGCCGCCCACTTCCGCGATGCTCGAATCGCCCAACACACCGCTCGGCCCGTTGGTCCATTTGGCGATGCGGTTGGTTGTGCCCGTGCCGCTGATGTTGACCGCATTCGTGCCGCTGATGCTGGCCACCTCTTTCGCCTCCTGCTTCCCCGCTTCAGGCAGGACGGTGCGGTGCGTGAAGGCGCGTTCGCCGATGCCTGAGGCCGACCCGGACGGGAGTTCCGTCCCGGCGATGGCCGTCTGACTGCCGCCCACGACGATCACCTTCGGCGCCTGACTGTCGGCGCCGAGACCAGTCTGCGAACTGCCGGTGACCCAGACCCGGTCATTGCTGCTCGCGCGATCAATGATCACCTGCCCCTGCTGCGTCCGCGCCGCCTCATCGGTCGCGGCCTTTGTGCTGAGCGTCCAGGTATAGAGGCCGCTCGCGATGGCTTCGCCCTGCTGGCTGGTGAGCGGCCAGTCGAGTGAGACGGCGTTGACGTAACCACTATCAAAGACGACCTCGCCCTGCTGGTCAGCGACGACGAGGCGCAGTTCCAGCGCTTCGCCCGCGGTCGCGAAGCGGACCAGCTGGCGCTCGATGATGATGCTGGTTCTGGTCGGTCGTTCCTGAGGGTTGGTGGCGGTTTGAGTCTGAGCCAGAGGGGCCAGCGAAACCACCATGACGAAGAAAAGGCACTGAGCGATTCGACTGAGCATAGACTTACTCCTTCAGATGGAAAGTTGATAATCAACGAGCGAGTCAGTCCCTGACCCGTGATCGGTATTGCTGCTCTTTGGGGGAAGTGGTTGATGACCAGCCGGAGAACCGGCTGGGAGAGACACCTGAGGTGTCAGACGGGGAAGGTACTCTCACCTGCCCGGTCTGACAGGACCGCTGCTGCCTGGTTTATGGGTTGGGCGGCTGAGCCTGCTCTTTTTGTGCCCGCTCGCGTTGCTCTCTGACCTGCCGCATCAGCTCGGGCTGTCGCGCCCACATCAGGCCCTTCTCTTCGGGCTGGCCGAATGCTTCGGGGCTGAGGTAGGTGCCGCGCTCGCTCGCGGGCTTGTCCTCTTCCACTTTGAAAGGATGTTTCAGCGATCTTGCATCCGAGCGCACGCCGGTCACCTGCCACGAGACTTCGACGCCCGGTACATTGGTCCTGATGACAAAGCGATTGCCTTTGATCTTCTCGGCGATGATGGCCTGAGCGAAGGTGTTGATGACGGTGAGCTGGTAGCGAAAGTCCTTGTTGAGCGCTTCGAACCAGTCGGGCAGTTCCACTACCGCGTTGCCCTGCTCATCCGTGGTGACGTTGCCGCTGTAGACGTTGAGTACTTCCGAGGATTCGATGGCGGCGTGCAGGAGATATTTGTTTTCCGGATCGAGCGGGTGATCGATCTTGAAATTCTTGTTACCATCTACAAACAAATTACCAGTAATCAAAACGTCGCCATCAAACCTGCCTGCATGTCCGTTACCTCCTGTCTGCATCCCCAATATTCCATCGCCGTTAAGATTGAATCCGTCACCGGCAACTCCAAGCACACCAATGCCACCGTTGCCGCTGCTGCCAGGGGCATTGCCGCCAGTACCCATCACACCAACGCCACCAATGCCGCTGCTGCCGGGAGCATTGCCGCCATGGCCAGACATGCCTGTTTGCCCGGTGCCGTTGCTGTTGTTGTTGTCTAAACCCACCGAGGTCAGCTTCGCTGCTGGTGAAGTGATGCCGATGCCGACGTTGCCGTTCGATAAAATGACCAATTTGTAACTGCTGCTGTCGCCAATGCTGAATGCGTCTTTGGCCACCACCGCCCCGCCCGTCCCCAGCACCCACGGATTGGTGTTGCCGCCGTTGGTATTGGTCAGCGCGAGGGCCACGCCATTGAACGTGCTGACGCTGCCCTGGACATCCAGCCTGGTTCCCGGACTGGTCGTCCCGATCCCGACGTTGCCGTTGCGCAGGATCGTCATCCGCGCGCTCGCATTGAGCTGCGCCTCTGTGTTCGGCGTACCGGTGTCGCGGACGCGGAACTGCATCCCGATCGAGTTATTGCCGGCAATCGCCATCAGCCATTCGAGCCCGTCGGTCAGCTGCATCTGCGAGGTCGCACCAGTCGCCGCCACATACCGCAGCTTCGCTCCGGCTCCGGCCCCACTGCCGGTGTTCCAGAAGCGTTGCAGGATGTCGCTGCTGCTCGAACGCTGCAAGTCCAGTACCCCACCCGGTGCCGCTGTCCCGATCCCGATGTCGCCCGTCACCGACTCGGTCACCGTCGAGTTGATCAGGGTCGAGCCATCAACGTCGAACTTGGCGATTCGATTGGCCGTCCCGCTGGTGGCCGCTGCCACTTGCGGTTTCTTCTCCTCAGCTTTGGCCGTCTCCACCTGCCTGTCCCGGCTGCGTGAATCAGGCTGTGAGCGGGTCGGGCGCTCGCGTGAGAGTTCGGCCCCGCCGACTGTCAGTTCACCGCCGCCGACCACCGTCACCTTTCGCGCTTCGCTCGCCGTGCCGAGGCTCAACTCCGGGCTGCTCGTCACCCAGACGCGGTCGGCGCTGCTCGCACGGTCGATGATCAGGTGCCCACGCTGCGTGTGGGCAGTCGTCTCGGTGTCTGCTCTGGTTGAGAGCGTGTAAGCATAAAGGCCGCTCTCAATCGCCTCACCCTTCAGATTCAGGAGCGGCCATTCGAGCGCCTCGCCGTGGAAGTAG
>DASRDU010000080.1:0-9600 GCA_035652435.1 Blastocatellia bacterium
GCTCTGGTTGAGAGCGTGTAAGCATAAAGGCCGCTCTCAATCGCCTCACCCTTCAGATTCAGGAGCGGCCATTCGAGCGCCTCGCCGTGGAAGTAGCCGCTGTCGAAGATGACCTCGCCCTGCTGGTCGGTGACCACGAGGTGCCACTCCAGCGCTTCGCCCCGGGTGGTGAAGCGGACGAGCTGGCGGTCAATGATGATGCTGATTCTGCCCGGCTGCTCCTGCGGGTTGGAGGCCGTCTGAGCCAGGGGGGCCAGAGAAACCAATATCATGAAGAAAAGGCACTGAGCGATGCGACTGAACATAGACTTACTCCTTCAGATAGAAAGTTGATAGTTAACGAGCGGGTCAGAAACTGACCGGGGGCGGAGTCAGAGTTGAACCTCTCTCCGCCGGTAACAACGGGGGAGTGCGTCGAGTCAGCAGCGGCGCGCCGAGCGTGGCTCCCGGCAGCAGCCGCAGTACGGGCATTGCGGCCTGTCATCAGAACGCAATGACGGCCTGTTTCAACTTGCCAACGGTGACGGACAGATCGCATCCAGTACACTCGGCACCGCTTAGACAGGTAAGGAAACCGCCAGCTATGGAGGCCTTACAGTCATTCGTTTTGCCGATACTGGAGCATGTACACTCCCAGTCCCCGCCAATTGCACCGCCACCGCCTCTCATCAGATAGACGGAGACTTTGCCATTTTTTCCCTTCACAAACCTGTAGCCCGGTTTCAACCTGATCAGGCCTTCTGCCAGGGCCACGCCTTCGACGCCATCAGGCAGCTTCTTCACCAGATTTCTGCCTTTCGTCTTCGCGACCTGTTCCCCGGCGCCCGCATTGCCCGAATTCGGGCTGACTGTCCGGCTCGTCAGTTTTTGCGTCTGCTTTTGCGCGAAGACCAGGAGCGCCCCCGCCAGACTGACAAGGGCCAGGATGATAATGAGTGTGCCGACTCGCTTCATGAGTTACTCCTTTGTTCTTTGTCTTGTTGAATTGATTTTCCACAGCGGCTCCGCAAGTACCGGCGCGCGCAGGTCAAGCGGTCCGGTTGCGGCGTACTCTCCCTGCGCACGCCGTCACGATTCAGGCACCCTGCCCGGCCTCGTCGCTGGCGAGCGCCTCGTTGTGGTTGACTGAGATTCTGGGGGCGATCACCTCCTCGGCCTCTTCGACCTCAAGTTCGATCTCACCCGTCACCGTGTCTTTGTCACCAGGGTAAACTTTCACGGACATAAAACACTCCCTTGCCATCTGTCAGGTTGATGATTGAGCAGCCCGGAACCGAAGCGGCTTCGCATGCCCGTCGGGGTGAAAGACCTCCGCGTTACCCGGCGAGTCGGTTCCTTCCTGCTCCCCACTACAGTTCCGGCCTTGCATTTCCAGCGGGGCGGAGTAGACTCCGGCTCAGGTCGCTGCCAGAAGCAGGAATCTACTTCCCCCGATCAGGATTCGATTACCAAAAGAGAAAGTGGCTGAACCTGCCGCCGTATTACTGACCGTCCGAATTTTTTTGGGTCGGGGCGTTGTTCCCGGCCATTGGAAGGAAGGGGGTGCTATGCCGCTGGCGTTCCGTGTGTGGTTATGCTCAATGGCTCTGAGCCTGAGCCTTAACAGCCCCGTCTTTACGCTGCCACAGCCGCCGTCTTCGACTCCCGGTCTGTCTCAATCGTCAGACGAGGACGCGGTGCGCGCGCTCACGGAGCAGTACGGCCAGGCGATCGCGGCGGGCGATCTGGAAACGTTGCGCCAGCTCTGGAATCCGCAATCACCCGACGTGGCGGCACAGCTCAGGACATATCAGGGCATCTTTTCCAGCACGCGCCTTGAACTGGTCGGCCTGAAGGTCACGCGGCTGGAGGTCACTGGCAGCAGGGCCGTTTCGCATCTGACGACGGATGAACGCCAGATACAGAAACAAACGGGAGCTTCGAAATACGCGCGCGAGGTCTATCACGGTTACTGTCGCGCACTGGAATGGGGCAGGACTGACGCCGGGTGGAAGATCGAACGCGAAGTCATGCTCCAGGCTCAACTCGCGGCCAGACTCGAAGCGGCGGCCACGGACGACGAGCGCCGCGAACTTCTGGAGAAAGAGCCAGCCCTCGTCACGGACGTCCTGACGAACGAGCTTCGCATCAGAGGGAGTCGTTACCGCCTGCGCGCGGATTATGACAAAGCATTGCTTTGCCATCGGCTGGCCCAGATGGTGGCGGAAAAGACGGGCGATGCGCTCGGCCTGGCCGGCGCCTGGGAGGAAATCGGGCTGGTATCAATGGGGCAGGGTAATTACGAACGGGCCGTGCCACTTGAGCTGCATGCGCTCGCGCTTTATGAAGCCGCCGGAAGCAGGCGTGGCGCGGCAATCACGCTGGGATACCTCAGCGACATTCATCAGAACCTCGGCAATTTCGGGCAGGCGTTTGAAGACGCGCAAAAATCGCTCCGGTTGTATGAAGAAATCCCTTATCCAAGAGGCGTGGCGGTAGCGCTGCGTCATCTCGCGCTCGCTTATGCGAGTCAATACAATTATCCGCAGGCCCTGGCGTTGGAGGAAAGAGCGTGGAAGGTCTTTGCAGAGCTGGGCGATAAAGTGCAACTCGCGTTCCTGCGCTTCGATATGGCACAAACCTGTCACTCGCTCGGATATTATGCGCAGGCGCTGGAGCTTTATCAGCAGGCTCTGCAGGAGGCCCAAAGCTCCGGAGACCTTGTCGGGGGGGCGCTCATCCGCGATTACATTGGTGAGCTTTATGCCGCGCAGGGCCGCTCTGACGAGGCGCTCACTTATTATCGCCAGGCGCTCGCCGTCCTCGACGCAGGCAAGTCCGGTTACCGGGCAATACCGACACTCATCAATTTGAGCAATGCTTATCTGGCGAGCGGGCAATTCGCAGCAGGCTTGTCAACGGTGGAGCGGGCAGTTGCCCTCGCGCGTCAGACGGGCCAGCAGAGGGACCTCTGGCTGGCACTGACGGCGGAGGGTTATTCGCAACTCGCTTTGCGTCACCCGGCGGAAGCGCGGCAGGCATTCGCCGAGGCCGTCTCGCTCATTGAAAAATTGCGCGCGCAGACAGCCGGCGGAGTCGAAGACCGCGAGCGTTCTTTTGAAGGCAGATTGCGCGCTCATCAGGGGCTGCTCAGCCTGCTGGTGAAAGACAACACGCCACAGGCAGCGCTCGCGCTGGCTGAACGCACCAAAGCGCGCGCGTTGCTGGACGTGCTGCAACAGGGCCGCGCGAGGATCGAGAAGGCCATGACCTCGCAGGAGCAGGAGCGGGAGTACCGGCTGAAGTCAGAACTAACGTCGCTGAACCGGGAATTGACCCGCGCCACCCAGGCCGACAAACCGGATCCGCGACGACTCGGTGACATCAAACCGCGCCTGGAAAAAGCACGCCTCGCTTACGAAGACTTTCAGACTTCGCTCTATGCTGCGCATCCCGCACTGAAAATCCAGCGCGGCGAAGCCCCGATCATCACCGCGCCGGAACTCGAGTCCCTGCTGCCGGACGCCGCAGGTGCGCTGCTCGAATACGTCGTGACTGACGAAGAGACTTATCTGTTCGCCATCACAAAGGCGGCCGGCAAAGTGGAGGCTGAAGTCCGGGTTTATACGCTGCCCGTCAAACAGACGGAACTGGCGAAGCAGATCGAAGCGTTCCGGCAACAACTGGCCGGGCGTGATCTCGGCTTTCGTGCCTCATCAGCGAAGCTCTACGACCTCCTGCTCAAACCGGCCGAGGCACAGCTCAGGGGCAGGACCAGTCTCGTCATCGTGCCGGATGACCAGTTGTGGGACCTGCCGTTTCAGGCTCTGCTCGCGCGGCCCGATCGTTTTCTGATTGAAGATGCCATCGTTTCATACGCGCCCTCATTGACGGTGCTGCGCGAGATGACCGGGCGGCGGAAGCAGCGCGCAGATCCCGCCTCGGCCACCCTGCTCGCGCTCGGCAATCCGGCCATCGGCCAGACGACGGTTGAGCGCGCGACGCTGGCGCTGCGCGACGAAAAGCTCACCCCGCTGCCCGAAGCCGAGCAGGAGGTCAAAGCGCTGGGGCAGTTGTACGGCCCGGCCCGGAGCCGCGTCTACACGGGCGCGCAGGCCCGCGAAGACCGCGTCAAGGCTGAAGCCGCCGGGGCCGGCATCCTCCACTTCGCCACACACGGGACGCTCAACAACGCCGCGCCGATGTATTCACACCTCGTGCTTGCCCAAGGGGACGCCAATGAAGATGGCCTGCTCGAAGCCTGGGAGCTGATGCAGCTCGATCTGAAAGCCGAGCTGGCCGTACTCTCCGCATGCGAGACGGCGCGCGGGCGCTTCGGCGCGGGCGAAGGGATGATCGGGTTGACGTGGGCGCTGTTCGTGGCCGGGGTGCCGACAACCGTCGTCAGCCAGTGGAAAGTCGAAGCCGCCAGCACGCGCGACCTGATGGTGCATTTCCACCGCGCGTTGAGAGCGCAGGCCGCGGCGGGGCCGGCGAATCAGACTAAAGCTGAAGCGTTGCGGCAGGCGGCCCTGAAGTTGCTCAAGGACCCCGCGACCAGCCACCCGTTTTACTGGGCGGGATTCATCCTCGTCGGTGATGCCGGCGAGGCATCAGTGCCGCATCGCCTGCACGCTCGCCAGTAATCGGCCGGCGACGGCCGAATCCGGGTTGGCTCTTTGCAACGCGCGCAATTCCCTTTCGGCCTCATCGAGCAACCCGGCCCGCGCGTAGAGCAGGCCCAGCGCGAGATGCGACGAGGCGTAAGCCCGCCGCGCCCGCGCGAGTTCATTCGCTCGCGCCCGGTCGAGAATGCGGAACCTGGCCTGCGGCGCCGGCGGGCGTGGGGATTTGAATTCCTGCCCGTCTTTGATCGCCTTCACCTGCCAGGAATAAATTGTGCCGCGCCGGAGCGGTTGCGGCGGCGCCCACGAATCATTGGTGAGTTGCGGGCTCGTGGCCACCGGGTTGAACTTCTCGTCGTAAACTTCAACGACATAACCTGTCGCGCCGGGTAGCGGCGACCAGCGGAAAGTCGGGCGATCAGAGAGCAGCACTTTCCCGACCGGCTCAGTCACGGAAAACTGATTGCCCTGTTCATCGCCGCCCATCAGCGGACTCCCCGACCGGGCCAGTCCCGCCAGCTGCGATGATCTTTCGATCCGCTGACTCGTGAGCGCCCCCTTCAACATCTGATGATAAGCTGGCGGCAGGCTTTCAACTCCTGAAAGCTTTCCTTCCTGATCGAGTATCACGCGACCTTCGCCGTCATTGAGTTCGGCGATCACCGGCGCTGCTGTGCCTCCCGGTGGCGGAGTGGGTGAAGCGGGAGGGGTGGCCGCTGGTGTGATGGCTGGCGTGGGTGTGGTCGCAACCACTTCCGGCTTCGTCCCTCGCTTTTGCAGCGTCTGCCAGATCAGCCAGCCGGCCACCACCAGCAAAAGCACCGCCAGTGCCGAGCCGAAAGCCAGCGCGGGAGACCTGAGGAAGGAGGAAGGTGGGAAAGCAACCAGGCGACGCCACCAGCCTTCAGTCCCGGCGCTGACGGGTGCGGGATGATATTCGCGGCTGAGTTCCGGCGCGACCGTGCTTCTGAAAGCACGCAGGTCATCCACGGCCAGGGCGCACTGCTCGCAACCGGTCAGATGATCTATGACTTCCTGTAGCGCCTCGCCTGAGAGCGTCCCATCAACATAATCAGCGGTCTGATCAAAAGTCGGATGCCTCGTCACCGGTGCGGAAGTAATTTCTGCCGGCTCACCGAACGCTTCAGATCGCAGCGCGAAGAATGCCGTATCGCCGCCGAGCGCCCTTTCGACCTGCCGGCGGCACACTTCACAGGCGCTCAGGTGATCGGAGACAGAGAGCAATTCCGCCGCCCCGAGCTTTTGCCGGCAGAAGTCTTCAACCTCGGTTTTGGTCAGATGCTCGGACAAGTTTCTGATACCTCGCAGCCGGCAATCCGGCTCTTTTCACATCACAGTAAGTTGCTCAAACGAAGCGATTATTACTGCCGGCGTTTCAAATAAATCCTTTCAGCCGCCGCGTCAATCGTTCGCGCGCTGATTTGCGGGCATTGATCACCTGCTGCCGCGTCAGTTGTAACAGTTCGGCAATCCTCGCGTCTTCGAGCGGCAACTCATTCCACAGTTCGGCCAGTCTTTCCGCACCCATCTCGAGTGCTTCGGCAAGCTGGCGAAGCGTCGCAACCCCCGTCGCGGGAAACAGCGCAATGCATCCTCGGCCTTCGGTGTCCTTCAGGTTGAGCAGCAACGCCGCGCGCTGATTCGGCGGAAGCTGGCGCACTTCCTCCCACAGCCTTTGCAGAAAGATTCGTTTTTCGACCTGCCACGCCGGGTCGGGTTCTCCGGCGGCGCCCGGCGCGATGACATTTTCATTCTGGTCGGTTGATTCAACCGGCTGATCCCGGATTTGCAACAGCGCGGCCAGGGCGCTGATCAGATGATCGAATTCAACCGGGCCACCAAGGAGGTTGAAAATCGCCGACAGGAGATCGGCCAGCCCCGTCCGTTGACTGCCGGTTCTGAACGATTCAATCCGGGCGAGCAGCCCTTCCTCATCTGACAGTTGTCTGAGTCGCCCTTCGGCTGCCAGTTCCCTTTGTCCCCGCCACGCCGCGAAGCCGGCAATCAGTTTTTTGTTTTCATTCTGCCAGAGCGCAAAACCGTGCTGGCGCGTGAGCAGGTAATGAAGGCGGTTTTTGAGCGCATGCCGTTCGGGAAACCTGCGGCGCATCCAGCGGGAACAGGCGCGGTGCGCGATCACCGCCGCCAGACCGCGCAAATCACCGATCGGGTGCGCGTCGGGCTGCTCGCGCAGCTTCCGTAACTCCGCCAGTAATTGCAGCACGACTTCCTGACGGATGTCGTCGGCCTCGGCTTGTTCCAGGGGGCGGTGAGGGCTGAGGCGAAGTTTGTAGCGGATGACGCCTGTGATCACCGGCTCGGCCTGCGTGGCAATGAGTTGTGAGAGGAGCGCGTCAGCCTGCTCATCGCCGCCCGCCATCAGCAGTGGTTCGAGCAGCGCGTCGTTCCCGGCCAGAGGCTTTTTCACCATTCATTCCAATTCGTCCGGTTCGGGAAATTCGCCCGCGACGCCACGCGGGCCATCGGGTTCGTGCGGGCGTCTTCAGGCGTGCCGGGTCGCCGGACGGAAGAAGAACTCTGGCCCGGCAGAATCCACGACAAAGGTGATGGCAGCGACAATCTAAACCCACAACCCGAAATCTGCAATCAGGCACTTCGGGATGGCTGATTCGCGCAATGTTGTGAGGAGCAATAGATCACTTGCAAAAGTCGCGTCGGAAGTAACGAGCGGCTTCGATAGTCGTAGCGCAAACTGTCGAGTTTGCGTTCCTGCGATAATGAGCCGCTCGATGAAGCAACGCAAACTCGACAGTTTGCGCTACGACTGGCGCAACTTCAGTCTCTTTTGGATGTGCCTGGCTCTGAAGCCTGAGTTACTTCTGCAAGAGGTTTAATCTGTGGGACACCGTGAAGTGGAACGCGTGTCAGCAGCCCTCGCGTGATGGTCGGGCTGCTGACACGCTCAATTGCGAACCGGCTATCTGGCTGAATATGTCCCGGTGAAGTTGCCGTTGATCGAGTTGCCCTCGACGGTATTGTTGCCGCGGGAGAGCAGCGTGGCGCCGGAGGCGGTCGTCACGCCGAAGCCATTATCCGTGATGGTGGAATCGGAGACTCTGACGGTCGCGCCGGCCCCCTCGACACTGAGCCCGAATCTGTTGTTCGCCACCGTGCAGTTCTCGAAATTCACGTCGGCCGTACCGCTGGCATCCGGCGCGACTCTGGCGCCGGTATTGGTCCCCGAAAACAGAGATTCCACCACCGTCAGCCGAAAGATCGCGCTCGGACTGGTGGTCACATTCAACCCCAATGTGACGATTGACCGCGCGCAGCACCAGCCTGGAGAGCCACCTGAGGTGACAGACCGGGTTTTCTCACTCGCCCCGGTCTGTCACCTCGACCGACTGCCGCGCAGGCGGCAGCGGTTTACTGGTTGGGCTGCGCCTCCCTTTGCGCCTGCTCGCGCCGCTCTTTCATCTGCCGCATCAGCTCCGGACTGCGCACCCAGTCGCTGCCCCTCTCTTCGGGCTGGCCGAATGCTTCCGGGCTGAGGTAGGTACCCCGCTCGCGTTCAGGCTTGTCCTCTTCCGCCTTGAACGGGTTACTGAGCATGACGGCGTCTGAGCGCACTCCGGTCACCTGCCACGAGACCTTCACGCCCGGCGCGCTGGCCTTGATCGTGAAGCGGTGGTCTTTGACCTCACTTGCGATGATCGCCTGAGCGAATGTGCCGATGACTGTGAGCTGGTAGCGGAAGTCTTTGTTCAGTGCCTCAAACCACTCCGGCAGCGTGACCACGGCCTCGCCGTTTGCGTCTGTGACGACGTTGCCGCTATAGACGTTAAGCACCTCGGAGGATTCGATTGAGGCGTGCAGGAGATACTTGTTCTCCGGGTCGAGCGGGTGGTCTATCTTGAAATTCTTCGTGCCACCAGTCACGTTGAGATTGCCAATGATTAATACCTTCCCGTGGAAACGCCCCGACTCGCCGTCGTGTGCGGCGTCAGGGCCGTAACCCTGGTAAGCCTCGATGCCATAGCCACCGAAACTGCCGGAGCTGCGGTTATTACCGCCAGTGGCAACCACGCCATTACCGCTGCTGCACGGACTGCAGGTGGTGTTGCTGCCAGTGGCCCGCACGCCAGTAGTCGGGTTGCCAAAGCTGTCGATGCCACTGGCGTGCACAGCATCATAGCCAGTAATGGATTTGACCTCGAGCGCCGCGAACGGCGTGGTCGTCCCGATGCCGACGTTGCCGCTGCGGGCGATAGTCATCCGCGCCGCCCCGGCCAGCGCGGCCTCCGTGTTCGTGTCGAAAGTGTTGCGCACACGGAACTGCATCCCGATATCCTTGTTGCCCGCGATTGACATCAGCCACTCCGCGCCGTCCGTCAGCTGCACCTGCGAAGTCGCGCCCGTCGCCGCCACGAACCTCAGCTTCGCCCCGGCGCCGGCACCGCTCCCCGTGTTCCAGAACCGCTCGAGGATGTCGCCGCTACTCGCCCGCTGCAAATCCAGCACGCCGCCCGGCGCCGTCGTCCCGATCCCGATGTCGCCGGCCGAGGTCTCTGTCACCGACGAATCAACGAGCGTCTCGCCGTCAGAGTCGAATTTGGCGATCCGGTTGAAGACCCCGCTCGTCACCGCTGACGGCTGCGTTTTCCTGCCATCAGCCCTGGTCGCGTCCACCTGCCTGTCCGTCGTCCGCGGGTCAGACTGTGAGTTCCTCGTGCGCTCGCGCGGGAGTTCCGCCCCGCCGACCGTCGCGTCCCCGCCGCCGACCACCGTCACCTTCCGCGCATCACTCGCCGTCCCTACTCCCACTTCCGAACTGCTCGTCACCCAGACCCGGTCGGCGCTGCTCGCACGGTCTATGATCAGGTGCCCACGCTGCGTGTGGGCAGTCGTCTCGGTGTCTGCTCTGGTTGAGAGCGTGTAAGCATAAAGGCCGCTCTCAATCGCCTCACCCTTCAGATTCAGGAGCGGCCATTCGAGCGCCTCGCCGTGGAAGTAG